>JAITTX010000294.1 GCA_031286755.1 Paraburkholderia sp.
CGCAGCGCGGAAACCGTGCTGGAGGCGACTTACCAATATCAGGTGGCGCCGTGGTGGCAGTTGCAGGCCGACTTTCAATACTTCTTCAGGCCCGCGGGCGGCATTCCCGATCCGCAGAATGTTTCGCGGCGCGTGGGGGACGAAGCGGTCGTGGGCGTGAGGACCACGATCGCTTTCTGATGGCGCACGCACGCGGCGCATTCGCGCCGCGCGTGGGTGCGTACAGCGGGGCGGGGACTTACCAGCCGGCCCAGTGCCCCGGAATCCATTGCCAGTGGTTGCCTTCCCAGCGGTAGTGGCCCTTCACCCAGTGATAGCCTGGCGCTGGCGCGGGCGGCACGACTTCCACGCGCGGCGCCGGCTGGGGCGGCCGCGCGGGCTCCACCACACAGGCCGAGAGCAGGGCCGTGCCGGTGAGCAGGGCGGTGAGTAGCATCGGCTTCGTCTTCATGATTCCGTTCCTCCTTGATTTACGGTTTTGTCGTTCGTTGATTGGCGCATTGGCCTTCTGGAAAAAATGATCCGTTATCCTGATGATTGATTCATTCATGTGCGGATCAAACCCGTTACCGGCCGCTGCGTGCCTGCTTGCGCAAACAGCACGGCGGCCGTGCGCTGCGGATCGAGTTGCAGGCTTTCCGCCGCGGCGCCCGCGATCAGCGCGTCCAGCGAGGTCGTGGGCTTGAGGTCGCGCTGTTCATAAAGGTCGCCCGGGCGCAGGCCCGGCCAGTCGGCGAGCACGCGTCCTCCCGCGACCGCGCCGCCCGCGAGCATCGCCACCGACGCCTGGCCGTGGTCCGTGCCGCCCGTGCCGTTGACGGCCGCCGTGCGGCCGAATTCAGTCGCCACGAGCACGGTGGTCTGGTTCCACACTGGGCCGAGGCCATCGCGCAGCGAGGCGAGCAGCGTGTCGAGCGCCTTGAGCTGATTGGCGAGCCGCGCGTTCTGCGCGCTGTGCGTATCCCAGCCGCCGGTCTCGATCATCGCGATGCGCGGACCGTCCGCGCGCGCGAGGAATTGCGCCGCGAGCTTGCCGAGGCTCGCGGGGTCCTGATGCGCGTTAGCCTCGCCGGCCAGTCCGCGCGCATTCATCGCCGATGCCCACAGGCCACGCAGTTGCGCATCGCCTTCGTAGAGCGCGGAGACGCGCGTGAGCAGGTCGTCGGACGCGGCCGGCAGCGCGGACGGCGCATAGGAGGTGGCGCGCGCCGTGCCGCGCAGCGCGAGCGGCATCGTGGGCGCGAGCGCGATGGCGTTTTCGCGCGTGGCGCCCACGAGCCCGACGAGCCGGTTGAGCCAGCCGTCCTTCACCTGGTAGGGCGCGCTGCCGCCTGTTTCCAGCACGTTCTGGCCGTCGAAATGCGAGCGGTCGCGATAGGGCGAGGCCACCGCGTGCACGAAGAGCGCCTGCCCGGCGCGGTACATCTGCGCCGTTTGCGCGAGCGAGGGGTGCAACGCAAAGGTGCCGTTCAGTTTCGCGGCGTTCGCGGTGTCGATGGCGAGCGGGCCGCGCAGGCTCGCGTAAGCGGGTTCCGCATAGGGGACGACGATGTTCAGGCCATCGGCGGCGCCGCGTTGGATCACGAAGACGAAGCGGCGCTCGGTGGCCGCGCTGGCGAACACGATCTCCGGCGCGACGAGCATCGCGCCCGCACCCACGGCGGCGACGTGCAGAAATTGGCGGCGGGAGAACATGCCGGTTACCTCCTCAGGAAGTCGGGCGAGACGAGCAAGAGCGCGATGGCCGTCGGCACGCTTTCGGCGTGCGAAACCGCCGTGGCCGTTGCCGTGCTGAGCGTGCCCGGCAATACGATGGGGCCGAGCGTGCGCGGGTCGAGCCGGTCGCCCGCGCGCGCGGCAAAGCGTTGCGCGACTTCCACGCGCCGCACTAGCGCATCGGGCGCGGCCCAGCTAGCGGCGATGTCGTCATAGCCCGCGGGCGAGCCGGGGCGCCAGACAGGCTGGCCCAGTTGCGTGAGCAGCGGGGCGGCGTTCAGGTCGCCGCGCTCGCGCCAGCCGAGCGCGCGCAGCGACGAAACCGTCCATTCCCATGGCGTCTTGAACTTCGCATCGGCGTTGCCCCAGGCTTGCGGCGATTCCACCAGCGCGCGATAGACCGTGGGCAGATCGCCACCGCTCTGCTCGAAGGCTTGCGCGAGACGCTCGGTGAGGGCGGGCGGCGGATTGTCGGCCACGAAGTGGCGCGCGAGCTGGAACGCGATATGGCGGCTCGTGGCCGGGGCGCGCACGAGGTCGTGCAGGATCGCGAGCGCCTGGTTCTCGCCCGCTTCGCCGTAGCTGCGGCCCATGACCGTGCGCACGCCAGGCTCGTGCAGCGCGGGCCTGAATACGAAGGCTCCGGGTGCAGCAGAGCCGGGCCCGCGCGCGCCCGCCACGCTCCAGCCCGTGAGCGCGCGCGCGAACTCGGTGACGTCGGCCTGGGTGTAGCCGGTGCGTACGCCGAGCGTATGCAGTTCCATGATCTCGCGCCCGAGGTTTTCGTTGAGGCCGCGCTTGTGCGCCGGATCGCGCTGGTCGGCGCGCTGCGCGGCACGGCTGTCGGGACCGACCGAGCGCACCTGATCGAGAAAGATCTGCATCGCGGCGTGCTGCTCGACGGCGACCAGCATGTCTTCGAAGCGGCCCAGCACGTGCGGGCGAATCGCTTCCATCTCGAACGCCCCCGCGAGGCCGGCCAACGCTGGCTTGTCGACGGACACGGCAAAGTGGTTCGACCAGAAGTGCACGAGATGCTCGACGAAAGGTGTTTCGGTATCCAAAGCACTTCCGAGGCGAGCATTCACGGCGCTGCGATAGATTTCCACGCCTTCGCGGCGAATCGCACGGTTGGTGGCCTGGCGGGCGGC
>JAITTX010000300.1 GCA_031286755.1 Paraburkholderia sp.
GGCTGGTGCTTCGCGTGGACCGTGGCGGCGCGCGCGGGCGTGAACGTATGCCTGCGCAAATTCGACGCGAAGCTCGTGTTCGATCTGATCCGCAACGAAGGCGTCACGCACTATTGCGGCGCGCCCATCGTGCAGGGCGCGCTCGCCGACGCGCCCGCCGAATACCGCGAGGGCATCGCGCACACGGTGCGCACGATGGTCGCGGGCGCGCCGCCCGCGCCCGCGGTGATCGCGAAGATGAAGACGATCGGCATCGAGCTCACGCACGTCTACGGGCTCACCGAGGTCTACGGCCCGGCCTCGGTGTGCGCGGCCCAGGAGAGCTGGAGGGCGCTGCCCGAGGACGAACAGGCGCGTCTCGCCGCGCGCCAGGGCGTGCGCTATCACTTGCAGAGCGGCATCAGCGTGCGCAATCCCACGACGATGGAGCCCGTGCCGAACGACGGCGAGACGCTCGGCGAGATCATGTTTCGCGGCAACATCTGCATGAAGGGCTATCTGAAGAACGAGCGCGCAACCGATGAAGCGTTTCGCGGCGGCTGGTTCCATACCGGCGACCTCGGCGTGATGACCCCCGACGGCTATGTGCGCATCACCGACCGCAGCAAGGACATCATCATCTCGGGCGGCGAGAACATTTCGAGCATCGAAGTGGAAGACACGCTGTATCGCCATCCGGCCGTTGCGCTAGCGGCGGTCGTGGCGATGCCCGATGCGAAGTGGGGTGAAGTGCCGTGCGCATTCGTCGAGCTGCGTGAAGGTGCGAGCGCAACGATCGAGGAGATCATCGCGCATTGCAGGCGCTTCCTTGCGAACTACAAGGTGCCGCGCGTCGTGAAGTTTGGCGAATTGCCGCGCACGGCAACGGGCAAGATCCAGAAATACGAACTGCGCGCGCAGGTGGGCTCGCAAAGCGCAATCGACATGAACAAGTCGCCAGACGCCGCGAAGCCCTCGAAATGAAGGTTATTTGAATGATTCAAGATATAAAAATGAAAGAATAACCCGTGATAGCCGGCGGATTCGAGCGCCTGCCGGCCGGCTTATGTTACGGCTCTTGACAACCCGGCCCTTTAAATTACGCCGGCAATCTTCAGAAACCCGCAGTAATCCTTTATGCATCAAGGCCCGATTGTCAGGCGCGTATTTTTCGCGCGACGGACGGCTCGAAATGAAAGATTACAAGTGCTCACGTATTCATCGTCTTGCTCTCGATAAGCTTCGTTCCGTGGTCGACGCAACGCAATGTGTGTGCGTCAAGACTCACTCGAAGAGGAGGAATAGCTATGAACACGAAGAGCTGGAAGACCCCGGCACGCGCTCTCGCGGCCGCGCTGCTGGCAGGTGGTGCGCTGATGGGTGCCTCGAGCGCCTTCGCCCAATCCTCGCCGTTCGGGCTGCACGCTCAGTCGGCGCCCCACTACGGCGAAGCGCACATGGTTCCGGTGGACGCGCGAGTGTCGGTCGGCTGGCACGACAACCGCTACTGGGACGGCCACCGCTACTGGGCGCGTGACGACTGGATGCACCACCATCCGCACGATCCGGGCCCTCCGGGCTGGCATGGCGACCGTCACGACGATCATCGTCCGCCGCCGCCCCGTTATTGACCGACGCGATAGCCGCGCCGCCGCCCTTCGCGGCGGCCAGGCGAGGCCGGCCTCCCTTGATGGGAGTCCGGCCTCGCTGCATTTTCAGTCGATTGATTCGATATCCGAAGTAATGATGAAACGCGTAAGCACCCTGGAGAACCGATGTTGCGCAGTTCGCCTGAGAGCTGCGGGAAGGCTGATGGGAAAACCGGGAGAAGCGCGCCGAAAGCAGGTTGACAGTAATGGCGCGTAACGGGAAGGTGGGGCGAAAGATGGGCGGATGTGTTGCTTCGCGCGCTGCGGGGAGGTAACGTCAGGGGGCGTTTCGTTCCCCGGAGCGCACGGTGTATTCTCATTGCCCCGGTCATTGCGGCCGGGGCTTTTTTTCGCCCCGGCTTCAGTCGATGAGCTTGTTCAAGGTGGCGAACTCGATGAGCGCGGCCAGCGACGAAACGCCGAGTTTGTCGAGCACGCGCGTCTTGTAGGTGCTGACCGTCTTGTCGGACAGGCCGAGCCGTGCCGCCACGCCCTTGTTGCTCATGCCGCGCGCGAGATATTGCAGCACTTCCACCTCGCGCGGCGAGAGCCCGTTGAGCGCCACGTCGCGGCCGCCGCCGCAACTGCCCGTGGGAAAGCAGTCGTAACCGAGCAGCACCGCCTTCACCACGCCGCACAACTCTTCCACGCCGCGGCTCTTGCTCACGTAGCCGTTCGCGCCCGCGATGCGGGTGTGATTCGCCATGACCTGCTCCGGCTTCGCGGAGAGCACGAGAACGCGCGTGGCGGACTGTCTCGCGCGAATGCCGCGAATGACCGAGAGCCCGTCCAGCTTCGGCAACTCGAGGTCGAGAATGACGAGATCGGGCTGCAATTCATGAACGATGCGCAGGCCCTCCTCTCCGTCGCTGCATTCGCCCACCAGTTCATATTCGGTATGCAGGACGTTGGCAAGCATCTTGAGGACGATGGGGTGATCGTCGATAACCACGATGCGCTTCATTTTTTGTTCCATTTTTAGGGGCGATATCGGATGCGCCTTTCGGCACGAGAATGACAGCCTGAACGACTACCCCACCTTTGTGTATAGGAAAGGTCCGAAACGAAGCCAGCCGATTGCTAGGGGTTAACCTGCCCCGCAGCTAATTGAACCTAACTAACGCGTCAATTAGACTGGATCAATGAATATGCGCCGTGTCACTGCCGCGTCATCTTCCTCACCCACCGCGAGCGGAACCGGCAAGCCTCGCGGGCGCCGCCGTGCCAGCGCCGATCTCGACATGCGCGAGCGGCTGCTGGCCTGCGCGACCCAGCTCTTCGCCGAGCAGGGCATCGCCGCCACCACCATGGCGCAGATCGCCGCCGCCGCGGGCGTCACGTCGGCCATGGTCCATTACTACTTCATCAATCGCGAAAGATTGCTCGACGCCGTCGTCGACGAGCGCCTCGCGCGCGCCATCGCCTATGTGTGGGGCAGCGCGGACAGCGAGGCCGCAACCAGCCCGCACGCGCTCGTGCAGGAACTGGTCGAAAGGCTCTTCGAAGTCACCGAACGCTTGCCATGGCTGCCGCCGCTATGGCTGCGCGAGATCGTCAACGAAGGTGGCCTGCTGCGCGAGCGCATGCTCAAGCGTCTGCCCATCGAACAATTGCAGCGATTCATCATGCATATCGGCGCCGCCCAGCGCGAGGGCACGGTGAACCCCGCTCTGGAAGCGCCGCTGCTCTTCATGTCGATCCTCGCGCTCGTCATGCTGCCGCTCGCGACCTCCCGGCTCTGGCAGAGCGCGCGCGGCCTGCCGAAGGTCGAGCGCGAGGCGTTGCGCCGTCATGTCACCGCGCTGCTCGCGGGCGCCATGCAAGCGCCCGCGCCCGAGGCCCGCAAAGCGCCCCGCGCGAGCACCGCACCCGCGCGCTCGCGCAAGCGCGCCGCTCCCGGGAGCGCGCCATGAACAGGCGGATCGGGCGCGCATGCGCTTCGCATCAGGCTCATGATCCGGCATGCCGAGACGACATGCGCCGTAACGCCTTGCCGGTGCGCAGCGCTTCGCGCGCGACCGGATCCATGGTCCGGAACACGCTCGCCGTTCTCGCTGGCCTGGCCGCGCTCAACGCGTGCTCTCGCCACGAACCGGCCACCTGGCAAGGCTATGTCGAAGGCGAGTACGTCTATCTCGCATCGTCGCAATCCGGCACGCTCGCGAGTCTCGACGTGCAGCGCGGTCAGACGGTCGCCGCCTCGGCCCCGGTCTTCGCGCTCGAAGCCACTGACGAAACCGCCGCGCGCGACGAGGCGCGCCACCGTCTCGCCGCCGCGCAGGCGCAACTCGACGACCTGCAAACCGGCAAGCGTCCGCCCGAGGTGCGCGTGACCCAAGCGCAGCTCGCGCAGGCTCAGGCCACCGCGCGCAAGGCGGCGCTCCAGCTCGCGCGCGACGAAGCGCAACTGCGCGCGGGCGGCATCTCGCAAGCCCAGCTCGACGACTCGCGCGCACAAGCCGCGTCGAGCGCCGCGCAAGTGCGCGAGTTGCAGAATCAGGTGCGCGTGGCGAACCTGCCCGGGCGCGTGGCGCAGATCGCGGCTCAGGCCGCCGATGTCGAGGCGTCGCGGGCCACGCTCGCCCAGGCGCAGTGGAAGCTCGATCAGAAGCGCGTGGCCGCGCCGGCTGCGGGGCTTGTCTACGACACGCTGTATCGCGTGGGCGAATGGGTGCAGGCCGGCAACCCGATCGTGCAGATGCTGCCGCCGCAGAACGTCAAGCTGCGCTTTTTCGTGCCCGAAGCCGTGGTGGGCTCGCTCGCTCCGGGGCGCAAGATTCTCGTGCATTGCGACGGCTGCGCCGCGGAGGTGCCCGCCACCATCACGTGGGTCTCGAACGCCGCCGAGTACACGCCGCCCGTCATCTACAGCAACGAGCAACGCACGAAGCTCGTGTTCATGATCGAGGCGCGCCCCGCGGCCCAGGACGCCGCGAAGCTCCATCCGGGCCAGCCGGTGGAGGTGCGGCTGCAATGAGCGCAACGGGCGCCGGTTCGGGCGAAGGCAGCGCCAGCCCCTCATCGCATGACGGCCGCGATGGCCCTCGCTACGCCATCGACGTGCACAACCTCAACAAGCATTTCGGCGACAAGCACGTGGTCAACGACGTCTCGCTGCGCGTCGCGCCCGGCGAGATCTTCGGCTTTCTCGGCCCCAACGGCAGCGGCAAGACCACATCGATCCGCCTCATGTGCGGCCTGCTCACGCCCGATTCGGGCTCGGGCACCTGCCTCGGCTACGACATCGTGCGCGAGAGCGAGCAGATCAAGCGGCGCGTGGGTTACATGACGCAGCGCTTTTCGTACTGGGACGATCTTACGATCCGCGAGAATCTCGACTTCGTGGCGCGCATCTACCGCATGCCGCGGCGGCGCGAGTGCGTCGAGCGCGCGCTCGAATCACTCGGCCTCGCGAGCCGCGCGAACCAGCTCACGGGCGCGCTTTCGGGCGGCTGGAAGCAGCGTCTCGCGCTCGCCGCCTGCATGCTGCACGAACCGCAACTGCTGCTGCTCGACGAGCCCACGGCGGGCGTCGATCCGAGCGCGCGGCGCGACTTCTGGGAAGAGTTGCACCGGCTCGCGGCGCGCGGCATCTCGGTGCTCGTGAGCACGCACTACATGGACGAGGCCGAGCGCTGCCACAAACTCGCCTATATCGCTTACGGCAAGCTGCTCGCGCAGGGCACCGCCGCCGAGGTCATCGCCTCGCAAGACCTGGAAACATGGGCGATTCACGGCGAGCAGCTCACCGCGCTCTCGACGCAACTGCGCGCCATGCCGGGCGTCGATCAAACCGTGGTGTTCGGCTCCGTGCTGCATGCGAGCGGCCACGATCACGCGGCGCTCGCGGCCGCCGTCGAACGCGCGGTCTCCGGCACGCCGTTGCGCGCGCAACGGATCGAAACCGGTCTGGAGGACGTCTTCATCGCCCTGATGAACCGCACGCGCGACAACTACGGAGGCGCGGCCTGATGCTGAAGCTGAGCCTCGCGTTCTCCGTGTCGCGCTGGTGGAGCATCGTACTCAAGGAGTTCCTGCAGCTCAAGCGCGACCGCGTGACGTTCGCGATGATCGTCGGCCTGCCGATCATCCAGCTCACGCTGTTCGGCTACGCGATCAACACCGATCCCAAACATCTGCCCACGGCGATCGTCATGGGCGAGGACAGCCCGTTCTCGCGCAGCTTCGTGGCGGGCATGAAGAATTCGGCCTACTTCGACGTGGTCGAGACCCTACCCGACGAAGCCTCGGCGCGGCATGCGCTCGCGCGCGGCAGCGTGCAGTTCGTGCTGAGCATTCCTGTGGATTTTTCGCGGCGACTCTTGCGCGGCGAGCGGCCCTCGCTGCTGGTGGAAGCGGACGCGACGGACCCCACCGCGATCACCACGGCGCTTGCCGCGCTGCCGGGTCTCGTCGCGCCCGTGGCCGCGAAGGACCTGACCGGGCCGCTCGCGCATCTGAACGGCGCACCCGCCGCGTTCGACGTGCAGGTCCACCGCCTCTACAACCCCGAGGGCATCACCCAGTACAACGTCGTGCCGGGCCTCATGGGCGTGATCCTCACGCTGACGATGGTGATGATGACCGGCCTCGCCATCACGCGCGAACGCGAGCGCGGCACGATGGAAAACCTGCTCGCCATGCCCGTGCTGCCCATCGAGGTCATGACCGGCAAGATCGTGCCCTACATGGCGATCGGCCTCGTGCAGGCGACCATCATCGTGGTCGCCGCGCGCTACGTGTTCGACGTGCCGTTCGCGGGCAGTCTCGTGGCGCTCTATCTCTCGGCGCTGCTGTTCATCGCCGCGAATCTCACCGTGGGCATCACGCTATCCTCGCTCGCGCAAAACCAGTTGCAGGCCATGCAGCTTGCCGTGTTCTACTTCCTGCCAAACCTGCTGCTCTCGGGCTTCATGTTCCCGTTCGCGGGCATGCCGCGCTGGGCGCAATGGATCGGCTACGTCCTGCCGCTCACCTGGTTCAACCAGCTCGTGCGCGGCATCCTGCTCAAGGGCAACGGCTGGGCCGATCTGTGGCCCTCCGTGTGGCCGCTCGCCGTCTTCGCGCTGGTGGTGATGGCGATCGCGGTGCGCTTCTACCGGCGCACGCTGGATTAGGGCCGCGATCATGAAACGCCACGCGCCGCCACCTCCGCGCATCGCGTCCGCCGCATGGCCGCCGTTGTTGGTGGCGATGGCGCTCGCGGGCTGCACCGTCGGCCCGGACTTTCATGCGCCCGCCGCGCCGCAAGCGCCTGACTACACACGCACACCGCTGCCCGCTGCCACGGCCGGCGCACCCGGACCAGGTGGCGCCGCGCAGACCTTCGCTACCACCGCGCATGCACCGCGCGCATGGTGGAAACAGTTCGGCAGCCCGGCGCTAGATAGCCTCGTGGACGAAGCGCTGCGCTCCAGCCCTACGCTCGATTCCGCGCGCGCGAAGCTCGTCGAGGCGCGCGAAAACTACAACGCGCAGGCGGGCGCCACGCTCTTCCCTTCCGTCGATCTGAAGCTGTCCGGCACGCGCCAGAAGGTCGACCTGGCGGCCTTCGGCATCACCCAGGTGCCGAATCCGGCGCCGTTCACGCTTTACGATGCCTCGGTCAGCGTCTCGTATGTATTCGATCTATTTGGCGCCAACCGTCGCACGCTCGAGGCCACGCTCGCGCAAGTCAATTATCAGGAATACGAATTTGAAGCCGCGCAGCTTACCGTGGCGGGCAATGTGGTCGCCACGGCGATCCGCCGTGCGGCGCTGCGTGGCGAGATCGATCTCACGCAACGCCTGATCGATGCGCAGGCGCGGCAGTTGTCGATCATGGAAGCGCGGCTCGCGGCGGGCGGCGTGGCGCGGCTCGACGTGCACAGCCAGCGCACGCTGCTCGCGCAAACGCGCGCCACGCTGGCGCCGCTCACCACGCAGCTCGCCCAGACCGATCATCAGCTCGCGATCCTGCTGGGCGCGGAACCATCCAGTCCGGCCTTCGCGCCGCAACTCGATGCGCTCACGCTCGACGCGCTGCCGTTGCCCGATACGCTCGCGCTCACGCTGCCTTCCACGCTCGCGCGCGAGCGGCCCGACATTCG
>JAITTX010000350.1 GCA_031286755.1 Paraburkholderia sp.
GCGTCACCTGATGTCCATCGCGGGCAAGAAAATACGCGGTCGTCACGCCAATCACACCGCCGCCCAGCACACAAATTCGCATATCCCGACGTTCTCGTTTGTTCTCGTTCGTTTTGCCCCGGCCGCCCCGGCGACCTATGACCGGAGTCTCTCCAGACAAAAAAAGGAACTCAATTGCGAATTGCACGAGGGGTATAACCTCAGGTTAAGCAATGCATCCAGGGGACTCGCCGGAATGCTCATCTTCGAAGCAAATTCACCGTCCCGCATCGCTTTTGCCGCCCATGGATTGGGCAGAATTAATGAAAAAAGATAAACGGGCGAAGCGGATCGTCATTTCTCTTTCATTGTGCTTGATCCATTATTACAACCAACCTATGCTCCGCAGCATTGCCTAATGACCCATTCAGCGTTGTGCCGCCCCTCAGCAAGACTACGATCACCGCCGCTCTGGCACTGCACAGCGCATACGCGCTCGCGCAGAGCGACGTCATATTCATCGCCCCGCTGCCGGGCAGCGACACCCAGCGCCTGCAACAGCAACGCCTGGAGGCCGGCTCGACCAATGGCAGGCTAGGCGACACGCTCGAGCAGAACGCGCCGCAAGACGACGCCCATAGCGGGCAAATCGAGCATCTGCCAGCGGAAACACCGTGTTTCGACATCGACAAGATCGAGATCGCCAATAATCCGTTCCGCTCGCTCGAGCGCGTGGTCTCACCGGTCGTCGGCCAGTGCGCGGGCGTCGCGGGCCTGAAGCTCGTTCAGGAGGCCGCGACCAACGCGTTGATCGACCAGGGCTACGTGACTTCGCGTGTGAGCGTGCCCGCCCAGTCGCTCACGTCCGGCACGCTCGCGCTCGAAGTCGCGCCCGGGCGCATCGGCGAGGTACGCAGCGAGGGCGAGGCGACCGGCTCGCTGGCGCGCGCATTGCCTTTGCGTAGCGGCGATCTGCTCAATCAGCGCGGCATCGATCAGGCGCTCGAAAACATCCGGCGCCTCCCCTCGCAATCCAGCGCCCGCTTCGACATCACGCCAGGCGAGCAGCCCGGCGAGTCCGACATCGTGCTTCAACCCGACACCGGAAAGCGCTGGCGCGCGGCAATCGGCTACGACAATGCCGGCCAGAATGCAACGGGCAAGAACGAGCTATACGGAATCCTGAGCATTGACTCGCCGTTGGGCCAGTACGATCAGTTGCAGGTCAGCGGGCTCACGAACGCCGACCGCGGCGCGCCGGGCAAGGGAGAAACCCAGGCCTCCGCTTCGTACAGCATTCCGTTTGGCTATGCCATGCTCGCGCTGAGTGCCTGGCGCGCTAGCTACCTGCAAACGCAATCGTATCCTGCGGGGGCCGCGCAGTTCACGGGCCAGCAAAAGGGTGTGGACGTGAAGCTCTCGCGCGTCATTCAGCGCAGCGCACACTCGCGCACCGAAATGAGTGCTCGCGCCTATCGCGCGCTCAACCACAACGAACTGAACGGCACAGGAATCGAAGTGCAGGAGCGTGACGTCTACGGCTACGAGCTGGGCGTGGCGCATCGGCACTACCTCGGGCGCGTGCAGGTGGATGCCGCCCTCGGCTGGCGCGCAACCCTGCCCGGGATCTCGCGCCAGCCCGGCTATGTGATCGATGAGGCAGCCTTCAACGGACGCGAGCAGATCGAAACCGCTTCGGTTGCCGTGCTCGCGCCATTTCGCGTTGCCAGCCAGCCGTTCTCATGGCAATTCAAATGGACGCGGCAGAACGCGCGCACACGGGTTACCGCGCCCGACTATTTTATGATCGGCACCCGCTTCTCGGTTCGCGGCTTCGACCAGCAAACGACGCTGGCGGCTGAAAGCGGCTGGACCGTATCGAACGAACTCGACTGGTATGCGCCCACCTCCTTCGGCGTACAGGCGTTGTATGTGGGACTCGACGCGGGGCGCGTAAGCGGACCGACTGCGGCGTACCTGACGGGTGACACCCTCGTGGGGACGGTGGCGGGCATTCGAGGCACGCTCGCGCCAAAGAACCGCTTCTCGGCAAGCGTCAACTACGACGTTTCGCTGGGCTGGCCGCTCTATCGGCCCAACGCGTTCCAGAACCGCACGCCCACTCTGCTCGTGCAAATTACCGCAGTCGTCTGAACGGGCATCCCGCCCATCGCCAACCCCACTTGATCGATAAGGAAAATGATCAGTATGACGAATCTAATTAGAAGCAAAAATATCGCTGGTCACGCGGGCGCGTCGCTCTGGTTTGCGGCCCGCGCGAGTGCATTCGCCGCGCTATGTGCGTTCGGCATGCAGCCGCTCGTCGCAGGCGCACAGGCGACGCTGCCGATCGTCGCCGACCCGGGCGCCGCGGCGCGCGCCACGCTCGGCGTCTCGGGCAACGGTACGCAGGTCGTCAACATCGTCGCGCCGAACGCGGCGGGCGTCTCGAACAACCGCTTCTCGCAGTTCAACGTCGGCACCAACGGCGTGATCGTCAACAACGCCACGCAGAACGCGCAGACGCAGATCGGCGGCGCCGTGCAGGCGAACGCCGCGCTCGGCGGGAAGAACGCGAATCTCGTCCTGATGCAGGTCACTGGCGGCCAGGCGTCGCAGTTGCTCGGCACGACCGAAATCGCCGGCAAGGGCGCCAACCTCGTGCTCGCCAATCCAGCCGGCATCACGTGCTCGGGCTGCGGCTTCCTGAACGCCCCGCGCGTCACGCTCGCCACCGGCACGCCGATGCTCAACGGCGACGGCTCGCTGGGCGCCATCGACGTCAAGCAAGGCACGATCG
>JAITTX010000407.1 GCA_031286755.1 Paraburkholderia sp.
TGGGGCGACGACCCCACCGTGCTGCGCCTGCAGGCGCGCGTGGCCGAACAGGCCGGCAAGGAAGCGGGACTGTTTTTCCCCAGCGGCACCCAGAGCAACCTGGCCGCGCTGATGGCGCATTGCGCGCGCGGCGACGAATACATCGTCGGCCAGGCGGCTCACACGTACAAATACGAAGGCGGCGGCGCGGCGGTGCTCGGCAGCATCCAGCCGCAGCCGCTCGAGAACGCCGAGGACGGCACGATCGCGCTCGAGCGCGTGGCCGCCGCCATCAAGCCGATCGACGACCACTTCGCGCGTACGCGCCTCTTCGCGCTCGAGAACACCATCGGCGGGAAGGTGCTGCCTGCGGCTTACGTGGCCGAGGCCACGCAGTTCGCGCATGGCCGCGGGCTCGCCACGCACCTCGACGGCGCGCGCGTGTTCAATGCGGCGGTGGCGTCGAATCAGCCGCTCAACGCGCTGACCGAGGGCTTCGACTCGGTGTCGATCTGCTTTTCGAAGGGCCTCGGCACGCCGATTGGCTCGGTGCTGGTGGGCAGCAAGGTGCTGATCGACTCCGCGCACCGCTGGCGCAAGATGCTGGGCGGCGGTATGCGCCAGGCGGGCGTGCTGGCGGGGGCGTGTCTCTACGCGCTCGATCACAACGTGACGCGTCTCGCCGACGATCACGCGAACGCCGAGCGTCTCGCGGCCGGGCTCGCGCAGATCGATGAAGTGAAGGTGATGTCGCAGGCCACCAACATGGTGTTCGCGCAGTTCCCGCAGGCCGACTGCGCGGCGCTGGAGGCGTGGCTCAAGGAGCGCGGCATCCTCACGCAGATGCTCTATGCGTCGCGCTTCGTGACGCACCTCGACGTGAGCGCCGCCGATATCGACACTTTCATCGCGGCGGTGAAGGGCTACTTCAAGCGCTGATACTTGCGGCGGCGCTGATTACTTGCGGTGGCGCGCGTCGGCCGAAGCGGCGGCGCGCCCGCCCTCTCACTGCTTCACCGCGCGATGCGAGGGCGCGAAGAGCCGCAACCCGCTCGCCACGCTCGCGGCCGCCGCGAATACGGCGCCCAGACCCAGCGCCAGCGTGGGCCCGTGCGCGCCCGCAATGCCGAAGCACAACGCCACCAGCGCCGCGCCCGTCGTCTGCCCGAGCAGGCGCGAGACGGCGATGGTGCCGCTCGCGCCGCCGCTGCGCTCGGGCGGCGCCGACGACATGATCGCTTTCAGGTTCGGCGACTGGAAGAAGCCGAAGCCCGCGCCGCAGATCGACATGCGGATCGTGATGTCGAGCACGCCCGGATGCGCGGGCAGCATCGCGAGCGACGCCATGCCGGCCGCGAGGATCGCAAGGCCAACCGCGCCCAGCAGGCCTGGCGGATAGCGGTCCGAGAGCCGCCCCGCGATGGGCGCGGCGGCGGCCACGACCACCGACCACGGCGTCATCAGGAAGCCGGTCTCCACCTGGCTGCGCATCAGCACGGTTTCGAAATAGAACGGCAGCGAGACGAACGCGAGCCCCTGGGCCGCGAACGAGCACATGGCCGTCACCGAGGAGAGCGCGAACACGGGCCGCTTGAACAGGTCCACGGGCAGCATCGGCGCGGGATGGCCGGCCTCGCGGCGGATCAGCAGCGCGCCGAACACGAGCGCGGTGAGCGCCGCCACGGCCACTTCCCAGAACGGCGCGCGCTGCGCCGCCTCGCCGAGCGCGAAGATCAGCGCGGCGAAGGTCACGAGATTGAGCAGCGCGGCGAGCGGGTCGAAGGCATGCTTGCCGCGCTCCGTGTGCGGCAGCGCGGGCATCGCAAACACCAGCGCGATGATCCCGAGCGGCACGTTGATGCCGAAGAGCCACGGCCAGGTGCCCGCCGAGAGGATGATCGAGGCGATGGTCGGGCCCACGGCGAACGAGACCCCCACGATCAGCGCGTTCATGCCTACCCCGCGGCCGAGCCGGTGCGGCGGGTAGAGAAAGCGGATCAGCGCCGTGTTGACGCTCATGATCGCGCTCGCGCCGAGCCCCTGCAGCACGCGCGCGCCGGCGAGCGCCGTGAGCGTGGGCGCGAGCGCGCAGGCGAGCGAGGCCACCGTGAAGATGGCGAGCCCGCTGATATAGATGCGCCGGTGGCCGATGATGTCGCCGAGCGCGGCGAGCGGCAGCAGCGTTGCCACCATCGCGAGCTGGTAGGCGTTGATGATCCAGACCGAGGCGGCGGGCGCCGCGTGCAGGTCGGCGGCGATGGCGGGCAGCGCGGTGTTGGCGATCGCGGTGTCGAGCGTCGCCAGCGCGACGGCGAGCATGATGGCGGCCATCGCGCGGCGGTTTCTGGGCGACATGGGCGCGTCGGCGCGCTCGATGAGGCTTGGCGCGGTTTGGGTATCGGACACGGCGAATCTCGGCTGATGCAAGGCTTGGGCGGGAAACGCGCGCGCGGCAGGCGCGCGGCGCGGGCAACCTCGCGATTGTTACAGACCCGGCGCGATTCTGCAGCGGATGCTTCAAACGGAGCGCCGGCTGCGAGCACCGGCTGCGCGCGCCGGCAAAAAGCGTCGTGGGCGCGTCGTCCCGATGTGGACGCGCACGCCGGAATACCCTCGCCGCCGGGATTCAATGCAACTAACCGCCAAGTGCGCTCAATACCCGCGAGCCGCCGCCGCGCTGCGCATCCACGCGGGCCGCCATGGACAAGCGCAATGGCGCAGCGCCGCACGCCATCCAAAAATGTCCTACTCTGCAAACTGACTCGCGCCTGCCCAGCCGTGCATTTGCCGCCGTATCCGCCATCGCGCCTGCTACCGCGCGTGTCCCGCGCGTATACCGCATTGACTGCCGCATTTGCCGCCGCACCGACCGATCCGCCCTCGTGCAGCGCGCCGTTTTCCGGGAGACATTCGATGACAGCAGTGGGTCTTGAATTCGACCAGTTGAATAGCAGTGCCGACGCCCTGCGCCGCTCGGTGTCGAACCGCATGATGTACGGCGTCGGCAAGGACGCCGTGACCGCGCGCCCGCAGGACTGGCTGCACGCCGCCGCGCTGGCCGTGCGCGACCGTCTCGTCGAGCGCTGGATGGTGACCACGCGCCGCCAGTACGACCAGGACGCCAAGCGCGTCTATTACCTGTCGATGGAGTTCCTCATCGGCCGCACCTTCTCCAACGCGCTGCTCGCGCTCGGCATTTACGAGCCGATGAAAGAGGCGCTCGCGGGTCTCGGCGTCGACATGGAGTCGCTCATCGACCTCGAGCCCGACGCCGCGCTTGGCAACGGCGGCCTCGGGCGTCTCGCCGCGTGCTTTCTCGATTCGATGGCCACGCTCGGCATCCCCGGCTTCGGCTACGGCATCCGTTACGACTACGGCATGTTTCGCCAGCAGATCATCAATGGCGAGCAGGTGGAAGAACCCGATTACTGGCTGCGCTCGGGCAACCCGTGGGAGTTTCCGCGCCCCGAGGTGCAATATCCCGTGCACTTCGGCGGGCGCACCGTGCAGAGCAACGGCACGGTGGAGTGGATCGAGACGCACACCGTGAACGCGATGGCCTACGACACCATCATTCCCGGCTATGCGACGAGCGCCACCAACACGCTGCGCCTGTGGTCCGCGCGCGCCTGCGAGGAGCTCGATCTTTCCGCCTTCAACCAGGGCGACTATCAGCGCGCGGTGGAGGCGCGCAACGTTTCCGAGAACGTCTCGCGCCTGCTCTATCCCGACGACTCGACCATGGCGGGCCGCGAGCTGCGTCTGCGCCAGGAATACTTCTTCGTCTCGGCGACGATGCAGGACCTGATCCGCCGCTACCTGCGCACGCACAGCACGTTCGGCCGCTTTTCCGACAAGGTCGCGGTGCACCTGAACGATACGCACCCGGTGCTGGCCATTCCCGAGTTGATGCGGCTGCTCGTGGACGTCCATCACATGCCCTGGGACGAGGCGATGGACCACGTCAAGCGGGTGTTCTCGTACACCAATCACACGCTGATGCCGGAAGCGCTAGAAACCTGGGACGTCGAACTATTGGCGCGCCTGCTGCCGCGCCATCTCGAGATCATCTTCGACATCAACGCGGCGTTCCTGCGCGAGGCGAGCGAGAAGGGCGCGCACGATCTCGACTTCATCCGCCGCATTTCGCTGGTGGACGAATACGGCCAGCGGCGCGTGCGCATGGCGTATCTCGCGATTGTCGCGAGCCACAAGGTGAACGGCGTTTCGAAGCTGCACTCGCAACTGATGACGCGCGATATCTTCGCCGACTTCGCGCAGCTCTTTCCCGAGCGCTTCACGAACGTGACCAACGGCATCACGCCGCGGCGCTGGCTCGCCCAGGCGAGCCCGCCGCTCGCGCGGCTCGTGGACGAGACCCTCGGCACGCGCTGGCGCACCGACCTGTTCGAGCTTGGCGCGCTGCGCAAGGTGGCCGGCGACGCGGGGTTCGAAGAAGCGTTCCGCGCGGCCAAGCGCGAAAACAAGGAGCGCCTCATTCGCCGGCTCACCGCGCGCACCGGCCTCGCGTTCAACCCCGACGCGCTGTTCGACATGCAGGTCAAGCGCATCCACGAATACAAGCGGCAACTGCTCAACGTGCTGCACGTGATCACGCGCTACAACCGCATCGTGCAGGAGCCCGAGCGGGACTGGGTGCCGCGCGTGGTGCTGTTCGCGGGCAAGGCGGCCTCGGCTTACCGCATGGCCAAGACCATCATCCGCCTCATCAACGACGTGGCCGGGAAAGTCAATCACGACCCGGTCGTGGGCGACCGCCTCAAGGTGGTGTTCGTGCCGAACTATGGCGTGAGCGTGGCGGAGGTGGTGATTCCGGCAGCCGATCTTTCCGAGCAGATCTCTACGGCGGGCACGGAAGCCTCGGGTACCGGCAACATGAAGCTCGCGCTCAACGGCGCGTTGACGATGGGCACGCTGGACGGCGCGAACATCGAGATCGGCGAGGCCGTGGGGGCGGACAACATCTTCATTTTCGGCAATACGGCCGACCAGGTCGACGCGCTGCGCGGCGCAGGCTACCGGTCGCGTCAGCTATACGAGGAGAACGCCGAGTTGCGCATGGCGCTCGACCAGATCCGGCGGGGCTTTTTCGCGCCCGAAGATCCGGCGCGCTATGCGGAAATCTTCCACACGCTCGTGGACTGGGGCGACCACTACATGGTGCTCGCCGACTACGCCGCGTTCGTCCAGGCGCAGGAGGCCGCGGACCGGCGTTTCGTGGACGTGCCCGGCTGGACCGCGAGCGCGATCGAGAACGTGGCGGGCATGGGCATGTTCTCGTCGGATCGCGCGATTGCGGAGTACGCGCGCGAGATCTGGCACACGCAGCCGGTGGACACGGGGCGCTGATCCGCGCGCCGGGACGCACGCTGGCGGTGCGCGGCTTGCCGCTGCGGACGCGCCGCGAACCCGGTGCGGATTGCGAGTGGATTTACTGTGCGGAGGGCCGCGCCGCGCTGGCCTCGGCGCTGGCGGCGCTGCTGGCTTTGGCTGCGCGCACGGCCTGCTCGACGCGCTCGAGGAAAGCGAGATCGTTGCTCCAGACCGCTTCGCGGGACTCGCTTGCGGTCACCACGATCAACTGGTGCCTGGCCTCCTGCCAGATCCACGCGAGCCAGCCCACCACCACCATCATCACGCCGCACGCGAGCCCCGCTCCCGAGCCGTATGCGCCGCCCGCCGCCGCGAGCGCCACGCCGATCAGCGACAGCGCGATGGGCACCGAGCGCTTGCGCTGCCCGACGACGATGCGCAAGTCGTCGATGTCGCGCAACGGGAAGACTTGCCCCGCGGCGGAGAGCGCGGTGCGCGTGACCGAGACGCCGGCTTCGTTGAAAGGGAGTTCCATCGGTTCGATCGCTGCGAGTGGAAAGGCCGCAGCGTACCAGAAGCGCGCGCGAAGCGGCAGCCGCACGGCGCCGCGCCGTGCGGCTGCCGTGTGGTGCCGCGTGGTCCTGCTTGATGCCGTTAAGTGCCGCGCAGGCTTAGAACTTGTGGCGGATGCCCACGCGCAGTGCGACCTGGTTCTGCGAACCGCTGCCCGACGGCGCGAAGATGCTCGACGACGAATCGCCGATCTGCGCCTGGACCGGGGCGCCCTTGTAGGTGCCCGATGCGTCTTCGTAAGCCACGAGCGCGTACACGTCCGTGCGCTTGCTGAGCGCGTAGTCGGCCGACGCGTTGACCTGGTTCCAGTGCGCCGTGAAGAGGCCCGAGGCGCGCGAGTAGGTGTAGCCCAGCGCGCCCGTGAAGGCCGGCGTGAACGCGTACTTGCCGCCCACTTCATAGGCGTTGTAGAGCGTCGACGAGCCGCTGACCGGCGCGAAGCGCGTGTTGGTCCACAAGAGCCACATCGTCGCCGCGCCAACCACATAGCGGCCGCCGAAGCCGAACGAGCGCAGGTCGCGGATCGCGCCCGTGCCGCCGCCCGTCGTGTTGACGTTGGCGAGCGAGGTCGAGAACGAGGTGGGCGAGGCCGCGCCCGGGTACGTGATGTCGGTGTACGCGCCACCGAGGCTGAACGGGCCATAGGCATAGTTCGCGCCGAAGCTGTACGCGCGCGACGAAGCCGTCGTGGTGCCTGCGGGCGAGCCGGCGAACGAGGTCGTGTTCGAGAAGCCATACATGCCGCCGAACGTGAAGCCCGAGAAGTTCACGCTCTGGAACTTGACCGCGTTGCTGATGCGGCTCGACGTGAGCTGGTCGACGTCGTTGACGTGGTAAGCCCAGTTGCCCGAAAC
>JAITTX010000434.1 GCA_031286755.1 Paraburkholderia sp.
CCATAGCGAGCTGGTCCCACCCCTTCCCATCCCGAACAGGACCGTGAAACAGCTCCACGCCGATGATAGTGCGGATTGCCCGTGTGAAAGTAGGTAATCGTCAGGCTCCCCATGCAGTATGTCCAGAACCCCGGTGGCTCCGAATGAGCGCCGGGGTTCTGGCGTTTACCGCACCAAAATCGATGCATGATCACAACGCCAGCATCGGCACCATGCGCGCCTCCGGACAAGAAACACTGCAAGACCTCCAGCCGCACACATAAAAGCAGCCGTCGTAGAGACGGCTGTTTTGTATTCGGCATTCGAATAACTGCGGCTCAATGCGCCGCTTTAGCCTTCTGCGTTGCGGTGAGCGCGTCGCCCGCACCGGTCATGCGAAGACGCTGTCGTGCTCCGCCGCGCGGACAGGCGAAGTATGGACGACGGCCCCACGCGAGACCTGGTAGCGCGGTCTCGCGCGATTCAATGGACAAAATGGCAAATGGCAAACCCGTGTTCCGCGACATGGAGCGCGCATCGCTTCAACTCGATGCCATAGTTCGGGCAATCGATAATGTGTCACGCAGTACGCATAACAACGAAGTGTAAAAAAATGCCAATATTTCGCACACCACGAATCGTTCACGCCGTTTAAATAGCATTTAAGGTAGTATCGCTACCAATAGAAAATACACGCTCGCAGAGAAGAAATCTGGGGGCGGAAAACAAAAAACCACCGGTCGTGCGTCCCGTTAATAAGGCTCGTCGACACCAAAGAAAACCGATATTCCAATTCAGGGAAATCGATTCAATGAAGTTAACGCGCAAAAAGGCCGCGCTAACGGCCGCGGTTCTGATCATTGCACTGGTCGCGATTCAGGCGATTTGGCGCCCGTTCGGGGGGCGATCGGCGTTTCGGTCCCACGAAGTCGCTTTCGATATTCGTTATCCCGACGCAATTATCGACAGCGCGGCGCTTTCGCGTTTGCCGGGCGACATGATTCGCGTGCCCTTGCTGCGCACACTGCTTACGCGCGATTTTGTCGACTATTACGAGTCCAATTCCACGCGCCTTTCCGCAGAGGGCGCGGTACGACGGCTTGCATTCGAGCACGATCTCGATTGGCGAGACGAACTCATCAAGCGTGTATTCGACGAACCCTCGCGTGTGCTGTTGTGGCGTTCACCTGATGGCCGCCTCGGTTATTGGGTGATGACGATGCGTCGCAACGGCCTTGCAAAACTGATGCAGGCAGTGGGTAATGTGGCGGCCGGCGACAGCCAGCTGAGCCAGGCGGCCACACTCCCGGGCGACACGCCGGTCTATGCGCTCAAGCTCTCGGCCGGCCATACGCTGTTGTTCGCGGCGAAGGGCGAGCGGCTCGTCATCATCTCGGAGCCTGGCATTTTGCTCGACGCGGACGGCAAGACGATCAGCGAGCGCGCGAAGGCGCTTGCGAAGATGCTCGACGACGGCGGCGACGACGCTCTGCGCATATATCGTCTAGAGAATGTGCCCGCCGACATGAACGGACATCGGCTGATCGTGTCGGTCAATTATCTTTCGTTCGGCTATCAGGCTTTTTTCTCGGGCGTCAATGCGCTGCGTTTCGATTTCGCCGTGTCGGGCAAGGGCGATGCGCGGGCCAGCGGCGCCTGGAGCACGGCCGCACTGATCGATCCCGCCCATCTGCCCCAGCACTGGGACAGCGCTGATCTCTGGCGCGCGTTGCCTGCCAACGCAGCGGCCTGCGCGAGCCTGCCGGTTGACTGGAACGATGCTGCCGATCTGCTCGACAAGCTGGGCGAGGGTGAGCAAGCCGCCTCGAAGGTTCTGCGCGAGCGCCTCGCGGGGCCTGCGGGTGTGTGCTGGTATGCGAAGTCGACACTCGCGGCGCCTGTGTTCGTTGCGCGTCTCAAACCGGGGGTGGCGCAGGATCCCGCGCAACTGGCGGCGCTCAAGATGGCGCTGGCGAGCGTCTTTGGCGACGCCATCGGCGCATATGAAGCGAAGGCGGGCAACGCGGCTGGCTATCGCCGGCTGCCGGTGCAGACCCGCGAGCCGTCCGCCGGCGTCACACTCTGGACGCGCGCGGTGAGCGCGCGTTCGGGCACGGCGCAAAGTGCGGGCTCGCCCTACGCGGCGCAGCTTTCCGCGCCGCGCTATTTTCCCGTGACGCTCGCGCTCGCGCATGACTACGTGGTGTTCTCGCCCGACGCGCGTCTTGTGGACGACACGCTTGCCGTGCTGGACAAGCGCTATCCTGCCGTCGCGGACACGCTCTCGCCGCAGCGCTTGTCGACCACGGTGGTGTCGGTCATGCCGTCCACGGCGGCGGCTCTCGTGGAGCGCGAGGCGGGCCGGGCGCTGCCGGCCGATCAGGAAGCGATTTTCCGCACCGCCGCGCGCACGCATTTGCTGCCGAAGCTGCACGCGGTGGCGAACTATCCGCCGCTGGCGTTGAGCCTGCCGGACTCGCTGCCTTCGTCCGCGGGCTGGGTGCCGGTGGAGTGGCATGTCGAGCCGCGCGCGGGCGTGGGGCCGCGCGATGACGCGGCAGCGGGGCGTCCGCTGGGCGCCGGTCCGAAAGAGACTGGCCGCGATATCGGCCACGCCACGCCCGGCAATACCGGCGCAGACCCCGCACAGAACGCGGAAGACCCGCCGGCCCAGCCCGGCACGAGCGGCGGCTGATCATGCGCCGCCGGTTTCTCCATCGTTGCGCGGCGGCCGGCGCGGCCGCGCTCGGCGTGGCGCTTGCGAGCCCGGTGCGCGCACTCATGCCGACGCAGCCCTCGCCGGATCCCGACGCGCTCACGCCCGAGCAATCGACGATATTTCGTGCGTGGTTCGTGCGCATCGTCGATCAGCAGATGCGCCGTGGCCCTACGCCGCGCTGGACCCAACGCGACTGCGCGGGCCTCGTGCGCTTTGCGGCCATGGAGGCGTTGCGCGAGCATGACGCGCGCTGGCTCAAGGCCAACGGCATGAACGGCGCCAGCGACGCGAGCCGGCTGCCGCCCGAACTGCAACTGAGCTCGCAGCAGCGCACGCTCGCGAATCGCTGGACGCGCATCGACGGCAGCGTGGGCGCCTACGCTTCGGCCATCGCACTCGTTCAACGCAACAGCCGTTTCGTTTCGCGCGACGTCAATCAGGCGCTGCCGGGCGACCTGCTTTTCTTCGATCAAGGCGACGACCAGCATCTGATGATCTGGCTGGACCGCTACATCGCCTATCACACGGGCACCGTCACGCCGACCGATAGCGGTCTGCGTGCCGTCGCCGTTTCCGACCTGATGCAATGGAAAGACTCCCGCTGGCAGCCGTTCGACGGCAACCCGAACTTTGTCGGCGTGTTTCGTTTCGCGTTCCTGACGCCATGAGTGCCGCCATGCAACGTCTGCTCCTTTTGCTGCATTCCGCCGTGCTGTTTTTCCCGCGTGTTTCCAATGCGAAATTCTTCGCATGGGTCCGGATTTCCGATACGAAATACGGCGCACGTCGGCACGCCCCGGCGCTCTTTGCGACGCTGATCGCGCTGTTTTCACTGTGCTTCTGTCTGGGCGCGGCACCCGCCAGGGCCGACGATGGCGATAACGCCGCGCAGCAGAGCATCGATGCGAATCCCACGCTGAGTGCGGCCACGCCAAGCGGTTACGACAGCCAGGTCGTGCAGGGCCAGCCGTTTTTCCTGCTTTCCGATGCGAGCTTCGGCAGCAACCAGCTCGCGCAGGTGCGCCTGGAAGCGCCGGGCCGCGAATTTCAGTCGGAGCTCGAAGGTTATGGTGGCGCGGATATCGTCGTCTACAAGGTGTCGAATCCGCTCGCGTTTCTCAAGGCGCAGAAGAATCTGCATCGCCTGAACATCAAGCCGAACTATCAGGGCGAGGGGCTCGCGAACACGCTCGCGTACCTTTGGGACCGCTGGCTCAGCGACGCGCGGCGCGCCTGGCAGCGCGTGCTTTCGTTCGCGACGCGCAGCAAGGTCACCGAGGCGAAGCCCGAATTCAAGCTCGGCGAGCAGCCGAACGCACCCACGCATTTCGAGCCTCAATCGCGCTTCGCGCCGCTGCGCGGCTACGAACTCGTCACGCGTTTTCGCTACCCGATCTGGAACGCGAAGACGATTCAGCCACCCAAGGGTGTGAATCTCGCGGGTAGCAGCAGTAATTTCGTGGAGGCGTCGTCGGGCAACGTGATGATTCCGGTCGGCAAGCTGCCTCCGGGACTCTATCTCGTCGAGGCGATGATCGGAAACTACCGAGCGCATACACTGCTGTTCGTTTCCGATACGGTGGCGGTCGTAAAGGCTGCATCGAGCGGCCTGCTGGTGTGGACGGCGCGGCGCGACACCGGCAAGCCAGTGCCCAGCACCGAGGTGAGCTGGACCGATGGCGTGGGCGTGCTGCAAAGCGGTTCCACCGGAGCGGATGGCGCGCTGGTGCTCCAGCATGTCTCACCCGAGCGTAGCTACGTGGTTGGCCGGGATCCGCAGGGTGGCGTTTTCGTATCGGAAAACTTCTACTACGACAGCGAGATCTACAACACCAAGATTTATGCGGTGACGGACAGGCCGCTTTATCGTCCCGGCGACGCAGTTCACGTGAAGTTCATCGGTCGCACGTTCCTGAGCGCGAATCAGTCGGCGCCCGCCGCACCCGCGCAGCTCAAGCTCGACGTGCTCGATCCGAACGGCGCGCCGATCGCGACGCGCAAGGTGGATTTCGCATCGGAAAGTGGTGGCGAAGCGGCCTTCACGCTGCCGTCGACCGCGCAGGGCGGCGGCTATACGCTGCGCTTCGAATACAACGGCGACAGCTACGGCGGCGCGTTCCGCGTGGCGGAGTATGTAAAGCCGCACTTCGACGTGAACCTCACGATGGACAAGGCCGATTACGCGACCGGCGACACGCCCAAGGGCAAGATCGCGCTGCGTTACCCGGACGGCAAGCCCGTGAAGAACGGCAAGGTGTCGGTTACGCTGCGCGCGCAGAAGGTGGCGATCGTGGAGGGCGAGTTGCGTTATTCGGGCCTCTTTCCCGTGAAGCTCGAGCAGCAGGAACTGAAGACCGATAGCGACGGTGACGCCACGCTCACGCTGCCCGCCGCGAAGGAGCCGAGCCGCTATGCGCTCACGCTGTTCGCGCAGGACGGCGCCGCGTATCGCGTGCGTGTGACGCGCGAGGTGCTGATCGCGCGTGGCGCGACGCCGTATCGCCTGAGCACGGCCAGGTCGTTTTCGCAGCCGCGCGAGCGCGTGACCTTTACGCTGGCCGCGCTGGCCGGGTTGGCGAGTACCGGCGTCAATCCGGGTAGCGGCGCGGGTGACGGCGCGAACACGGCGCCGGCGCACAAGCCGGCGAAGTGGGAATGGGTGCGTCTCGAGTCGCAGACGAAGGCCGATGGCGCGCTGCCCGTCGCGGGTCCAGACGGTCGCGTGAGCTTCCCCGTGCAATTCGACGAGCCGGGCTCATACATGCTTTCGGTGAAGGACGACGCAGGCAACCTGCTCGCCGCGGCCAGCCACTGGGTGGCAGGAGACGGTCTCAAGGCCATTCCCGGCAGCGTGGAGATCGTGTTCGACCGCGACCGTTACCGGATCGGCGATACAGCCGAGGCGCTCATCACCTTTCCGCACGCCGTGGACGATGCGCTGCTCACGCTCGAGCGCGACAGCGTGGAAACGCACGCATTGCTTTCCCGCGGCGCGGACTGGCTGAGCCTCACGCGCGTTGCCCCCACGCAGTGGAAAGCGCGCATCAAGGTGGGCTCCGAATTCGCCCCCAACATGACGTTCTCGGTGCTCTACGTGCACGACGGCGAATACGCTTTCCAGAACGCGGGCATCGTGGTCGCGAAGCCCTCGATCGATCTCGCCGTGAAGAGCGACAAGCCTGTCTACGCGCCGGGCGAAACCGTGACGCTCGATCTCGGCAGCACGCTCAGCGGCAAGGCGCTGCCCGCGCATCTCACGGTGAGCGTGGTCGACGAAATGGTGTACGTGCTGCAACCTGAAATTGCGCCCGACATCGTGGACTTCTTCTATCACCCGCGACGCAACAATGTGCGCACGACGTCGAGCCTTTCATTCATTACCTACGATCTCGCGCTTTCGGCGCTGCGCGGCGCGCCCGGCGGCCCCCAGCGCGGCCAGTACAACGAACGCGGCGTGAAGGTGCTGGAGCGTCCGCGCCGCGACGACATCGACACGGCGGCATGGCAGGCTGATTTGCAAACCGATGCGAGCGGCCATGCCCGCATGACCTTCCTCATGCCCGACTCGCTCGCGCGCTGGCGCATCACCGTGCGCGCGGTTTCCGCGGACGGCACGGTGGGGCAGCGCACCGCGTATGTGCGCTCCGACAAGCCGCTGTATCTGAAATGGAGCGGCCCCACGAGTTTTCGCAGCGGCGACCAGCCTGCGATCGACATGCTCGCGTTCAATCAGGGCAGGTCCGATGTGGATGCGCAGTGGACGGTCAACGGCGCAGGCTTCTCGCTCGATCGCAAGGTCACGCTCAAGCCCGGCGCCAACTATCTGTCGCTGCCGCGCGTGGCGCTCACACCGGGGCTCGTCGATGCGAGCCTGCGCGTGAGCGGCAAGGAGATGGACCATCTGCAGACTTCGGTGAACCTTGGCGCGCCGGGCTGGCTCGATCTGCGCGAAATGTCCGTCACGCTCGACGCAAATCCGAAGCCGCTCGCGCTCGCGTCCGATGCGCAGGACGTGCGCGTGCGCATCGTGTCGACCGGCACGAGCCAGTTTGCGCGCGTGGCCGACGATCTCATCGCGTATCCGTACGGCTGTGCCGAGCAGACCTCGAGCCGCCTGATTCCGCTCGCGCTCGCACACGATGCGCTGGGCCGCGATGCCAATGCCGATGGCGCGGCGCCGGGTGTCGCTACATCGCAGAGCGCGACGCCGGGCCTCGAGGCGCGTCTGCGCAATCAGCGCCAGCGGCTTGCGCTGCTCGCCGGCATCAACGGCGCATTCGGCTGGTGGGGCGACACCACGGGGGGCAGCGCGTTCATCACGGCCTATGCGTACTACGCGGACTGGCTCGCGAGCCGCAGTCTCGGCATCACGCTTCCGGACAGCAACTGGCAGCACGCACTCGATATCTATCGCGACAATGGCGCCAAGGAGCCGTTGCTGCATCGCGCGCTGGCGCTCTGGCTGCTACAGCAGATGAGCCAGCCGGTGGCAACGCCCGTGTCCGGCGTGGCCGGGCAGCTCGCACAACAGGCAGCATCGATGTTCGATCAGGAGGCCAAAGCGTTTCATGCCGCATATGGCGTGGAGGATAGCCTCGTGTTCGCCGCGCCCGATTCGCCGCGCGGCTTGCAAGCGGCCGTGGTGCTGACCGCCTGGACGGCGCGCGCAGCGAACGCGAGCCTGCCCGAAGGCTTCGATGCGCTGGCCGCGCGCGCACGCGCATCGCTCGTGACGGATCCGACGCCGCTGATCCAGAGTCTGCTGGCGATGGCCGGTGACGCTGGCACGCCTGTAGATGCGAATGCTGTGCTCGCGCAGAGCAGCGCGACGTATCCGACTGTCGACCGTGCACTCACGCTGCTGTGGCTGCGCAAGGCCATGGCCGGCTCGCGCGCGGGCGACGCCGCGCAACCGTTGCCCGCGCTGCAGGGCAATGGCTGGGCGCGCACGACGACGCCCACCGGCGCAACCCTCTGGAAGTGGACGGGCACCGCTCTGCCAACCTCGCTCGATGTGAGCGGCGCGCGCCCCGACGTCTCGGCGCTGGTTTCATACCGCAGCCGCGCGGCCCAGGCGAGCCGCTTGCCCGTGAAGGTCGAGCGCACGTTCTATCGACTCGATCCGATCGCACCGTCGAGCGACGCCGAAAAGCAGGCGGGCCGCTTCGCGTTCGAGGCGCATCGCATGAAGGCCGGCGATGCCGTCGACAGCAACGCGCTCTATGTCGATGAGGTCACGCTTACACCGCAGGACAAGGCGGCACTGCATTACGGCCTGCTCGATGTGCCGCTGCCGCCGGGAGGCTCGGTGGAGGCGACGAGCTGGGGCGTGAGCATTGCCGGGCTGCCCGGCGCGGGCGAGGGCGGCAGCGGTCCGCAGCCGTTCGCGCGCAAGGCCGGTTACGAGATGGGCGAACTCGGTTATCACCAGCCCGTGCCCTTGCTCGACCGTCCTGTGGTGCTGCGCCAACTCGTGCGCTTCGCGCTGCCTGGCACGTTCTCGATGCCGCCCGCGCGCTACTTCCGGATGTATCAGCCGGAGCAGAAGGCGTATGAAGGCGGCCGCAGCGACCATATGGTCACGCTGCGCATCGAGTGAGGCCGACGTGAGGGTGCGTATTGCCGGCCTGAGGGTGGCGCTCGTATTCGCGATGGTTGCGCCTGCAATCGGTTTGCCGCGGCCTGCGCAGGCTGCGGCGCCGTCGGCCCTGCGCTTCGCCTGGCTGCACGATGGCAGCGCGCGACTGTGGACACTCGATGCCGCGGCCGAGGCCAGCGTACCGGGTCCCGGCACGCTATTGCCGCCGACGCTCGAGACGCAGCTCGGCAGCGTCTGGAAGCTGTTCGTCTACGCGTATCTCGTCGACCGGCGGATTCCCGCACCCGATTATCAATGCGACGGCGGCGACAGCGAGGAGGTGTACTGCTGCATGACTGGCGGCCACATCGATCGTGATCGCGCTCTGGTGCAGTCGTGTGGCCTCTTCTTCGAGCCGCACCGATTGCAGCTCGATCCTGCTGGCTGGCGCCAGTATTGGCGCGCCCTGAAGGCGCCCGCGTGGCTGCAGGATCTCCACGCGCTGCGCCCGGAGCGCCGCGTGCGCGTGGTCGATCTGCTCAAAGCTTTGCAGGCCGTGCCCACGCGAGCCCGCGACGACACGGCGAGCACGCTGGTGTCGGTCGTCACGAGCGGTCGCGGCGAGGGCACCGTATCGCTCTATGGCAGCTTGCTGCGGGCCAAGACCTGGACCATGCCCGATCCAGAGAACCCCGGCGGCTACCAAGGCGGCGCGGCGGGCTGGCTGGCCGATGGCACGCCGGTCTGGCTTGGCGGGCGCGGGGGAAGCGTGCGCGTGTTGGCCGCGGCGGCGCCGCGTATTGCACCGCTGGTCGCGCAGAGCGTGGTGCCCGACGACCGCGCCTGTGTGGTCGTCGATTTTTTTTCCCGTTATCCGATCCGAAACGTGATCGATACGCGCGCGGGCGGGCGGCCAGCGCAGCCTGGTCTGCTCGACGGCACATTCAGCGTGGGATTCGAAAACGGCAACTGGCTGCCCATCGAAAGCCACGGCGAACTGTTGCTCGATCGCGACGGGACCGGCAAGCCGCGCATCGTCGGACGCTTCGGCATGAACGACTACGTCGCGCGCGTGGTCGAGCGCGAAGGTGACACGACGCAGCCGCAGGCGGCGCGCGCGCTCGCGGTGGCCGCGCGCAGCTATCTCGTGCAGAACGCGGGCCGTTCGCGCGGCTGCTACCGCATCGACGACAGCAGCCGCACGCAGCGCGTCTTGCCGCGCACGCCGCGCGCCGCTGCGCGCAGCGCGGCCGATTTCACCGATGGCCTGGTGCTCGCGGGCGTGCCGGTGCAGTTTCATCACGACAAGACCGCGCCTGGCCAGATGAGCTGGCTCGATGCGAAAGCTCTGGCTCAGCGAGGCCTCGCGTTCGATGCGATTCTCGCGCGCACCTGGCCGCAGGCCACGCTCACCGCGTTCACGAGCCCGCTCGCGGGCGATTGCGAGCCGGTGGCGGGTGCGCGCGACTGGCTGGGCCGCGAGGCGCCGGTCTGGGCGCGGCGTCTCGCGGGCGAGGCGGGCTACGAAGAACCCGAGCTGCCGGCCGTTTGCGAGGTGACGACGGGCCGTCCTTATGCCGATGCCGGGCGCAATCGCATCTATATCCGCCGCCTGCGCTCCGACGACGATCGCATCGCACTCGCGCACGAGTATTTGCATCTCGCGTTCGCACACCATCCGCGTGGACAGGATGAGGCGTTTATCGAGCAGACCGCGCGCAAGCTGATCCTCACTGGAAGTTGAATGACCATGAAAGCGCTCAATAACTTCGACCCATCCGCGCCCGATCGCGATACGGCAACCAGACGAACCAGCATGCATCCGATTCGGTTCCTTCATCGCTTCTCGCGTCGCATTTCGCGTCATTTCTCGCGCCACGGGCTCGTGGGCTTCGCGCTTGCGCTCGGCGCGTTCACGAACGCTGCGCATGCCGACACGATCGACTTCGCCGCGCCGCTGAACGGCTGGCGCAATTCGGCCGGCGACGAAGCGCGCTATACGCAGGACGTCCACTATCCCGCCGTAGCCGTGAGCACGCCGGAGGGCCAGTCAGTCAACGCGCTGATCGCGGGGCATATCAAGGCGGCGCCCAAGGCGAAGCCGGGCGCCTCGGTGGGCACGCTCGTGGTGAACGGCACGCCCATGCCTCAGCGCGTCGAGGAAGACGGCACGTTCTCGCGGCCGTTCGCGTTCGGCGCAGGCAGCAATAGCGTGGAGCTGCGCACGGCGGACGGCACACGCAAACGCGTGCAGTTCTACGATGCCTACACGGGCAAAACGCAGGCGCGCCTGCGCATCGTGCTCGCATGGGACACCGACGGCACCGACCTCGACCTGCACGTGGTATCGCCCGATGGTGTGCACACGTTCTACGCCGACCGTGTGGCGCCGAACGGCGGCGCGCTCGACGTGGACGTGACGACGGGCTACGGTCCCGAGATTTACTCGAGCGCTGCACCGCTGCACGGCACGTATCTCGTCTACGTGAACTACTACGGCAATGGCAACAGTGGCAGCGACATGACCGTGGCGCAGATCACCATCATCACCGACGAAGGTACGCCGAACGAAAAGAGCGAGACGATACGCGCGCCCATGCGCAAGGCGGGTGAGCTGACGCTCGTGAAGCGCTTCGTCATTCCTTAAGGATGGCTGAATAGATCGTTGAGCTGATTGCCGGGCGCCGCGTCGACGAAACCGTCGAAGCGTCCTTGCACGAGCGTTTCCGCGGCCCGCATGAACCCACCCCACGCGGAGCGGGCCAGTGCGCCGCCCACGCTCACGCGCCGCACGCCCATCGCCGCGAGATCCTGCAGCGTGAACGCCGACGCCGAGCCAATCAGCACGTTCACGGGCTTGGGCGCAACGGCCGCAACCACGGCAACGATCTGTTCGCGCGCGTGGATGCCGGGCATGTAGAGGCAATCGGCGCCCGCCGCCGAATAGGCCTTGATACGCGCGAGCGCATCGTCGAAATCGGGCTCGCCGGTGAAGAAGTTCTCCGCGCGCGCCACCAGCAGCGTATCGCCGCCGCGCTCGTCGATGGCGCGCCGCGCGGCCTGCACGCGCTCGACGGCAACCGCCAGCGGAAACAGCGGCGAGTTCGGGTCGCCGGTCGAATCCTCGATCGAAAGTCCCGCCACGCCCGTGTCGACTGCGAGGCCCACGCTCTGCGCGACTTCCGCAGCATCGGCGCCAAAGCCGTTTTCGAAGTCCGCGTTGATGGGTAGGCCGGTGGCGGCGACCATCTCGCGCAAGTGCGCGAGGATGGCCTCGCGGGGCAGCGAATTGTCCGAGTGGGCGCGCGACCATGCAAAGCCCGAACTGGTCGTGGCGAGCGCCTTGAAGCCGACGCCCTCCAGATAGCGGGCGCTGCCCGGGTCCCAGGGATTGGGCAGGAGAAAACAGCCGGAAGCATGCAGGGCGCGGAACGCGGCGCGTTTTTCCGCGACGCTGCGTGGCGAAGAGGGCATGGTGTGTCTCCAGAGATGTCCGGAAATGGGGTGAGCCAACAGTGTGGTGCGCTTACGCCCGCTATCATAGGCCCTGTTTCCAATCCGACTAGTTGACTCCGATGGCCAGGCCCCCCGTTTCGAAACCCGCGCCGCCGCGCATGTCCGATGTCGCCAGCCTTGCTGGGGTGTCGAAGATGACGGTTTCGCGCGTGCTGGCGGGACGAAGCGCCTCGGTGGCCACGCGCGAGCGCGTGCAGCGTGCGATCGACGAACTGGGCTACGTCGCCGACGCGGCGGCGGGCGCGCTTTCTTCGGGCCGCTCGTCGTTTGCCGCAGTGCTGGTGCCTTCGCTCGCGAGCTCGAACTTCTCGGACACCGTGAGCGGGCTCACCGCCGTGCTGGAGCCGCAAGGGCTCGAATTGTTGATTGGCGACACAGATTATCTGCCCGAGCGCGAAGAGCGCCTCGTGCGCCAGATGCTGCGCCATCAGCCGCGCTGCATCGCGCTCACCGGCTCGCAGCACACTGCCGCCACGCGCGCGCTGCTCGAGCGCTCCGGCGTGCCGGTCGTCGAGATGTGGGAGCTGCCGGCCGCACCCATCGACATGGCAGTCGGGTTTTCCAACGTGAGCGCCGCGCGCGAGATGGTGCGTTATCTCGCGGGCAAGGGGCATCGGCACATCGCTTTTCTCGGTGGAGCGAGTGAGCTGGACCGGCGCGGCATCGACCGCCTGAAAGGCTATCGGCTCGAAGTGAAGGCGCTCGGGCTCGGCGCGCCGCGCGCGATGTGTCTGGGGGACTCGCCCATCACCATGAGTCACGGCGGCCCCGCCATGGCGGCGTTGCTCGCGCGCTGGCCCGATACTGAGGCGGTGATGTGCGTGAGCGACATGTCCGCGTTCGGCGCGATCATGGAGTGCCAGCGGCGCGGGCTTCTCGTGCCCGACGATATTGCCGTGGCGGGCTTCGGCAACTTCGAGATCGCGGCCTGCTGCCACCCGGCCATCACCACGGTCTCGGTGGACGCCCACGGCATCGGCCGCCGCGCCGGCGAAGCGCTGCTCGGCGCGCTGGCCGCCAGCGAGGGCGAGCGTGGCGCGCACGCGCGGCATATTGCAAGGACGCGCATTCACTACGCCGTGGTTCCGCGAGAAAGCGCCTGAAGCGTTTGCTTGCATACGCGGGTGCGCGAATTCGCTTTCCTCGCAAAAGCGCTTTGGTGGCATAGTCGTGCTGACTCGAAGTACCGGAGACTCGTGCTAACATTTATATGTTACCGGTAACATAGTCGTGCCGAAAATGGGCTGCAAGCATGCGTCACTGGCATAGAACGAGCCCCAGGGCCGGCCCCGAACAGGAGACACTCCACATGACCCAATCTCTCCCACGCCGTCTGCGCAGTCAGGAGTGGTTCGACGATCCCTCGCACGCGGACATGACCGCGCTCTACGTCGAGCGTTTCATGAACTACGGCCTCACGCGCGAAGAACTGCAATCGGGGCGCCCGATCATCGGCATTGCACAGACGGGCAGCGATCTCGCGCCCTGCAACCGTCATCACATCGCGCTTGCGGAGCGCGTCAAGGCGGGCATTCGCGACGCTGGCGGCATTCCCATGGAGTTTCCGGTGCATCCGCTCGCGGAACAGAGCCGCCGCCCTACGGCCGCGCTCGACCGCAATCTCGCGTATCTGGGCCTCGTCGAAATCCTGCACGGCTTTCCGCTCGACGGCGTCGTGCTCACGACCGGCTGCGACAAGACCACGCCCGCGTGCCTGATGGCCGCCGCCACGGTCGACTTGCCGGCCATCGTGCTTTCGGGCGGCCCGATGCTCGACGGCTGGTACGAAGGCAAGCGCGTGGGCTCGGGCACGGTGATCTGGCACGCGCGCAATCTGCTGGCGGCCGGCGAGATCGACTACGAAGGTTTCATGGCGCTCACCACGGCTTCGTCGCCGTCCATCGGGCACTGCAACACGATGGGCACTGCGCT
>JAITTX010000557.1 GCA_031286755.1 Paraburkholderia sp.
TGGAGACCCCGATGAACTCTCTCGCCCAAACCCAGACGATAGAACGCGCCCGCGCGGGACGCGGCCGCCTTGCGAGCGCCAGCATGATCGGCACGTCGCTCGAATGGTACGACTTCACCGTCTACAACACGCTCGCTGCGCTGGTCTTCAATCACCTGTTCTTTCCCTCGGTCGATCCGCTCGCGGGCACGCTGCTCGCGTTCTCGACCTATGCCGTGGGCTACGTCTCGCGTCCGCTCGGCGGCTTCGTCTTCGGCAATCTGGGCGACCGCGTGGGCCGCCGCGCCGTGCTCATGCTCACGCTGGTTCTCATGGGCATCACCACGGCGCTGATGGGCGTGCTGCCCACCTACGCGAGCGCCGGCATCCTGAGCCCGATCCTGCTCGTCACGCTGCGCTTCGTGCAAGGCATCGCGCTCGGCGGCGAGTGGGCCGGCGCCGTGCTGCTCGCGGTCGAGCATGGCGACCAGAAAAAGCGCGGGCTGAACGCATCGTGGGCGCAGGTGGGACCGTCGTTCGGCACGCTGCTCGGCACGGGCTTCATCGCACTCATCACGCTCGCGGTCTCCCCCAGCGACTTTCTCTCGTGGGGCTGGCGCGTGCCGTTCGTCGCGAGCCTGCTGCTGGTCGGCTTCGGCATGTGGGTGCGCAGCAGCGTGGGCGAAACGCCGCAATTCGAGAAGATGAACGAATCGCACGCCAAGGCCGCAGTGCCCGTGGCCGAGGTGTTTTCACACTACTGGCGGCGCCTGCTCGTGGCCGGCGGCGCGCGCATCGGCTCCGACGTGCTCTACGCGCTGCTCGTGGTGTTCACGCTCACCTACGTGACCACCGTGCTCAATCTGTCGCGCTCGCTCGCGCTCACCGCCGTGCTCGCGGGCACTGCCTGCAACGCCATCGCCGTGCCGTTCTTCGGCGCGCTCTCGGACCGCTTCGGGCGCCGCCCCGTCTATCTGGGCGGGGTGCTGGCCGGCATCGTCTGGGCGTTCGGCTTCTTCTCGCTCGTCAATACTTCGCAGCCCGTAATGATCGTGCTCGCGGTCATGATCGGCCTCGTGATCCATGCCGTGATGTACGGCCCGCAGGCGGCCTTCGTCACCGAGCAGTTCCCCACCCGCGTGCGCTACGCCGGCGCCTCGCTCGCCTATACGCTCGCGGGCATTCTCGGCGGCGGCTTCGCGCCGCTCATCATCGTCGCGCTGTTTCGCCACTCGCACAGCACCACTTCCGTGTCGCTCTATGTGAGCGGCGCGCTCGCCGTCACCGCGCTCGCCCTGTTCGCCGCCCGCGAAACCGCGCGCCGTCCCCTCGAAGAGTAAGAACATGACCACGCTTTCCCTGACCGTTTTTCCCCTGAACGACGCCGCCACCACGCTGCCCGTCGAGATCGACACGCTCGTGATCGCGGGCTGGGCCGGGCGCGACGCCAAAGCCATCCAGGCGCATATCGACGAGCTTGCCGCGCTCGGCGTCGCGCCGCCCACCAGCACGCCGTGCTTCTACCGCGTGGCCGCCAGCCAGCTCACCCAGGCCGGAACCGTGGAGGTGCTGGGCCCGCACACGAGCGGAGAAGTCGAATGCGTGCTGCTCGACAGCCCGCTCGGCACGCTGGTCACGATTGGCTCCGACCACACCGACCGCAAGGCGGAGGCCTATAGCGTGGCGGTCTCCAAGCAGGTTTGCGCGAAGCCGCTCGCCGCCGAGGCCTGGCGCTATGCCGACGTCGCCGGGCACTGGGACCAGTTGCAGTTGCGCGCGACGGTGGTGGACGCGAGCGGCCAGGCGCGCCCGTACCAGCGTGGCGCGGTGGACGGCCTGCTGCCGCCGCCCGCGCTGTGGCGCGGCTACGCGCAGGCGGGCGGCGCGCATGAGGCACACGACGGGCACGATGGACACGAAACACCCGAAACAGCGGACACGCGCGAAGGCGCGCTGCCCGCGCGCTGCGCGATGTTCAGCGGCACGCTCGCCGTGCATGGCGAGCTGGCGGCCATGGCCTCGGGCGACGCGTTCGAAATGGAACTGCACGACCCCGTGCTGGGCCGCAGCCTGCGCCAGCGCTACAGCGTGCGCGCGCTGCCCGTCGTCGCCTGAGTTCGCTGCCTGAGTTCGCTGCCTGAATTCATCGCCTGAACACGCGCTTGAACCGGGCCGCGCATCCGCCCTCGCATCCGCCGCGCCCGTCCACCTTCACTCGCACCTGATAACGCACTCCACACCATGCCGCAGATGACTTTCCCGCCCGCCGCACCGCTCGGGCAACTCGCCGCCGCGCTCGACGCCGGCACCACCACGAGCCGCGCGCTGGTCGAAACCGCGCTCGAACGCATCGCAGCCGTTGGCGGCAACGGCGCTCACGCGTTCTGCCACGTCGATGCCGAAGGCGCCCGCCGCCACGCCGATGCGCAAGACGCGCTGCGCCGCGCCGGCGTCAAGCTTTCCGCGCTTGCCGGCTTGCCGGTGTCGATCAAGGATCTCTTCGACGTGGCGGGCCAGCCGACCCGCGCCGGTTCGCGCGTGCTCGCCGATGCCGCGCCCGCGTCCGCCGACGCCCCCGCCGTGGCCCGCCTGCGCCGCGCCGGCGCCGTGCTGATCGGCCGGACCAACATGAGCGAATTTGCGTTCTCGGGGCTCGGGCTCAATCCGTGGCACGGCACGCCGCGCTCGCCATGGCAGGCCGCCAGCGAGACGCCGCGCGTGGCGGGCGGCTCCTCGTCGGGAGCGGCGGCCTCGGTCGCGCAGGGCATGGCGGCGGCGGGACTCGGCAGCGACACGGGCGGCTCGCTGCGCATTCCGGCCGCGTTCTGCGGCCTGACCGGCTTCAAGCCCACGGCGCGGCGCATCCCCACTGCCGGCATGGTCCCGCTTTCGCCAACGCTCGACACCGCGGGCGCGATTGCGCCGGGCGTGGCGTGCTGCGCGCTGATCGACCGCGTGCTGGCGGCGCAAGCCGGCGACGACGCGTCAGACGAAGCCGCCATGCCGCAACTCTCGCGCGCGACGCTCGACGGCGCGCGTCTCGCCGTGCTCTCGCACTACGTGACCGACGGTATGGACGCGACCGTGGCCGCGGCCTGGGACGCGGCGCTCGCGCGCCTCTCCCGCGCGGGCGCACGCCTCGTGCCGCTGCGCCTGCCGGTGCTCGACGCGCTGCCCACGATCAACCGCTACGGCTTCTCGCCCATCGAGGCCTACGCGGCGCATCGCGCGCGCCTGCCCGCTCAGGCGCAAAGCTACGACCCGCGCGTGCTCGCCCGCATCCGCCACGGCGAAGCGGCGAGCGCCGCCGACTACCTCGACCTGCTCGCGGCGCGCGCGGCGGCCATCGCGCAAGCCCGCGCCGCGCTGGCGGGCTTCGATGCGTTCCTCATGCCGACCGTGCCCATCGTGCCGCCCGCCATCCACGCGCTGGAAACCGATGCGGCGCACTTCGCGGCCACTAACGCGCTGGTGCTGCGCAATCCGTCGCTCGTGAATTTTCTGGACGGCTGCGCGGTGTCGCTGCCGTGCACCCCGGCGGGCGAGGCGCCGGTGGGCCTCAGCGTCGCGGGCCTCGCACTGGCGGACGCGCGCGTGCTGGGCATCGCACAGGCCATGGAAGACGCGCTCCAAAAATGAGCGGGGCCGCCCACGCGGACGCCGCGCAAATCGGCGTGCGCCCGGCCAGCCGCCGGCACGCAAGCCCGCCCGCCGCTACTGCGCCCCGCCCTGCAAGAAGCTCTGCGCGAGCTGCTTCCACAG
>JAITTX010000565.1 GCA_031286755.1 Paraburkholderia sp.
CCGTACAAGCCCAAGCGCCGCACGCGCGCGCAGATCGCGCGCGAAGCCGGCCTGCAGCCGCTCGCCGATGCCTTGCTCGCGAACCCGCTGCTCGACCCGCAGACGGAAGCCGCACAGTACGTGGACGCCGAAAAGGGCGTCGCCGACGTGAAGGCCGCACTCGACGGCGCGCGCGACATTCTCTCGGAGCAGTTCGGCGAAACGGCCGAGCTGCTCGGCAAGCTGCGCGACTGGCTGCACAACCAGGGCGTGGTGATTTCGAGCGTGGTCGAAGGCAAGGAAAACGAGGAAGGCGAGAAGTTCCGCGACTACTACGAGTACTCGGAAACGATCAAGACCGTGCCGTCGCACCGCGCGCTCGCGCTGTTCCGCGGCCGCAACGCCGGCGTGCTGATGGTCAAGCTGGGCCTCGGTGGTGAGCTCGATGCACAGGTGCCGCATCCGGGCGAAGCGATGATCGCGCGCCATTTCGGCATCGCCAACCAGAGCCGCCCCGCAGACAAGTGGCTCTCCGACGTCTGCCGCTGGTGCTGGCGCGTGAAGGTGCAGCCGCACATCGAAAACGAACTGCTCACGAACCTGCGCGAAGAGGCCGAGCACGAAGCGATCCGCGTGTTCGCACGCAACCTCAAGGACCTGCTGCTCGCGGCGCCCGCCGGCCCCAAGGCCGTGATCGGCCTCGATCCAGGCCTGCGCACCGGAGTGAAGGTCGCCGTGGTCGACCGCACGGGCAAGCTGCTCGCCACCGACACGATCTACCCGCATGAGCCGCGCCGCGACTGGGACGGCTCGCTCGCGAAGCTCGCTCGCATTGCCGCGCAAACGCAGGCGGAGCTCATCAGCATCGGCAATGGCACGGCTTCGCGCGAAACCGACAAGCTCGCGAGCGAGCTGATCTCGAAGCACCCCGAACTCAAGCTGCAGAAGATCGTGGTCTCCGAAGCCGGCGCCTCGGTTTATTCGGCATCCGAACTGGCGGCGAAGGAATTCCCCGAGCTCGACGTCTCGCTGCGCGGCGCGGTGTCGATCGCGCGGCGCCTGCAAGATCCGCTCGCGGAACTCGTGAAGATCGAGCCGAAGGCGATCGGCGTGGGCCAGTACCAGCACGACGTGAACCAGCGCGAACTGGCGCGCTCGCTCGACGCCGTGGTCGAGGACTGCGTGAACGCCGTGGGTGTGGATGCGAACACCGCTTCGGTGGCGCTGCTCGCGCGCGTGTCGGGTCTGAATTCGACGCTCGCGCGCAATATCGTCGATTACCGCGACGCCAACGGCCCCTTCCCTTCGCGCGAGCAATTGAAGAAGGTGCCGCGCCTGGGCGACAAGACTTTCGAGCAGGCCGCCGGGTTCTTGCGCATCAACAGCGGCGAAAATCCGCTCGACCGCTCGTCGGTGCACCCGGAAGCGTACCCCGTCGTCGAGCGCATGCTCGCGAAGATCAAGCGCACCATCGGCGACGTGCTCGGCAATCGCGAGGCGCTCTCGGGCCTCGCGCCCACCGAGTTCGTCGACGAGCGTTTCGGTCTGCCGACCGTGCGCGACATTCTCTCGGAACTCGAAAAGCCGGGCCGCGATCCGCGCCCCGAGTTCAAGACGGCGACCTTCCGCGAAGATGTCGAGAAAGTCTCCGACCTCGTGCCGGGCATGGTGCTCGAAGGCGTCGTGACCAACGTGGCGGCGTTCGGCGCATTCATCGACGTGGGCGTGCATCAGGACGGCCTCGTGCACGTTTCGGCGATGTCGACGAAATTCATCAAAGACCCGCACGAAGTCGTGAAAGCGGGCCAGGTGGTGAAGGTGAAGGTGCTCGACGTGGACGTAAAGCGCCAGCGCATCGCGCTCACGATGCGCATGGATGACGATCCGGCGAGCGCTGCGCAGCGTAGCAGCGGCAGTGGCAGCAACAGCGGCAGCCGCGATCAGCGCGGCGGCAATGCGAATCGCGGCGGCCAGCGCTCGCGCGACGCGGAGCCGGCCGGCGCGATGGCGGCCGCGTTCGCAAAACTCAAGCGCTGATACCACAGCACCCGGCGGCGCGGGACCAGCAGGAATCCCGCGCCCACCAGGCTACAGACAGATGGACAACAAAAAAGGCGCCGAGGCGCCTTTTTTGTTGTCCACGCAACGAACGAAACATCAGATTTCGATCTTTGTTCCCAGTTCGACCACGCGGTTGGCGGGAATGCTGAAGAAGTCGGTGGGCTTCGCGGCATTCTGATGCATCCACGCAAACACGCGCTCGCGGAAGATCGACATGCCTGGCAACTGCGTGGGCACCACCGTCTCGCGCGCGAGAAAGAACGAGGTGTCCATCATTTCGAACGACATGCCCTCTTTGCGCCCGATGTCTTCGAGCACCGCCTTGACGTCGGGCGTCTCGTTAAAGCCGTAATCGGCCTTCACGAGATACAGGCCACCGCCAACATCCTTGACCCGCACGCGCTCAGAATCGGCCACGTACGGAATGTCGCGAATCCGGAACGTGAGGAAAATCGTCCGCTCGTGCAGCACCTTGTTGTGCTTGAGGTTGTGCAGCAGGCTCACCGGCACGAGTGTGTCGCTGCCCGTGAGATAGATGGCCGTGCCCGACACGCGGTGCGGCGGATGCGCGAGCAGTCCCTGCAGGAAAGGCATGAGCGGGATACCGTCGGCGGCGGTGCGCTCCTTGACGATCATGCGGCCCTTGAACCACGTCATCAGCAAGAAGAACAGCAGCGCGCCGATGCTGAGCGGCAGCCAGCCGCCCTCCTCGACCTTCAGCAGGTTCGCGCCGAAGAAGCCGAGATCGACTGTCATGAAACACGCGATGATGAGCGCGACGAGCCACTTGTTCCACTTCCATACCTTCACCATCACGACGCTCGCGAGCATGGTGGTGATGACCATCGTCGCGGTCACTGCAATGCCGTACGCGGCGGCGAGGTTATCGGAACTCTTGAAGCCGACGACGATGCAAAGAATGATGAAGAGCAGCATCCAGTTCACAACCGGCACGTAAATCTGGCCGATGGCCAGATCGGACGTATGCAGCACCTTCATGCGCGGCACGTAGCCGAGCAGAATGGCCTGGCTCGTGAGCGAGTAGGCGCCCGAGATCACGGCCTGCGAGGCAATCACGGTCGCCACCGTCGAGAGCACCACGAGCGGCAGCAGCGCCCAATCCGGCGCGAGCAGGAAGAACGGATTTTCGATCGCGCTATGGTCTTGCATCAGGAGCGCGCCCTGGCCGAAATAGTTGAGCACGAGGGAAGGCATCACGAGCCCGTACCACGCGCAGCGGATCGGCTTCGCGCCGAAGTGGCCCATATCGGCGTAAAGCGCTTCCGCGCCGGTCAGCACCAGCACGACCGAGCCCAGCACCACGTAGGCCTGCAGCAGGTGCGCGCCCATGAACGAGACGGCGTAGTACGGATTGAGCGCGGCAATCACACCCGGCGCCTGAACGATGCGCGACACGCCGAGCACGCCAATGGTCACGAACCACAGCACCATGATCGGCCCGAACAGTCGCCCGACGAGCGAGGTGCCGTGCCGCTGGATCCAGAACAGCGCAATGAGGATCACCATGGTGAGCGGCAGCACGAGATGCGCGAGCTTGGGCGCGGCCAATTGCAGGCCTTCCACCGCCGACATCACCGAGATGGCCGGTGTGATCACCGCATCGCCATAGAACATGCAGGCGCCGAAGATGCCCAATGCCGTCAGCACCACGACGGACTTGCTTTTGCGATCGAACGAGCGCATGGCGAGCGCCATGAGCGCGAGCACGCCGCCTTCGCCGTTGTTGTCGGCGCGCATCACGAAGAGCACGTATTTGACGCTGACGACGATGACGATCGCCCAGAACAGCAGCGAAATGACGCCGAGGATGGAGGTATTGTTGAGCGGAATGCCGTGTGCCGGGCTGAACGCTTCTTTGAGCGAATACAGCGGACTCGTGCCGATGTCGCCGAACACCACGCCGATGGCCGCTACTGCGAGTGTCGGTAGCGGCTGCTTTGCCACGTGCGTGCTAGTTGTCATATACGCGGAAATCCGTTCGAGGCGGAAAAAACGAGCGCTATTCTAAACTGGCTGCGGGAGAAACCCGAATGGTCGTTGTGACCCCGCGACGCCCCCCTTGTCCCGCGGGAGTTTAGCATGGCCCTCCGTGGCGCCTACCTGGCTGTGCGTCAAGTCATAAACCCGCGAAGGCCGCTACAACGGGGCAAAACGGCGCGTCGAGGCGCGAAAAGCGCATGCGCATAAAAAAACGGAGCCCGAAAGGCTCCGTTGCTGATTTGGATCGCTGCCACGCATACGCCGCGCCAGCGATACGGCGACGCACAGGCCGCACTTACTTCTGCGAATCCTGCTGGGCCTGCTGAAGGCCGCGCTTGATCCATGCGCCGAGATTGTGGGGGCGCACCGTATCCCACTCCTCGAACGGCTGATGGATCCACGGATTGGTCGGCAGGTGCTGGACGAAGTAGTCCGGCTTCACCTTCGAGCAACCCTTGTACCAGAGCACCGCCGAGCGCACGCCGGTCACGGCCGGATAGCGCTCCTTGAGATGCTCCTGCACGCGCGCGAGCGTGACGCCCGAGTCGACGAGGTCGTCGACGAGCAGCACGTTGCCCTCCAGATGACCGCGCGTCATCGTGATGTACTGCGCGATGTCCAGCTCGCCCTGCTCCGTGCCGGCGGCCTCGCGGTACGAGCTCGTCGCAAGAATCGCGAGCGGCAGGTCGTAAATGCGCGAAAGCTGGTCGCCCACGCGCAATCCGCCGCGCGCGAGACACAGGATCTGATCGAACTTCCAGCGCGACTCGTGTACCGCGAGCGCGAGCAGTTCGATCAGCCGGTGGTACTCATCCCAGCCGACCCACAGGTTCTTTTCGTCGTTGCGCGGGTCCATCATCTGAATCATTTTTTGCATCTACCTTGTTTCTTCTACTTCTTTACACCTTGAACGGATGACGCAGCAGGATCGTTTCGTCGCGATCCGGGCCGGTGGAGACCATGTCGACCGGAACCCCCGCCACTTCCTGCACGCGTGCCAGATACGCTTGCGCGCTCTTGGGCAGCGCATCCCATTGCGTGATGCCGATGGTGCTTTCCTTCCAGCCTTCGAACGTTTCGTAGACCGGCTCGCATGCCGCCACCTGCGAAGCGCCGCGCGGCAGGATATCGACATCCTTGCCGTCGATCTTGTAGCCGACGCAGAGCTTCACTTCGTCGAGACCGTCGAGCACATCGAGCTTGGTGATGCACAGGCCCGTCACGCCGTTGATCTGGATCGAGCGGCGTAGCGCGGCGGCGTCGAGCCAGCCAGTGCGGCGCGGACGGCCCGTGACCGAACCGAATTCCTTGCCCACCTTCGCGAGCGTGAGACCGATTTCTTCCTGGCGATCGGCGTTATCGGCGTCGTACAGTTCGCTCGGGAACGGGCCCGCGCCGACGCGCGTGCAATACGCCTTGGTGATGCCGAGGATGTAGTCGAGCTTTTGCGGACCAACGCCCGCGCCCGCCGAAGCGGCGCCCGCGACGCAGTTGCTCGACGTGACGTACGGATAGGTGCCGTGGTCGATGTCGAGCAGCGTGCCTTGCGCGCCTTCGAACAGCAGGTTGCCGCCTTCGTTGTTCACGTCGTAAAGGCGGCGCGAAACGTCCGTGACCATCGGCTTCAGACGCTCTGCATACGAGAGCATCGTGTCGAGGGTCTGCTGGAAATCGACGGCCGGTGCGCCCAGGTACTGCGTGAGCACGAAGTTGTGGTAGTCGAGGTTCTCGCGCAGGCGCTCGGCGAAGACTTCCGGCTCGAACAGGTCCTGCACACGCATGCCGCGGCGCGCGACCTTGTCTTCGTAGGCCGGGCCGATGCCGCGGCCCGTCGTGCCGATCTTCGCGGCGCCGCGCTTGGCTTCGCGCGCCTGGTCGATGGCGATGTGATACGGCAGGATGAGCGTGGTGGCTTCGGAGATGAAGAGGCGCTTCTGGACGTCGATGCCCGCATCTTCGAGCTCGCCGATTTCCTTGAACAGGGCTTCGGGCGAGAGCACCACGCCGTTGCCGATATAGCAGGCGACGCCGGCGCGCATGATGCCCGAGGGGATCAGCCGGAGAATGGTCTTCTTGCCGCCGATGATGAGTGTGTGACCGGCGTTGTGACCGCCCTGGAAACGCACCACGCCTTGCGCGTGGTCCGTCAGCCAGTCGACGATCTTGCCCTTGCCTTCATCGCCCCATTGGGTGCCCACGACGACGACATTGCGTCCCGGGGTTACATTCACTGCGCTGGCAGACATGGTGTTTCGTTAGCTGGTTAAAAACGTATTCTACCTGGGTTCGGCGGCGGGGCCGCCATTTTTTCCCAAAATTCCCGGGATTTCCTTTTGTGCTCAACGGCCTGCGTGTTGCCGGGGCGCCCGGGCGGCGCCTCCCGGCAGCCTGCTCAGACGCGCGCCTCGACCACCCACGCGCCGTCGCGCTCGACCAGCACACGGTCGCAGGCGAATTCATCCATGGCGTGCTCGTGGCCCGGCAGCGCCTGAATCACGACTTCGCCCGCGTCGCGCAAGGCTGCGACAGCGGCACGCAACGATTCGTCGTGGCGCCACGGCGCGAGGACCGCGCTGCTGCGCGCCTCCACAGGCGAAATACGCGCCACTTCGCGCAGATCCAGCGAAAAGCCCGTCGCCGCGCGAGCGCGGCCATATGCCTCGCCCACCTTGTCGTAGCGGCCGCCGCGCGCGACCGCGTTGGGCACGCCGTCCACGTAAGCCGAGAACATCACGCCGCTGTGATACGCGTAGCCGCCCAGATCGGCGAGGTCGATCATCAGTTCCGCGCCCTCGATCTCGCCCGTGAGGAACGCCAGGTCGTCGAGCGCACGTCCGATGCCGGGCAGCGTCGGCAGACGCTTGCGCGCCTCGTCGATCACGCTGGCATCGCCGTACAGCGACGGCAGCGCGCGCAGCGCGTCGCGCGATCCGGGCTGCAGATCGGCGGTGAGCTCCGCCAGACGCGGCACATCCTTGCCAGCCAGCGCTTCATACAAAGCGTCGCCGAGCGCGGCGGCGGCGGGATCGACTTCGAAGATCGCCGCGAGCACGCCCGCGTGCGAGAGGTCGAGGCGCACCTTCGCGAGACCCGCGAGGCGCAGCGCGTCGAGCATCAACTGCTGGATTTCGAGATCGGCTTCGAGACCCGCGTGGCCGTAGATTTCCGCGCCGATCTGGATCTGTTCGCGCGTGGCGTGCAGACCGCGCGGAAGCGTGTGCAGCACGTTGCCCGCATAGCACAGGCGTGTCACGCCCTGGCGATTGAGCAGATGCGCGTCAATGCGCGCGACTTGCGGCGTGATGTCCGCGCGCAGGCCGAGCGTGCGGCCCGACAGTTGATCGACGAGCTTGAAGGTGCGCAGATTCAGGTCGCGCCCGCTGCCCACCAGCAGCGACTCAAGATACTCGAGCAGCGGCGGCATGACCATTTCGTAGCCATAGGCGCGAAAGCGGTCCAGCAGGCGGCGGCGCAACTCTTCGATCTTGCGCGCCTCGGAAGGCAGCACGTCGGCGATATTCTCGGGAAGTAACCAGGTCGACATCGGGTCAAGTCCTACAACGATAAAGGCCGCGCAGGCGCGGAACGCGCCCGCCACAAGGCCTGCGCGCGCACGCGCCTGATGCGCGGGCCGGGCGATGGAAACGGCGCGCGCCATCGGGCATGCGCCTTGAATTCAGGTGGCGAGCAGCAACAGCACGAGACCAAGCCCCATCACGATCAGCCCGCCGATCCGAATGTGATGCGGCGGCCGTTCCGCGATTCTACGGAATGTGTCGCGCCACGCCGTCGGAAAGACGAACGGGAACATGCCCTCGATAATCAGCATCAGCGCGATCGCGAGCAACAGGGAGCCAGCTATGTTCATGCGAAGAAACGCGCCGCGCACATGCGCGGCGCCCGTGTCTCATTGGTCTAGTGTTTGCGCGGCGCAGCGGCGGTTGGTGCCGGCGACGCGTCTCCGTTCGGACTGCGCATGAAGCGGAAGAAGTCGCTCGACGAATCGACCACGACCACGTCGCCCGGCTTGAAGCTCGCGCGGTACGCCTGCATGCTCTGATAGAAACGATAGAAGTCCGGATCACGGCCATACGCCTGCGCCGCAATCGCCGCGGCCTTGCCGTCGCCCTCGCCCTTGATGGCCTGCGCCTGGCTGTACGCATCGGCAAGCACGCCCTGCTGCTTGCGCTCCGCCTCGTCCTTGATCGCCTGCGCCTCGGCGGCGCCCTTCGCGCGCTGGTCGGCGGCGGCCTGCTCGCGCGCGGCGCTCATGCGCTTGTAGACCACCTCGGCGAGTTCCGCCGGATAGTCGATGCGCGTGAGCTCGACGTCGATCACGTCGATGCCGAGCGGCGCCGCAGCCGTCTTGAGCGCGTCGCGCGCGCCGTTGGCGATCGCTTCCTGCTGTGCGAGCGCCTCGCTCAGATCGACCTTCGAAAACGCCTGCGAGAGCGCATCGCGCGAGAGCGGCGCGAGCCGGTCCGCGAGCGTCTGCGGGTCGCCCTTGGTGGCCGCGAAAAGCTTGAGCGGATCAGCAACGCGATAGCGCACGACCGGTTTCACGAGCAACTCGGTCTTGTCCGCGGTCGTGTAGCGGTCGGCATCGGGCGCATCGAACGCCTGAATGCGGGTGTCGATGAACGTGGCGGACTGGAACGGCGGCGGTAGCTTCACGTGCAGGCCCGGGCCCGCGAGCGTCGTTTTGGTGCCGCCCGAAGAGGACAGCACCGCCACGTGACGAGGATCGACGACGAACACCGCCGACGAGGCCACGAGCACCACCACCACGAAGGCGACGACGAACGCAATGATCTTGTTCATGTCGGCGCTCCGTTATTGCACGTCGTCTTCACGGCCGCGCGAGCGCAGCGCGTCGCGCGAACGGAAGGCGTCGCTGGCCGCCTGGGCCGCGTCGCTCGCGGAAGGCGCCGGCGCAGCACTCTGCGGCTGCGCATTTTGCGGCGGCGCGCCCTGCGGCTGCGGGTTTTGCGGCTGGGCACCTTGTTGCTGACCGCTTGACTGCGCGCCTTGCTGCATGTCGCTGTTCGCCGAAGGCGCGGCCGCGGCGTTCGCATCCGATGCGCCACTAGCCGGAGCCGCGGCAGCCGCCGAGGCGGCCGTTGCCGCAGCAGCGCGCTGACGCGTCGCGTCGACGAGCTTGTCGAGCGGCAGATAGATCACGTTGTTGCCCGACTTGCTGTCGACGAACACCTTCGTCGTATTCGAGTAGATCTGCTGCATGGTGTCCAAGTACATGCGTTCCCGAATGACGGCCGGCGCCTTCGTGTATTGGTCATAGACGCTGTTAAAGCGCTGTGCGTCGCCCTGCGCCTGTGCAACCACGCGGTCGCTGTAGGCCTTGGCGTCGTCGATGAGACGCGCCGCTTCGGCTTGCGCATGCGGCAGCATCTGATCGGCGTAAGCCTGCGCGTCGCGCTTCGCGCGCTCGCTCTCCTGGTGCGCCTTTGCTTCGTCGTCGAAGGCGGCCTGCACGCGATCAGGCGCCGTAACGCTCTGGATCGTCACCCCAACCACGCCGAGGCCCGTCTTGTAGACGTCCATCGCATGCTGGATGGAGTCGGCAAGCTGGGCGCGGATCGGTTCGCGGTCCGCGTAGAGGAGATCGTGAGTACTGTGCGCGCCCACCACGGTGCGCACGGCCGCCTGTGCGGCCTGGCTCACGGCGAGGTCGGGATCGACGCTGTGGAACAGATAATCGGTGGGCTGCTTGACCTGGTACTGCACGGTGAAGCGCACGTCGAGAATGTCGCCGTCGTGCGTGAGCACCGAGGCATCCTTCACATTCGCCGGGCGCACGAGATTATTGCGGCCGATCTCGACGCTGCGAATCTGGCCGATATTCACGATTTCCTGCGTCTGGAACGGGAACGGGAAGCGCCAGTGCACGCCCTGGCTGACCGTGTGGCGATACTGGCCGAACTGCAGCACGACGCCGGCCTGCCCCTCCTGGACGACGAACACGCCGCTGCCCACATAGATGGCGATGAGCACGCCAAGGACGATACCCACGCCGATACGCGCGCTGCGGCCGTTGTCCGGCTTCGGGCCGAGCCCGCCCGGACCCTTGCCCTTCTTGCCGAAGAACGCCGACAGGCGGCGATTGAAATCGCGCCACATTTCGTCGAGATCGGGGGGGCCGTCACCCTTGCCGCCGCCGTTATTGCCGTTGTTGCCCGACGGGCGCCGCGCGTCGTCGGTGCGCTGGCCATTGCCCTCGCCGCGGCCCCAACGCGGGTCGTTCAACGAGAAAATGGCGCGTGCGCGCTGCCAGCCAGTCCGCTTGTTGTAATCGTTCACCTGTGTTCGTTCACCAGAGTAGACAGCGGGTCATGTGCGTGGAGGTACCTCATCGGCGCTTCGAGCCGCAGTTCGGGCCGCGCCGCAAGGCGCTTTCCGGCAAGCGTTCAGCGGCCGAGCTCAGGTTCCCTGCTGGGTTCGTGTGGCGCTGCGGTCCAGTCAGCGGCCAGGAGCGGCGACGGCTGGGCAAGCGGCTCGGCAGTCGCGATTTCGGCGATGGCGGCGCGCAGCGCATCCAGTCCGACGCCCGTGCGCGCGCTCAAAAAGACGCGCGAAATATTACCATACTCATCTCGCTCGACCGTCCCGCCCCGGGCCGCCAGTTCGGGCACGGCGTCGATCTTGTTGAACACCAGCACCTGGCGGATGGTGTCCGCACCGATCTCGTGCAACACCTCGTTCACCTGGTCGATCTGGTCGAGCCGCACCGAACTCGACGCGTCCACCACGTGCAGCAGCAAGTCGGCCTGCACGGTTTCCTGCAGTGTCGCGCGAAACGCCGCGACGAGCTGGTGAGGCAGCTCGCGGATGAAGCCCACGGTGTCCGACAACACGATCTGGCCCACTTCGTCGCCGAGCCACACGCGCCGCGACGTCGTGTCGAGCGTCGCGAACAACTGGTCGGCGGCATAGGCCTGCGCCTTGGTGAGCGCGTTAAAGAGCGTGGATTTGCCCGCGTTCGTGTAGCCGACCAGCGAAACCGACATCGTGCGCGTGCGCACGCGCTGACGCCGCTGTGTGCCATGCTGGCGACGCAGTTTGGTGAGCTTGCCCTGCAGCATCTTGATGCGCTCGCCGATCAGCCGGCGGTCGGTTTCGAGCTGTGTCTCGCCGGGGCCGCGCAGGCCGATACCGCCCTTCTGGCGCTCGAGGTGAGTCCAGGCGCGCACGAGGCGCGTGGCGAGATACTGAAGTTGCGCGAGCTCGACCTGGAGCTTGCCTTCATGGCTGCGCGCGCGCTGCGCGAAGATGTCGAGAATGAGGCTGGTGCGATCCACCACGCGACGATTCAGCGCACGCTCCAGATTGCGTTGCTGGGCTGGCGAAAGCGCGTGATTGAAAATGACGATTTCGACGTCGTTCGCCTCACAGGCGAGACGCAGTTCCTCGGCCTTGCCGCTACCGATGAACATGGCGGCGTCGGGGCTGGAACGTCGCCCGGTGAGCGTGACAGCGGGCGTGGCACCCGCGCTCTTCGCGAGCAGGCTGAGCTCTTCGAGACTGGCTTCGAAATCGGTCTTGCCGAAGTCGATGCCGACGAGTGCGGCGTTGATCAAATTAGCAGATGTCAAAATGAAAGCGGCCGGACCGCAAACGCCAGCGAGGCGCTCCGGACCGGCCGCGTCAAAGATCAGGACGCTTCCGCATCCGGGTGGAAGTTCACCGGACGGGCCGGGACCACCGTGGAAATGGCGTGCTTGTAAACCATTTGCGTAACCGTATTACGGAGCAACACGACGTACTGGTCGAACGATTCAATGTTCCCTTGAAGCTTGATGCCGTTGACCAGATAGATCGAAACAGGCACGTGCTCCTTGCGCAGCGCGTTCAGAAACGGGTCTTGTAACAGTTGCCCTTTGTTGCTCATAGCAAACTCCGTATTTTTTTGCAGGTTTAACTAAACTGGCGCCGAAGAAAAAGAAATCCGGCGCCAATCGCTACACTATAGCTGATTCTCGTTCCGCCGCGACGCTCCCCACCGCCCGGCCAGGCGGGTCAATGGCGCGCTTGCGCGGGGTAGCGAACGCAGTTCAGCTTTTTTCAGTGTAGGGATTCGTCGAAGAACGAAACTCTATGCGCAATGGAGTCCCGGTCAGCGAGAAAGTTTCCCGGAAGCGATTCTCCAGGTAGCGCTTATAGGTATCGGTCACCGCATCCAGTGCATTGCCGTGGATCACGATAATAGGCGGGTTCTGTCCCCCCTGGTGGGCGTAGCGCAGCTTCGGGCGCACCGGACCACGGCGGCGCGGCTGCTGGAATTCCACCGCTTCGATGAGCGCGCGCGTGAGACGCGGGGTCGGAAGTTTCGCCATTGCGGCGGCATAGGCGTCGTCCACCGAGCGCATCAGCGGACCAATGCCGAATTTTTCCGTCGCCGAGATGAAGCGCATTTCCGCGAAGTCGAGGAATTTCAGTTTGCGCTGCAGGTGGTGCTTGGTGCGCTCGCGCGCGTGGTCGTCCATACCGTCCCACTTGTTCACGCCCACTACGAGCGCACGGCCCTGCTCCACCACGAAGCCCGCGATATGGGCATCCTGATCGGAAATTTCCTGACGCGCGTCGAGCAGCAGGATCACCACATTGGCGTCCGCAATCGACTGCAGCGTCTTCACGACCGAAAACTTCTCGATGGCCTCGAACACCTTGCCGCGGCGGCGCAGACCCGCCGTGTCGATCAGGGTGTACTTCTTGCCGCCGCGTTCGAAATCCACGTAGATCGAGTCGCGCGTGGTGCCCGGCATGTCGAACGCGATCACGCGGTCTTCGCCGATCAGCGTATTGACGAGCGTGGACTTGCCCACGTTCGGGCGGCCCACGATGGCAATCTTGACGCCGTGCTTGTCGGCGTTTTCGTCGCTCTCTTCCGGATGATCCGCATAGGCCCGATCGAGCGCCTCGTTGATCATCTCGGTCACGCCGTCGCCGTGCGCGGCGGAAATCGCGCGCGGGTCGCCGAGGCCAAGCTCATAGAAGTCGGCGGCGACGGCGCTGTACTTCATGCCTTCGGCCTTGTTCACCACGAGGAAGATCGGCCGGCCGGTCTTGCGCAGGTAATCGGCGATGTGCTTGTCCTGCGGCGCGAGGCCGTTGCGGCCATCGCAGATGAAGACGACAATGTCGGCTTCCTCCACCGCCTGGCGCGTCTGGCGCGCCATTTCGTGCAGGATGCCATCTTTGGCGACCGGTTCGAAGCCACCGGTATCGACCACCAGATAAGCGCGATCGCCCACACGCCCTTCGCCATAGTGGCGGTCGCGCGTGAGACCGGGCAGATCGGCCACCAGTGCATCGCGCGAGCGCGTGAGCCGGTTGAAGAGCGTGGATTTCCCCACATTGGGGCGCCCGACGAGGGCGATTACGGGTTTCATCTGATCTTTTCTACGGTAAGGCGCCGCGCCGGAACGTCCGGAGCATGGCGCGGCAAGCGTCTGCATTCATGCTTGCAGAGTTGCAATAGTTGCAAATTATCACGAATTGGGTCGCGCGCCCGCTACGGGAGCCCTTCGAGACCCCGGCAAGCGTGTAGCGGCCATTCGGGCCGTGCCAGCCTCGGCTAGAGGGCGCCTGTCCCGGTCAATTGACACCAGGACGGCAAAACGCAGGCACAAAATACAAGAGGCCGCTGCCCGCGGGCGCGGCCCCTCGACGCGAAGCCCGGCAGCGCGCGCCGGGCCGCCCCATCCAATTAACGCGGACGCAGACCGTAGAGGTCGCCGTCCTTCGTTTGCACGACGAGCGTGTTGCCGGCCAGCACCGGCGCGGCCGTGATCGGGCTGCCGTCGGTCTTCACGCGCGAAACGAAGCTGCCGTCGTCGAGCGAGAGGAAATGCACATAGCCCTGGTAGTCGCCAACCACGACTGCGTGGCCAAGCACCGCCGGCACGCTGACGTCGCGATTCTTCAGCTTGTCCGTGCTCCAGGTCTGCTCACCGGTCGAGACGTTGTACGCCTTCACGACCGACCAGTCGTCACCGCCCACCACCTCGGTGTCACCCTGAGCGATGCCGCTCGTGCTCGAGAACGGCTTCTCCCACATCGGGCGGCCCGAATTGGCGTCGAAGCAGCCCAACTGGCCCTGGAACGTGACCGCGCACGTGGTGGCACCAACGAGCGTGGGCGGACCGCTCACATCATTGATACGCTCGACTTCGGTCACGCCCTTCGGATACGACACCGGCGTTTCCCAGAACGCGTCGCCGCTTTGCAGGTTGATCGCCGCGAACGCGCCGCCCGGGAAGCCTGCGAGCACGGCCTGGTCGCCCGCGAACGTCATGCCGGAGGAAACGCGCAGATTGAGCGGCACCGCACGATTGCGATAGACCCATTTCTGCTCGCCCGTCTGAGCGTTAAACGCAACGATCTGGCCGTCGATGGTGCGCACGATCACGAGACCGTTGCCGACGAGTGGCGGCGAAATGATCTCGCCCGGCGCCTTGGCTTGCCACGAGAGCTTGCCGTTGGAATCGAGCACGTAGACGTTGCCCTTCAGGCCGCCGACGGCGGTGAGATTGCCGTCGCTGCCGACGCCCGCGGAGATGTCGTCCTTGAGTTTCGTGCGCCAGACTTCCTTGCCGGTCTGCGCGTCGAACTTCGCAACCGAGCCGTTTTCGCCCGCAGCGTAGACCGTATCGCCCACGGCGACCGGCGAGAACAGATAGCGGCCCGCCTTGCCGACGCTCGCCTTCCACACCTGCTGGACGTCCAGCACCGGCTTGAACTCGGTCAGCGGCACCGGTACGCGACGCTCGTCTTTCGTCGACGAGCAAGCCGCCAGCGCGAGGACGGTCATCGCACAGGCGACAGGTACAACGGTTCGTTTCAGCAAATTCATCGGTGATGGAATTGGTTTAGCTGTTTATATTCACGGGCCGCAAGCGCAGCTTGCTTAGCCGCCCAGCGCATCGAGCTTGAACTGAATCAATTGACGCTCGGAGGCATCGCTTTTGGGCAGGCTGTCGAGCGCGAGTTTGTAGGCCGCCCGCGCGTCGTCACGTTTGCCTGCTGCCGCGAGCAGGTCACCGCGGCCATCCGCGACGATGCCCTTGAAGGGACCCGCATCGGGTTGCGGAATCAGCGCAAGGCCCTGATCGTAGGCCTTTTCGTCGAGCAAGACGGACGCCAGGCGAATCTTCGCGACCTGACGGAATTCCTCGTCCTTCGCATGATCGGCCGCCCACTGCAATTGCGCCTTCGCACCCGCGGTGTCACCCGCCATATAGAGCGACTTGGCCACGGCAAGCGCGGTCATCTGCGCATACGCGGTGCCGCCGAAGCGGTTTTCCATGTCGCTTGCGATGCGCGTGAGCATCGCCTTGTCGCTGCCGGCGCTCGCCTGCTGAACCTGGTCGTACAACACCGCGGCCTCGGCCGCCTGGCGGCGTTGCCAGAAGTTCCAGCCGTTCCACACGGCGAGTGCGAGCAGAACGATCAGCACGATCCACGTAGTGGCGTTGCCCCACTGCGCCCACCATGCCTTGAAACTCTCGATCGATTCCTGTTCGTCGTGGTAACTCATCGCGTAGCGATTCCTTGATTATTCTGAAGCTTGTTGCCGGGCGCGCCAAAAACATCGGCCCGATGCGTGGATCAAGCGTGGATCAAAAAAGCGTCGTTCAGATGTCGACGACGCGCTTCGAAACGCGTTGATCACGCACCACCACCTATGGTGGCCCTGTCAGTCGTCGCCGTCTTCGGCGGATGCAACCATCGCATTGATTAGATATTCGGTCAAGTCTTCGAGTGCTACCGTCTGTTGCTCGCTGCGAGCCTCTTCGGCGCCTCCGCGCAGCGCCTTCACGCCCGCTGCCCCCTTGGCCACTTCGTCTTCACCAAGCACCACGGCGAACGCCGCGCCGCTGGCGTCGGCACGCTTCATCTGCGACTTGAAGCTCGCGGACTGACCATCCGCGCTGCAATGGAGGATGACGTCGAGCCCTGTGTCGCGCAGACGTTCCGCCACGATGAACGCCTGCTCGCGCGCCGCCTCGCCCTGGTGCACGACGTAGACGTCGCAACCTTCCGCTTCCGGCACGAGATCCTCTTCCTTGAGCAGCTCCAGAATGCGCTCGACACCCATCGCCCAGCCGCAAGCCGCCGTGGGCTTGCCGCCCAGTTGCTCGATCAGCGGATCGTAACGGCCGCCTGCCGCCACCGTGCCCTGCGCGCCTAGCTTGTCGGTAATCCACTCGAACACGGTCAGATTGTAGTAATCGAGACCACGCACGAGACGCGGGTTGATCTTGAACGGAATGTTGTTCGCCTTGAGCAGGCGCTGCAGCCCTTCGAAGTGCGCAAGCGAGTGCTCGCCGAGGAAGTCGATCAGCTTCGGCGCGTTGTTCGCGACTTCCTGCAGCGCGGGGTTCTTTGTATCGAGCACGCGCAGCGGGTTCGTGTACAGACGGCGCTTGCCGTCTTCGTCGAGCAGGTCGGCATGCTGCTCCAGATACTTGATGAGCTCCACGCGGTGCGCGGCACGCTCTTCAGCGAGACCCAGCGAATTGATCTCCAACTTGATCCCGGTCAAACCGAGGTCGTCCCAAAGTCGCTGGCACATCAGGATGATTTCCGCATCCGCATCCGGACCCGCGAAGCCGAGCGCTTCCACGCCAACTTGATGGAACTGGCGATAGCGGCCGCGCTGCGGGCGCTCGTGACGGAACATCGGACCGACGTACCACAGGCGCTTCGGCCCGTCGTAAAGCATGTTGTGCTCGATCGAGGCGCGCACGACCGCCGCCGTGTTTTCCGGGCGCAGCGTGAGGTTCTCGCCGTTGAGCGCGTCGGTAAAGCTGTACATCTCTTTTTCGACGATGTCGGTCACTTCGCCGATGCCGCGCGTGAAGAGCTGCGTGTGCTCGACGATCGGCGTGCGGATATTCTGGTACCCGTACGAGCGGAGCATGGATTTCACCGTGGTTTCGAAGAAATCCCACAGCCCTGCATCCTGCGGCAGGATGTCGTTCATGCCCTTCACGCCGGTCAGCTTTTCCGGCTTTCTTTTCTGTTCAGTCATTGCGTTGCGAATGTGCCTGCGAATGGCGATGTTCGGTTGTGCTTGAAATCGGCGTACGGTGTGCAGCTCAGGCAGTCGCTTCGGCCTTGCCGTACTTGCGCGCGACGTAGTCGCTCACGATCTGCTGGAATTCTTCGGCGATATGCTCGCCGCGCAGCGTCTTGACCTTCTCGCCGTCGACGAAGACCGGCGCCGCGGGATTCTCGCCCGAGCCCGGCAGGCTGATGCCGATGTTCGCGTGCTTGGATTCGCCCGGGCCATTCACGATGCAGCCCATCACGGCGACGTTCATCGTCTCGACGCCCGGGTACTCACCACGCCAGATGGGCATTTGCGCGCGCAGATAATTCTGGATCTGCGAAGCGAGCTCCTGGAACAGCGTGCTGGTGGTGCGGCCGCAGCCCGGGCACGCGATGACCATGGGCGTGAACGAGCGCAGGCCCATGGTCTGCAAAATTTCCTGGCCGACCACGACTTCGCCGGTACGCGAAGCACCCGGCTCCGGCGTGAGCGAAATGCGGATGGTGTCGCCAATGCCCTGCTGGAGCAGCACCGAGAGCGCCGCCGTGGAAGCGACGATGCCCTTCGAGCCCATGCCTGCCTCGGTCAAACCGAGGTGCAGTGCAAAGTCGCAACGCTTGGCGAGCTCCTGATAGACGGCGATCAGGTCCTGCACGCCGCTCACCTTGCACGACAGGATGATCTTGTCGCGGCCGAGGCCGAGTTCGACGGCGCGTTCCGCCGAGCCGATGGCCGACTGAATGAGCGCTTCGTACATTACGCTCTGGGCTTCCCACGGTGTCGTGCGTGCCGCGTTCTCGTCCATCATTCGCGCGAGCAGATCCTGGTCGAGGCTGCCCCAGTTCACGCCGATGCGCACCGGCTTGTCGTACTTGATGGCGGCTTCGATCATCTGGGCATACTGCGTGTCGCGCTTGGCGCCCTGGCCGACGTTGCCCGGATTGATGCGGTACTTCGAGAGTGCCTCTGCGCACGCAGGATAGTCGCGCAGCAACAGGTGGCCGTTGTAGTGGAAGTCGCCGACGAGCGGCACCGTCACGCCCATGCGGTCGAGCTGCTCGCGCACATGCGGCACGGCAGCGGCGGCTTCCGGCGTGTTCACCGTGATACGCACGAGCTCCGAGCCAGCCTGCGCCAATTCCTTGATCTGAATCGCAGTACCGATTGCATCCGCGGTATCGGTATTGGTCATCGACTGCACGCGCACCGGCGCGTCGCCACCGATCGTCACCAGCTGGCCGCCCCAGCGCACATGCACGGCGTGCGACTTGCGGCGCGGCGCGTGACCACCGAGGATCGGTTCGCTGGAACAAATCTGGCTGTTGCTGGACGAGGATTGCGTTTCGCTTTGCATCGAAAAACCCATTTACACCTCGCACGCGTTGACACTACCGGGAGCGTCGCTGCGCGCGAATTGAAAAAGCGTCGCGGCGCTCCATCCAACCGCGACACACGTCATGTCTCTATCAGGGCAACACGAAGCGCGCGACATTGCCACGCGCCGACGCATACTTTGATGCGTCGACCGGCTGACCGTCGATGGTCATCGACTCGATACCGGCCTTGTTGCCCACCGTAATTCTGAGCGGCTCGACGCCGGAGATCTCACGGCCATCGTTACCATGGATCAATCCGGAGAAGAGCTCTTTACCGTCTTTCTGGCGCACGCTGACCCAGGAGTCCTGCGTCACGCGAATCGCGAACGTGGCCGTTCCGGGCGCCGCCGGCACCGAAGCCGCTTGTGCCGGCGCGGCTGTTGCCACCGCTGCCGCGCTCGCCGGCGTGGCGTTCACGACAGGCGTCGCGCTTGCCGGTGCAGCCTGGGCCGCGCTTGCCGTCCCTTGAGCGGCGGTGCTCTGGCCATTCGCCTGACCTTCTGTCTGGCCGTTTGCAGCATTCGCGGCCTCTTCATCCTGGCCCGCGCTCTGCCCGGCCGCCGCACCCACCGTCGCTCCCTCGGCCACCGTCGCCGAAGCAGCGCCCGATTCGCCGCTCGCGCTGCCAGTCGAGCCACCCGCCATCGATTTCAGGCGCGCAAACCATGCCGACGATTCGCCGCTATTCGTATGCCACATCGAGATGCCGATCACGGCGATCACGACGAGTGCCACGCCCCACAGCCACGACGTACGGCGCCGGGGTGCTCGCACCCCGCCGCCGAGCGACAGCGAGACCCGGCCGCGCGGCAAATCCGCACCAGCCGATGCGGGCATCGACAGATCCGGCTGCGGCACCCCGCGCTCGCGGCGCAGCGCCTGAGCAAGCGGCGCGGGGTCGGCACCCAGCAGCTTCGCGTAGGCCCGCACCACGCCGAGCGCGAACGTTGCATCTGGCAGATGGCTGATATCGCCCGCCTCCAGATCGCGCAGCTTCGACACCGACACCTTCAGGCGCGCCGAGACGTCCTCGACCGACCAGCTTTTCGCCGTGCGCAGTTGCGCGAGACGCGCCCCCACAGCGGCAAGCGTGTCAGGCACCGCCTGCACCGGTGATGGCGAGCCGTCGGATACCGAACGGCCTGCGTTGGTCTCTGTTCCGTCTGTCCCGAAAGGGTGCTGCGGCTCGCTCATCCCAAAGTCCTTGCGTCGATTCTTTTCTATCCCGGAACCGGCGGGCGCATCGCGCCCTGCCTCGATTCGCAGACCGTTTATAACAAAATGCGCGGCTACTGTGCCGCATCCGATCGCTTCTGCAACGCTTCTTGTCAAACTCACCGGCGATGCTGCGTCATTCCCCGCGCAACCTCACCGGCACTGCTTTTCGTGCCCTGTTATTGCCCTGCTACTACTTTTTTCGCCTCACGCCGGATCCGCTGTGTTCAGTGCTGAACCGGATGGACATCGATCACCTTGCGGGCCGCGCGCTCCGCGAGGCGCGTGCGATCCTTCACCTCGCCGGCAAGCTGGCCACAAGCCGCGTCGATGTCATCGCCGCGCGTCTTGCGCACGGTCGTGACAACGCCAGCGTCCATCAGGATCTGCGCGAAACGCTTGATCTGCTCCGATTTCGAGCGCAGCAAGCCCGATTCGGGAAACGGATTAAACGGGATCAGGTTGAATTTGCACGGTACGTCACGCGTTACGGCAAGCAACTGGCGTGCGTGCTCCTCCGTGTCGTTGACGCCGTCGAGCATGCAGTACTCGAACGTGATGAAGTCGCGCGGCGCAACCCGCAGATATCGCTGGCAGGCAGCCATCAGCTCGCGCAGTGGGTACTTGCGGTTCAGCGGCACCAACTCGTCGCGCAGCGCGTCGTTGGGCGCGTGCAGCGACACCGCGAGCGCGACCGGCAAGTCGGCGCCAAGGCGGTCCATCATGGGCACGACGCCCGAGGTCGAAAGCGTGACGCGCCGGCGCGACAGGCCATAGGCGTTGTCGTCGAGCATCAGGCGCATCGCGGGCACGACCGCATCGTAGTTCAGGAGCGGCTCGCCCATGCCCATCATCACGACATTGGTGACGACGCGCTCGCCTTTGCCCTCGCCGCCAGTCGAACGGCCGCCCGCTTCTCCAAGCAGCGACGCGCGCAGGGCGAATTCCGCCATGCGCAACTGGCCGATGATTTCGGCGGTGGTGAGATTGCGTGAAAAACCTTGCTTGCCGGTGGAGCAGAACCGGCAATTCACCGCGCATCCCGCCTGTGACGACACGCACAGCGTACCGCGCGTTTCTTCGGGGATGAACACGGTCTCGACCGCATTGCCGTTGCCGACGTCCACGAGCCATTTGCGCGTGCCGTCGGAGGAAACGTTGTCGGAAACGATGCCGGGCATGCCGATCGAGGCGCGCCCTTTGAGCTTCTCGCGCAGCGATTTGGCCAGATCCGTCATGCCGTCGAAGTCGGCGGCGTTGTACTGGTGGATCCAGCGCTGAAGCTGTTTGGCGCGAAACGGCTTCTCGCCCAGGCTCTCGCAATATGCGACCAGCCCTTGGGCGTCGAAATCGAGAAGGTTGACGGTGGAGCTGCTCGTCATGTCGAATCCTGCCATTCAGTGCGAGAGCGCGTTCACCGCCGGATTCGAGGGAGCCCGGCACCGGACAGTGAACGACATCGCCGTTCGCGACCCTATGCTGCTTGAACTGCTATCGCGCTTTGATTGCTTAGCGCGAGTAAACGTTGACTTCCGGGAAGAAGAACGCGATTTCGACGCGCGCCGTTTCCACGGCGTCCGAGCCGTGAACCGCGTTCGCGTCGATGCTGTCCGCGAAATCTGCGCGGATCGTGCCCTTTTCAGCCTTCTTCGGATCGGTCGCACCCATCAGGTCGCGGTTCTTCAGGATAGCGTTCTCGCCTTCCAGAACCTGGATCTGCACGGGACCCGAGATCATGAATTCGACGAGGTCCTTGAAAAACGGACGCTCTGCATGAACAGCATAGAACTTCTCGGCGTCGGCGCGCGAGAGGTGGACCATGCGCGAGGCAACGATCTTCAGGCCAGCGCTTTCGAAGCGGCTGTAGATCTGGCCGATCACGTTCTTCGCCACTGCGTCCGGCTTGATAATCGACAGGGTGCGTTCGAGCGCCATAAAAACTCCAGAAAATTAAGAGGTTACATATTCAAATGAATCCGCAATTGTAGCATGTTCCCATGTATGATTGCGATTGAACCCCGTTAGGTCGGCAGACTTGGCCGGATCGGCGCAAAAGCCGCGCCGTCGGGCCTTTCAGCACCAATTAAGTATGGGGGGTTACGCTCCCGGACGTAACGAAACGACGGTAGCGAAACTGTGTGGCACCCCGTTGAAACTCCGGGACACCACGCATATCTTAAGAGTGAGCGGAGCGCGCACGTGCCGCGCGCCGCCTGCCACGCGTCTCACGCAAGGAGAAAGCATGAACGAGTACCCCTACAACTTCGGCCGCGGCGGCACCGTCGCCTCCGCCGAGACTCGCAACCGCGTACTGCGCAACACCTACTGGCTGCTCGCGCTGTCGATGGTGCCGACGGTGCTCGGCGCGTGGCTGGGTGTCGCCACGGGTTTCTCGCTGTTCGCCGCCACCAGCCCCACGATGAGCCTGCTCGCGTTCTTCGCGATCGCGTTCGGCTTCATCTTCGCTATCGAGCGCACCAAGAACAGCTCGCTCGGCGTGCTCGTGCTGCTAGGCTTCACGTTCTTCATGGGCCTGATGCTCTCGCGGCTGCTGTCGTTCATCCTCGGCTTCTCGAACGGCGCGTCGCTCATCATGCTCGCGTTCGGCGGCACCGGCGTGATCTTCGCCTCCATGGCCACCATCGCCACCGTCAGCAAGCGCGACTTCTCGGGTCTTGGCAAGTGGCTGTTCATGGGCGTGATCGTGATCCTGCTCGCAGGCATCGCGAACATGTTCCTGCATCTGCCCGCGCTGATGCTCACGGTGTCCGTGCTGGCCATCGTGATCTTTTCGGCTTATATGCTGTTCGACGTGCAGCGCGTCGTGAATGGCGGCGAGACCAACTACATCACGGCCACGCTCGCGATCTATCTGGACCTCTACAACGTATTCACGAACCTGCTCGCGATCCTCGGCATCTTCGGCGGCAATCGCAACTAAACCCAGCGGGCCGGACGAGATCCGACCGGTGGAAACAAAAAAGCCCATGACACATGTCATGGGCTTTTTTTCGTCCGGAAACCAGCCGTGAACCGAGGAGAACCCTCAGAGGACGACCCAGTCGAATCCTTCGCCTTGTGTAGCGACCCCGATTTCAGTGGATGCGTTGCCGAGCACGGCCGCCATGGCCGCGTGCGCGAGGTCCGGCGTGTTGTTCTGCTGGCTCAGATGGGCGGCAATCAGATGGCGCAGCTTCGAGCGATCGAGCGCCGCGAGAATACCCCCCGCCGCCTCGTTGTTCAGGTGACCGTGCGAGCCGCCAATGCGCGCCTTGAGCGACGCCGGATAGCGGCTCGCCGCGAGCATCTCGACGTCGTGATTGCACTCGAGCACGAGCGCGTCGCAGCCGCTCAGCACGGCGTGGATGTGCGGCGTCGACTCACCGACGTCGGTCAGCACCCCAAGCCGGCTCGCGCCGTCATTGAATACGAATTGCAGAGGCTCGCGCGCATCGTGCGGCACGGTGTACGGCAGCACGCCAAGCTCGCCTATTTCGAACATCCCGTCACTCCAGAGGACATTGAGTTCGACGCCCGCGTCGTCGGCGCCAACCGCCTGGGCCGTGCCCCAGCTCATGTAGAGCGGAATCGACCAGCGGCGCGCCAGCGTCAGCGCACTGCCAATATGGTCACTATGTTCGTGGGTGATGAGAATCGCGCTCAGCGTATCGGCGCAAAGGCCCGCCCGGGTGAGCCTGCGCTCGACCTCCTTCGCTGAGAATCCGCAGTCCAGCAGCACGCGCGTAGGGGTCGCGCCGCCGCCTGCCTCTACTACCAGTGCGTTGCCCTCGCTACCGCTGCCGAGGCTCGCAAAGCGCACGGCCGGATCAGTTCAACTGGGAGTGGAGCGCGGTCACGATGCGCTGCGCATCCGACGACGTATCCACCTGGCCATTTGCGGAGAGCACCGCCACCTGGGTTGAATTGCCGTTCGCTCGCACCGAAATCCTGTACTCCGGCCCCTGATTCTTGGCGGCCTTCTTCGGGTTGTAGAACAGCTTGCCCAGCAGGCCGTCGCCCTTGAGCTCCTGCATGGAATCGGCGTAGCGCACGTAATAGATACCCTTCTCGCGGTCGCGGTTGTCGACCGTGAAATTGGTGCGATCGAGCGCGAGGCCCACGCGCAGCCAGGCCGTGTCAAATGCCTCGGGCAGATCGAGCGTGGTGCCGTCCGGGCCGGCCGCGACCTTGGCCGCGGCGGAAGACGGGCGCGCATCGGTCAGCAGTTGCTTGGACTGCGCGTCGGTCAGGCCGAACTTCTGCATGACTTTCGAGAGGAACGCCGCCTCGAGGGCCGGATCGCGCGGACGCTCAACCCACTTCGACGAAGTCTTGTCCTGACCGGTCAGCACTTCTTCCATCGCGCTGTGCGTGATCGAGATGTCGGTCTGACCGTCCGCGCCGCGCGTGACCAGCGTCCGGAACTTGTCGCGCGTGCCCGACGAGTACGCGAAGTCGACCACACGGCCGATCGTGCGGCGGAACCAGTCGTCCGGAATATTGGCGCGGTTCTCGGCCCAATCGGTGGTCATGATGCCCGTGGCGGGAGAATCCGTCGTGAGCGTGAAGCCATTGTCGGTCCAGAATTCCTGCAGCTGCGGCCAGACATCGTCGGGCGAGCGGCCATCGATCACGAGCCAGCGGCGGTCGCCGTCGCGCTCGACGTGCATGCCGAGCGGATCCTGCGCGTTCGGCACACCGAGCGTCGCGTTGCCCGCGCTCGTGACCGTACGCTGCGCGGCACCGCCCAGCGTCACGGTGGGCGGCGGCGCGACGTACTTCTGGTCGCTCGGCACCGTCGACAGATCCTGCGGCACTGCCAGCGCCGGTGCGCTTGGCGTGTCCTTGTAGTTGACGCGATCCGACGCGAACATGTCGTTCAGCGACTCGCAGCCCGCGAGCGAGCCGAGTGCGAGCGCCAGCATCGCCATGCGGGTGGCGTGGAGGGAAAGAACGGAACGTTTCATGTGGACCTTCGTAATACGGGAACGCTAAGCCTTGACCTGCCGGGAAATCTTTCGCCGATTGCGGTCGGCGATTGGGTCGTCGATCTGGGCGCTGGGCTCGTGGCGGCGTCGGTTGAAAATACGGCGTTTTCGGCTGGGTCGGGCTAAAGCCGATCAGCCGATCAGACCAGCCTCGTGCAGCGCCGTGCGCACCACGTCGTGGTAGCGCGCGTCGAGCGGCGTGAGCGGCAGACGGATGCCGCCTTCGATCCGGCCGAGCTCCTGCAGTGCCCACTTCGCCGGAATCGGATTCGATTCGATGAAAAGATTCTTGTGCAGCGACAGCAGCTTCAGGTGGATCGCGCGCGCGGTCTTCGCGTCGCCCTCGAGCGCTGCACGGCACAGCTCGGCCATCTGGCGCGGCGCGACGTTGGCGGTCACCGAAATATTGCCGTGGCCGCCCAGCAGCATGAGCGCGATCGCGGTGGGATCGTCGCCGCTGAAGATCTTGAAGCCTTCCGGCGCATGCTTGATGAGATGCGCGGCACGGTCGATGTTGCCCGTGGCTTCCTTCACGCCGACGATGCCCGGCACCTGCGCGAGACGCAGGATCGTCTCGTTCGACATGTCCGCGACCGTGCGGCCCGGCACGTTGTACAGCAGTACCGGCAGGTCCACCGCTTCCGCGATCTTCGCGAAATGGCGGTACATGCCTTCCTGGGTCGGCTTGTTGTAATAGGGCACGACCTGGAGCGACGCCTGTGCGCCGACATCTTTCGCGAGCTTCGTGAGCTCGATCGCCTCAGCCGTGGAATTGCCACCGGCGCCGGCGATGATCGGCAGACGGCCCGCGGCGTGCTCGACCGCCGTCTTGACCATCAGGATGTGCTCTTCGACGTCCAGCGTGGCGGACTCGCCGCTCGTGCCGACGACGACGATGGCATCCGTCCCCTCTTCCACGTGCCAGTCGATCAGTTTGCGAAACGCCGGCAGGTCGAGGCTGCCGTCTTCGTGCATGGGGGTGACGATCGCGGGAATGCTGCCGCGCAACGTAATGCCGTGCTGGGTGCCGTTAGCCATGAAACTTCAAAAAAATGAGTACGTTAAACCGCGATTGTAGCGGATTAGCCGGTCAGATCGTAACGCACCAGGGGTAGTACCTGAGTCGCAGCGGCGTTACCGGTTCTTTCGACCGTATCCGCCCCGTTCTGACGGGCAAAGTTTTCCGCCGCCGAAGTGTGCGCAGGGCGCATCTCGCGCACCGCGCAGATGCGCTGGACGAATGCCTCCCGCGGTTGTGGGAGAAATCCGTCCTGGTAAGCGATCACGCGCAGCGCGGGCGCGCAGGCCGCCAGCAACTCGCCCGGCGCCAGCAGAAATGCCGGGTTCGAGGGCTTGCCGACAGTCTCGTTGCCCTGCGCGAACGTTTCATAAATCAGCACACCGCCCGGCGCGAGTGCGTCGATGAGACGCGGCATGAGCGGGCGATGCAGATAATTCGTCACAACAATGGCGGCGAAGCGCATGTCGTCCGGCAGCGGCCAGGGCGCGCCCTCGAGGTCGCACGCCAGCGCGGCGACGCCAGCAACGTCGCGCATCGTCTCCAGCGCGGCGGCATCGCGGTCGAGCGCCACGACCGGATGGCCGCGGGATGCGAGCCAGCGCGCATGACGCCCCGCGCCCGAGGCCACGTCGAGCACGCTGCCACCGGAGACAATCAAGTGCGCCCACTGGCGCACCCAGCCCGATGGCTCGGAGAGCCCCGCATGGCTCGGCCCCTGATTGGGCGTCCCGGACTGGGCCAGCCCCGTGGGCACTAGCGGCGCACCGCCGCCAGGCGTGAACGTCATCGCAACCGCCCGCCTTAGTTGTACGAGAGGCCCATCGCCTCGCGCACGTCACGCATGGTCTCGTTGGCGAACTTGCGCGCCTTGTCGCAACCATCCGCCACGATCGCGCGCAAGAGAGACGGATCGTCCATGTACTTCTGCGCGCGCTCGAGCATCGGCTGCTGTTCGCGCAGGATGCCTTCGATCACCGGCTGCTTGCACTCGAGGCAGCCAATGCCCGCCGAACGGCAGCCCTTCTGCACCCAGTCGTGCGTCGCTTCGTCGGTGTAGACCTGATGAAGCTGCCACACCGGGCACTTGTCCGGATCGCCCGGATCGGTGCGGCGCACGCGCGCCGGATCGGTCGGCATGGTGCGGACTTTCTTCGTGATCGACTCGGCGTCTTCGCGCAGGCCGATCGTGTTGCCGTACGACTTCGACATCTTCTGGCCGTCGAGACCCGGCATGCGCGACGCCTCGGTCAGCAGCACCTGCGGCTCCGGCAGGATGATCTTGCGCGCGCCTTCGAGATAGCCGAAGAGACGCTCGCGGTCGCTCATCGACAGGCTCTGCGACTCGGACAGCATCGCGCGCGCCTGTTCGAGCGCCTCCTCGTCGCCTTCCTGCTGATAGGCGTTGCGCAGCTCGTGGTAGAGCTTCGAGCGCTTGCCGCCGAGCTTCTTCGCAGCTTCGTTGGCCTTGTCCTCGAAGCCGGGCTCGCGGCCGTACATGTAGTTGAAGCGGCGCGCCATCTCGCGCGCCATCTCGACGTGCGGGACCTGATCCTCGCCCACCGGCACGAGCGAGGCGCGATACAGCAGGATGTCGGCGGCCATCAGCACGGGATAGCCGAGGAAGCCGTAGGTGCCGAGATCCTTGTCGCGCAGCTTCTCGATCTGCTCCTTATAGGTGGGCACGCGCTCGAGCCAGGACAGCGGCGTGCTCATGCCGAGCAGCAGCGCGAGCTCGGCGTGCTCGGGCACGCGGCTCTGGATGAACAGCGTCGACTGGTTCGGGTCGATGCCGGAGGCGAGCCAGTCGATCAGCACGTCCCACACGTTCTTCTCGATGACCTCTGGCGTTTCGTAGTGCGTGGTGAGCGCATGCCAGTCGACCACGCAGAAGAAGCACGGGTACTCGGACTGAAGCCGCACCCAGTTTTTCAGCACGCCGTGATAGTGGCCGAGGTGCAGCGACCCGGTGGGCCGCATACCGGAGAAGATACGGTCTGGGAACATGATGTTATGAGAAGAGCGATACAAGGGGACTAAGGATGGCCGTCAGCACGTCGTAACCGATGGATACGAGCGGACGCAGCCAGAAGCTTGTGAAGACGCCGCTCACGAGGAGCACCATCACGATGATGAAACCATAGGGCTCGAGGCGCGAGAGCGCAATGCTCGCGCGCGTGGGCAGCAGCGCCGCGAGCACGCGCCCGCCGTCGAGCGGCGGCAGCGGAAAGAGGTTCAGCACGCCGAGCACCAGGTTCACGCCCACACCGGCGGCGGCCATGCGTGTGAAGAACGGCTCCTCGACGCCGAATACCGCCAGCGCCACGCCGACCACGCCCCACAGCAGCGCCTGCACGAAATTGCAGGCCGGCCCCGCCGCGGCGACCCACAGCGTGCCCCAGCGCGGGTTGCGCAGATTGCCGAACGAAATCGGCACCGGCTTGGCGTAGCCGAACACGAACGCGCCGCTCGTCAGGAAATAGAGGATGAGCGGCATGGCGATCGTGCCGACCGGGTCGATGTGGCGCATCGGGTTGAGCGACACGCGGCCCAGCACGTAGGCGG
>JAITTX010000025.1 GCA_031286755.1 Paraburkholderia sp.
CCAGCGCGACCTTGAAGCGATTCATGGCGATATACATGCGGTATTCCTTTTGTTTGGCGGCCTTCGATTATAGGAGCCGGTGCTCATTCGAATTAATTACGCGCTTTTCGCGCTTCGAACCACGCCAGACGTTCGAACTGCAGATTCCCGACGCCATCCGCAAGCCCTTCGAGTTCGACACGCGCGCCGTCACGGCCATGCCGCAGGCCGCCTCCGGGCGCAGGCCCGTGGTGTGGGCGTTTCGCGATGCCGGAACGACGGGCTGCGGAATGGTGATGAGGTGCGTGCAACGCGCCACACAAGCAGATCCAAAATCCGCGCGATAAAGCCGCAAGCCTTGCGCTGACGGGCTTCGGCCTGCGTTCCGGTCTCGCTCGCCAGCCCGCCTATCCAAAATTCCCCTTCACATATCGTAATGTTATAACGTAACATTGAGACAGACTGTCGCGGCAGCCATCAGAACGTAACTCTCACGCGGTGGACGCGGACCACGGGGCTCCGCCAGTCCGCCCCGCTTCATTTCAACGACACAAACAACAACCATCGTGGCGATTTCAACCGAGCCTGACTTTCCATCGACGCGGCGCCTCGGGCGCTCGCATTGCCAGCAACCTTCGCAGCCGGCGCGCCGGTCCCGCCGGGCCGGCGCCGGCACGCGCCCATCCGCCCACGATGGCGGCACACGCGCCGCCACGCGCGGCGCTTTTACGACCCTCGCGCGCCTGACGCCGCTTTCGCTGGCGTTCATGAGCGCGATCGCCCACGCCCAGACGCCGGCCGGCGTCGCGTCGCCGGACAAGGCGCCCGACGTCGCGCTCGCGCCGGTTTTCGTCACCGCGAATCCGCTCGGCGACACCGATTTGATCGCGCCCGCCACCGCGCTTTATGGCAACGCGCTCACGCTGCGCAGCGCGAATTCGCTCGGCGAGACGCTCAATGGGCTGCCCGGCGTTTCGACCACGACTTACGGCCCGATGGTCGGGCGGCCCATCATCCGCGGCATGGATGGCGACCGCATCCGCCTGCTGCAGAACGGCGTCGCGGCCTTCGACGCGTCCTCGCTCTCGTACGATCACGCCGTGCCGCAGGACCCGCTGACGGTGGAGCGCGTGGAGATCGTGCGCGGCCCGGCGGCGCTGCTCTACGGTGGCAATGCGATCGGCGGCGTCGTGAACACGATCGACAACCGCATTCCGCGCGAGCCGATCCAGGGCGTGACGGGCGCCGTCGACGCGAGCTACGGCGGCGCCAACGACGCGCGCGCAGGCGCGGCGCAGGTGGAGGGCGGCAACGGCCAGTTCGCATTTCACGTGGACGCTTTCGGCCGCGACACCAGCAACGAGCGCATTCCGGGCTATGCACACTCCACACGCCAGCGCGCGCTCGACGGACCCGACGCGAGCGAGCCCTACGGCAGCATCCCGAACAGCGACGGACGCTGGCACGGCGGCTCGGTGGGCACGTCGTACACCTGGGCCGACGGCTACGCGGGCGTGTCGTACAACGGCTTCCAGAGCGATTACGGGTCGGTGGCCGAAGACGACGTGCGCCTGCGCATGCATCAGGACCACGTAGCGGTGGCGTCGGAGGTTCGCAATCTGCGCGGGCCGTTCAATCAGCTCAAGTTCGACTTCGGCTATACCGACTACGAGCATCGCGAGATCGACAACGGCGTGACCGGCACGACGTTCCGCAATCACGGCTACGAGGCCCGGCTCGAAGCGCGTCATACGCGGCTCGGGCCGCTGGAAGGCGCGCTGGGCGTGCAGGTGAGCCAGAACACGTTTTCCGCGCTCGGCGACGAAGCGCTCGTGCCGACCACGCAGACCACCAATGCCGCGCTGTTCGGCCTCGAGGAATGGAACGTCACGAGCGCGCTCAAGCTCAGCATGGGTGCGCGCATCGAACACGTGAAGCTCGATCCCACGCCGGGCGGCAATGCGAAATTCGCGGCTGCGCAAGGGCGCGATTTCAACGCGGGCAGCGTGTCCGCGGGGGCGCTCTACAAGCTCGCGCCGGCATGGTCGGTGGTGGGCAACGTGGCTTATACGGAGCGCGCGCCCACGTTCTACGAGCTCTATGCGAACGGGCCGCACGACGCGACGGGGCAATACCTGATCGGCAACCCCGACGCGCAGAAAGAGAAAGCCGTCTCCACGGATCTCGCGCTGCGCTTCGAACGCGGCCCGAACAAGGCGAGTGCGGGTGTGTTCTATAGCCGCTTTAGCAATTACCTCACCGAGTACAACACGGGCCGCCTCGTGAACGACGACGACGATCCCGTGCCCGCCGGCACCGACGGCGCGCTCAACGAAGCGGTCTATCGCGGCGTGCGGGCCGAATTCTACGGCGTCGAACTCGACGGCAAGTGGCGCGTGTTCGAGCAGGGCGCGCAACGCGTGGATCTGGCGTTGACCGCCGACTACACCCATGCGCGCAACGTGGACACGGGCGCGCCGCTGCCGCGCATTGCGCCGCTGCGTGTGACGCTCGCGGGCGACTATGGGTATGGTCCGTTCGGCGCGCGCGCGGAATTCGTGCACGCGTGGGCGCAGCACCGCGTGCCCGAGAACGATCTGCCGACCGACGGCTATACGACGCTCGCGCTCATCTTCACGTACAAGTTCCGCGTGGGCTCGACGAACTGGCTCGCTTACGTGCGCGGCGACAATCTGACGAATCAGGACGTGCGCTACGCGAGCTCGGTCGTGCGGGACATCGCGCCGGAAGGCGGGCGCAGCGTGATGGCGGGCTTGAGGACGACGTTCTAGCCGGTGGCGGTCATATCTCGGCGCTCGCCTCGGTTCATTGAGTCGGAGTCCTGATCGGCTGCATGAGGCGGCGTGCATGGCACCCGCCAGGCGGCTCAGGTTGGCGTGCCCGCACGCGTCTCCTGGCGCGGGCGCAATCCACTGACCGCCGCGGTGAGCCCGGGTCCGTCCGCGTTGTTGCGCAGCACGAGTTGCAGGTCGTGCCGCTGCGCGATGCGCATCGCGATCGAGAGGCCGAGGCCGCTGCCGGTGCCCGGCACATGGTTCGCGCGATAGAAGCGGTCGAGCACGCGGCCGAGGTCCTCCTCGGGAATGCCGGGCCCGTTGTCCACGACTTCGAAGCCCAGCCGTTCGCCCGTGCGTGTGAGCACGAGATCGATCTTGCCGCCGCGCGGCGTATAGCGGATCGCGTTGTCGAGCAGATTGTTCAGGAGCGTGATGAGCCCGTGCGGGTCGGCGCTCACGTTGCAGGCGTCGCCTTCAGTCACGGGCGCGCGCATTTCCAGGCCAAGGTCGATGCCCTTTTCCTCCGCGAGCAGCGAGAAGTCGCCGATGGCCTGCTCGCCCAGCCGCCGCAGGCTCACCTGGGCCACGGGCAGGGTGGGCTGCGCGTCCTCGCGCGCGAGCGTGAGCAACTGCTGCACGAGCCGGATCAGGCGGTTCAGGCGGGTTTCGATGCGCCCGGTCGTGTGCGGCTCGCCGCTGAGCGTGCCGTCGCGGAACGCCGCCTGCAATTGCAGCTTGAGCGCCGCGAGCGGTGAGCGCAATTCGTGCGCGGCGTCGGCAATGAAGGTGCGCTGTGCCTGCGAAGCGGCGTTCAGGCGCAGCAGCAGGTCGTTGAGCGCCTCCACCAGGGGGCGCAGCTCGATGGGCACCGAGCGGTCCAGCTTGAGCGGCTCGAGCGCGTGGTAGGAGCGCGCGGCCAGCAGCGCGGAAAGGGCGCCCACCGGCGCCAGCCCGCGCGCCACCACCAGCAGCACGAGCACGATGGCCACCGGCACGAACAGCGCGAGCGGCCAGAGCGTGTGCAGCGCGAGCCGCAGCGCCAGCGTCTCGCGCACGGAGATGGGCTGGGCCACCTGCACGAAGCGCCCGGGCTGCTGCAGGCCGAAGGTGCGCCAGTGGGTCTCGGCCTGCTCGATCGTATGGAATCCTTCCTCAATGCGCGGCAGCGGCTTGTCGTGCGAGGTGTGATAGATCGGCGCGCCGTTGGCGTCCCAGATCTCGATGAGGATGCGGTCGTCGGCGATGCCCTGCAGGTCCGGCGCCGCGTGTTCCGTGTGGCCCGCCTTGAGGTTCGACGGCAGCGAGAGCGCCACGGCGCGCAGTTCGTAGTCGAACAGCTCGCTCGCCTCCTCGTGCGCGGTGTGAAAGATGCCGAAGCCCGCCACCGCCGAGCCGGCCGCGAACCCGCAGATCAGCCAGCCCAGCAGCCGGCGGCGGATCGATCTCATTCGCTCCTCTTGAGCCGGTAGCCCACGCCGCGCACCGTGACGATCTGCTCCGCGCCAATCTTGCGGCGCAAGCTGTGCACATGCACTTCGATCGTGTTGCTGCCCACTTCCTCGCCCCAGCCGTAGAGCCGCTCTTCGAGCTCGGACTTGGTGAAAACGCGCGCGGGCTCCTCGATCAGCACGTGCAGCAGCGCGAATTCGCGCGGCACCAGCGAGACCGGCTCGCCGCCCTGGGTCACTTCGTGCGCGGCCGGATCGAGCGCGAGGTCGCCGTGCGTGTAGACCGGCTGCTTGCGGCCCGTGCGCCGGCGCAGCAGCGCGCGGGCGCGCGCGGCGAGCTCGTCCAGGTCGAAGGGCTTGACGAGGTAGTCGTCGGCGCCCGCGTCGAGCCCGCTCACGCGGTCGGTCACGCTGTCGCGCGCGGTGAGGATCAGGATCGGCGCTTCGCCGCCGCGCCGCCGGTAGGCGGCCAGCACGCTCACGCCGTCCTTCTTCGGCAGGCCCAGGTCGAGCAGCACGAGGTCGTAGACGTCGTTGCCGAGCGAGAGCTCGGCCTCGCGCCCGTCCTTCGCCCAGTCGACGGCATAGCCTTCGCGGCGCAGCGCGTCGAGCACCGGCTCGGCAATCATTTCGTCGTCTTCCACCAGTAAGAGACGCATCGTGGTGCTCCAGGTCGCATCAGCCTGCAATTGTCGCTCATCCGCGCTCATGGCACAGCCCTCCCTGTCTGCGGTGCTTCAGCTTTTCGCTTGAGGTCCCTGCGGGCCATGTGGATCATGCGGCGCCGCGCCTGACTTGCCCTTGCCCAGCAAGAGCCGCAGCAGCACCGGCAACACCAGCAGCACGAGCGGCATCTGCACGATCAGGCCCGAGATGATCGCCACCGCGAGCGGCTGCTGCATTGCCGACCCCTGGCCTAGCGCGAACGCGAGCGGCAAGAGCGCGAGAATCGCGGCGATGGTGGTCATGGCGATCGGGCGCAGGCGGTTACGGCCCGCGGCCAGCAGCGCCTCGGGCACCGGCACGCCTTCGTCGCGCACGAGGCCCTGGAACTCGGAGACGTAGAAGATCGCCACCTCGGTCACGATGCCGATGATCATCGTCATGCCCATCATGGCCGAGATGTTGAGCTCGATGCCGGTCACCCACAGACCGACGAAAACCGCGCCGGTGGCGAGCAAGGGCATGGCCATGACGGCGAGCGCCACGCGAAAGCGCTCGTAGAGAAACAGCAGCAGCCCGAACACGAGCGCGACCGCCGCGCCGAACACGGCCATGAGCCCCTTGAAGGCGATCTGCTGCTGCTGGTAGAGGCCGCCCAGCTCGTAGTAGACGCCGGCAGGCAGCAGGTTCGGGTCGGCCAGCGCGCGCTGCACGTCGGCGATGGTGGAGCCCAGGTCGCGCCCGTCGATGCGCGCCGTGACCGCCACCATGCGCTTGAGGTTGTCGCGGCTGATCTCGGGCTGCCCGCTCACCGTCACGCGCGCGGCCACGCGCGAGAGGGCGAACACATGGCCGTCGGGCGCGCGGATCGGCAATTGGCCGAGCGCCGTGTCGGTCATATGCAGCGCGCCTTGCGCGCGCACACGCACGCCGATGCTCTTCGGGCCGTCCTGGTACTGCGTGGCCACGTTGCCGTCGAGCAGATCGCTCACCTGCTGCGCGATGGCCTGCGGATCCATGCCCTCGGCCGCCACGGCGTCGGGGCGCAGGTGCAGGTCGATCGCGTCGCCGGCCGGGTTGATGCCGTCGTCGATGTCGACAATGCCCGGGATCTTGCCGATGCGCGCGGCCACGCGCCCGGCGGTGGCGCTCAGCACGTTCTGGTCGTCGGAGTAGATCTTGATCTGCACGGGCTGCGGCACCGCCGTGAGGTCGCCGATCAAATCCTCCATGAGTTGCGCGAGCTCGATGCTCACGCCCGGCACCCGGGTTTCGATGCGCGAGCGGATTTCCTCCATGACCGTGTCGATGGGCTCGCGCTTGCCCGACTTCAGGCGCACGAAGAAGTCGCCCTTGTTCGGCTCGTTGAGGTCGCCGCCGAGGCCCGCGCCGGTGCGCCGCGAGTAGGTGGCCACGTTCGGATTGGCGCGAATGATGGCCTCGATCTGCTGCATGAGCCGGTCGGTCTCGGTGATCGAGGTGCCCGGTTTCGTGTGGTAGTCGAGCACGAAGCCGCCTTCGTTCATGGAGGGCATGAAGCCGCTGCCCACGCGCGTGAAGGCGAACGCCGCGAGCAGCACGAGCGGCGCGACCAGCGCGAGCGCCCACACGGGCCGCGCGCTCACCGCCGCGATGAGGCGCGCGTAATGGCGGTTCAGCCACGCGGCGAAACGCGTTTCGTGGTGTTCCTCGGCGTCCTGAGCGGTGAGCCAGCGGTCGCACAGGATGGGAATGGCAAGCCAGGTCACGAGGAACGAGATGAAGAGCGCGCTCGCCATGGTGATGGAGAGCGCCTTGAAGAATGCGCCCGTCACGCCCGAGAGAAACGCGAGCGGCACGAAGATGATGAGCGTGGCCGCCGAGGAGCCCGTGAGCGGCCGCGTGAATTCGAGCGCCGCGCTCATCACGCGGCCATGGAACGCATGCGCGCCGGCCTCGCGCATGCGTCGCGCGATGTGCTCGATCATCACGATGGCGTCGTCGATCACGAGACCCACCGCGGCGGCCATGCCGCCGAGCGTCATGATGTTGAAGCCCATGCCGAACACGTCGAGCAGCAGGATGGTCGCGGCCATCACGACGGGCACGAGCGCCACGGCAATCAGCGTGATCTTCACGTTGCGCAGGAACACGAACAGCGTGAGCGCGGCCAGCACCACGCCGATCATGATGGCGTCGCGCACGCTCGTGGCCGAGGCCACCACCAGCTCGCTCTGGTCGTACCAGTTCGCCAGATGCACGCCCGCGGGCATCTGGCTGCGAAAGCTAGCGAGGCGCGCACGGATGGCCCGCGCCATCGCCACGCTGTTCGCGCCGGGCTGCTGGTAGACGTTGATTAATACGGCATCCTTACCGTCTGCCGTCACGCGGATCCATTGCGGCACCGTGCCCTGCGTGACCGTGGCGATGTCGCCAAGGCGCACCTGGTTCGCCTGGCTTGAACCCGGCGTGGACACCACCACGCTCTTCAGCGCGTCGATGCCGTTCACGGGCGCGTTCGCCACCACGAGATAGAGCTTGTCGTGGTCTTCGATGCGCCCGGTGGCCATCAGCACGTTGCCCGCGCCGATCGCGCGCGAGACGTCGGCCACGGAGAGCTTGTAGGCGGCGAGCCGCGCCGGATCGACGGCCACCTCGAGCTCGTCGCGCGCGCCGCCCGCGACGTCCACGCGCGCCACGCCCTCCACCGAGGAGAGCAGCGGGCGCAGCTGGAAGTGCGCGAGATCGTAAAGCTGCGAGAGCGAGAGCCGCGACGAGGTGAGGCTATAGGCGAGCACCGGGAACACGGTGGGGTCCATGCGGCGCACCTGCATGGTGGTGCCGGGCGGCAGCGTCGCGAGAATCTCGGCGATGGCCGACTGCGCCTGCAGCGTGGCCTGTGCCATGTCGGTGCCCCAGTCGAAGTTCAGCGAGATTTGCGCGGAGCCCCGGCTGGTGGTCGATTCCACGTCGCGCACGGCGGGCACGCGGCGCAGCGCTTCCTCCACGGGCAGGGTCACGAGCGTCGCCATCTGCTCGGCGGGGCGGTCGCCCGCGTCGAGCGAGACCACCGCGCGCGGGAACGAGACGTTCGGAAAGAGCGAGATCGGCAGGTGCAAGGCGGTGAGCGCGCCCGCGACCGCGCCCAGCGCGATTACGAACAGCAGCGAGCGCCGGTGGCGCTGCATCCATTGGCCGAACGTCATTGCGCACCGCCTTGTCCGCCGTTGTCCGCCTGGCCCGCTTTGTCGGCTTTGGCCGCGCGCACGGTCATGCCGTCCTCGAGCTCGTAGTTGCCGCTCACGACCAGCCCGCGCGCGGCGTCGAGCGCGCCGTCCACGCCGTAGCGGCCGCCGTGCTCGACTTTCACGGTCACGGCCACGCGGTGGGCCTTGTTGCCCGGCATCACCTGGTACACGTATTGGCCGTGCGCGTCCTGCAGCACGGCGGCGCGCGGCACGTCCCACCAGGTGCCGGTTTGCGTGTCGATCTCGGCGCGCACGCGCGTGCCCGGCAGGAACGCCGTGCCCGCGAGCGGCACGCTGGCGCCCACATTGACGAGCTGGCTTTGCGCGTCGACGGCGGCGCCCACCATGACCACCTGGCCTTGCGCCTGCACGGATTGCTGCGCGGCGGAGAGCGGGTGGAGCACGACCCGTTGGCCCGCGCGCAGGGTTGCCGCGTCGGCGGGCTCGACGCCCAGCGATACGTTCGCCACGTGCGCGCCCGCGGCATTCGCCCCGACCAGTTGCGCGAGCGCGGCGCCCGCCTGCACCTGGTCGCCGGGCGTGACGGCGAGTTGCGAAACCACGCCGGCCACAGGCGCGGCAACCGTCTTCGCACCCGCCGCGATGCCCGAGGTGTTTTGCGCCGCGAGCGCCTGCCGGGCGTCGTCGAGCGCTTTTTGCGCGGCGGCGAGCTGCGATTGCGTGGCGAGGCCGTCGCGATAGAGCGCCTGGGTGCGCGCGAGTTCGCCGCGCGCGAGCGTGGCCGCGCTTTGCGCCTGGGTGAACGCGACCACCGCGCCGGGATCGGCCTGCACGATGAAAAGCGCTGCGCCGCGCGCGACCGTCTGGCCCGGTTGCGCGAGCACGCGCGTGACGCGCGCGACATAGGGCAGGCTCACGGTGACGGCGTTCGCGCCGGCCGCGCCCACCACGCCGTAGGCCACGACCTGCTGGGAGACGGGCTTGCGCGACACCGGCACGACCTGCACGGCCACGGAGGGGGCGGGTCCTGTGGCGCCGGCTGAGCCGGCATGAGCGGTGCGCGCGCCGAGAAGTGCCGCGCCCGCGGCGAGCACGCCAGCGGCGCACAGGGCATACGCGGCGGCGCGCGGGGAAAAGAGGCGTTCTGGCATGGGCGTCAATGGGTCAGTGTGGGGTTCGCGGCGAGGCCTGTGGGAGCAGGCGCGGCGTCGTGAGCGTTCGCGGCGGCGGCGGGCGCCGGCGTATCCGTACTAGAGACGTTTGCAGCGGCCCGCGCGTTGCCATACGGATCGGGAATCGCGCTGCCGAGCAGGGCTTGCAGCGCGATGCGCTGTTCGGCGAGGGCCTCGCGCCCGGCCGCGGCGTCCACGCGGCGCGTGAGCGCCGCGCTCTGCGCATCGACGTATTGGCCCAGCACGATGTCGCGCGCCGCATAAGCGCCGTGCGCCTGCGCCGCCGCGCGCTCGAGCGCGGGCAGCGCCGCTTCGTCCTGCGCGAGCTGCCGCGCGGCGATCGCGCTATCGGCGCGCAGGTGCGCGATGTCGGCATAGGCCGTGTTCAGACGGTCCTGGTATTCGTCGGCGAGACGCTGGCGGGTGGCCTGCTCGATGGCGACGTTGCCGCGATTGCGATTGAAGATCGGCAGCGAGAGATTGATGGCGAAGCCACTCGTGTAGATCTCCGAAGTATCGCGCTGGCGCGTGAAGCCCACCGAAAGGCTCGGAAACTGGTTGAGGATGGCCGCGCGGTACTTCTGCTCCTGCGCTTCGTAGCCGGCTTGCAGCGCGATCAGGTCGGGGCGGCGCTGGGGCAGCGCGGCAATGGCGGCGTCGAGCGTGGAGGTGTCGAGCGGCTCGACGGTCTCCGGGCCGGTGAGCGGCAGCTCCACCTCGGGCGCGAGGCCGAGCAACGCGTTCAGGTCGTGGCGCGTTTGCTCGCGCGCGTGCTCCATGTCGGCGTGCTGCTTGCGCGCGTCTTCCCATGCGGTGAGCGCGGCGGTGGCGGTGTCGGCGCTCACGTTGTGCTCGCTCGCGGCGTGCGCGGTGCGTGCGTAGCGCGTGTGCGCGAGCTCGGCCTGCTGCGAGAGCAGCGGCAGTGTCTCGTCCTGGAAGCGCGCCTTCACGAAGAGCTGCCGCGCCTGCGCCACCACCTGCCACTCCTGCCAGAGCAGGCCGAGATCGGTCTTGCGCACCGTCGCGTCGGCTGATTTTTTGTTCGCGCTGCGCGTGACGATCGCCATCACGTCCATGCTCAGGCCATAGCTGAATGCGCGAGAAAGGCCGACGGCGCCCGGGTAATCGCTCGAAATGCCCACCTGCGGATCGGGCAGCAGCCCGGCCGAGAAGGCCTGCGCCTGCGCGATGCCGAGATCGTCGCGCGCGAGCTTCAAGTCGGGATTGTTCGCGACGGCGAGCATCGCGACGTCTTCGATGTCGAAGCCCGCCGATGGGTCGAAGCGGTGCGCGGCGAGTTCGGGCAGCGGCATTTTCGCGGGATCGATTTGCACGCGCGCAAGTGCGTCTTGCGTGAGCAGCGAGTCGCCCGACGGCAGCGGCTGCGCGTGATAGACCGTGCAGGCCGAAAGCAGGCAGGCGGCCGCCACGGCGCAGCCGGGCGCTGCGCGCGGCACGGCTGCGCGCAGTGAAGGCCAAAGCGAAGGCCAAAGCGAAGGCCGGGGAGGCAAGCAGGAAAACGTGCGGGACAACGTGCGCTCCTCGATACGGGGCCGGTGGCGCGCGCTGCGCGGCGCCGGCGCGAGACTACACAAAACACCGCGCAACAACGCACGCGCGGCAGACTTGCGACGCATTCTGCGGGGGCAACGCTTATGTCACGCTTAAGGGCGGGATCGGACCACGGCGTCTTGCTACGTAGGCAAAACGAAAGCCTCGTGCAATTGCCGATTTTCGATAACACGTCGATTAATGACTCTCTAGCATGGTCCCCAACACCTATTGCGGCGCGAGCCGCGCGGGCCATCCTGGAGGAGAAAACACCATGCAGGCAGAGTCGAAAGGCCATGGCGCCGCGCCGGCGCTCAAGCAGACGCTCGGCACCTGGCAGCTATGGGGCATTGCGGTCGGGCTCGTGATTTCCGGCGAATACTTCGGCTGGAGCTATGGCTGGGCCACGGCCGGCACGCTCGGCTTCGTGGTCACGGCGCTGTTCGTGGCGGCGATGTACACCACCTTCATCTTCAGCTTCACCGAGCTCACCACCTCGATTCCGCACGCGGGCGGCCCCTTCGCCTATGCGCGGCGCGCGTTCGGCCCGGCAGGCGGCTACCTCGCGGGCGCGGCCACGCTGGTGGAGTTCGTGTTCGCGCCGCCGGCCATCGCGCTGGCCATCGGCGCGTATCTGCACGTGCAGTTTCCCGGCCTCGAACCGAAGCACGCCGCCATGGGCGCGTATCTCGTGTTCATGGCGCTCAATATCGTGGGCGTGCAGATCGCCGCCACCTTCGAGCTCGTGGTCACGCTGTTCGCGATCTTCGAGCTGCTCGTGTTCATGGGCGTGGTGTCGCCGGGCTTTGCCTGGGCGCACTTCCTCAAGGGCGGCTGGTCGGGCCACGATCATTTTTCGATGGGCGCTTTCCACGGGATGTTTGCGGCCATTCCGTTCGCGATCTGGTTCTTCCTCGCCATCGAAGGCGTGGCCATGGCGGCAGAGGAAGCGAAGAACCCGCGCCGCTCGATTCCGATTGCCTATGTGACCGGCATTCTCACGCTGGTGGCGCTCGCGGTGGGCGTGATGGTGTTCGCGGGCGGCGCGGGCGACTGGTCGCGGCTCGCCAACATCAACGACCCGCTGCCGCAGGCCATGAAGTACATCGTGGGCGAGCACAGCGGCTGGATGCATATGCTCGTGTGGCTGGGCCTGTTCGGCCTCGTGGCCTCGTTTCACGGCATCATCCTCGGCTACTCGCGGCAGATCTTCGCGCTCGCCCGCGAAGGCTATCTGCCCGCGTGGCTCGCGAAGGTGCATCCGCACTTCAAGACGCCTTATCGCGCGATTCTCGCGGGCGGCGTGGTGGGCATCGCGGCCATCTATAGCGACCAGCTCATCCAGTTCGGCGGCCAGACACTCACCGCGAACATCGTCACGATGTCGGTGTTCGGCGCCATCGTCATGTATATCGTCAGCATGGCGGCACTGTTCAAGCTGCGCCGCGCCCAACCCGGCATGGAGCGCCCGTTCCGCGCGCCGCTCTATCCGTTCTTTCCGGCCTTCGCGCTGGTTGCCGCGCTCGTGTGTCTTGGCACCATGGTCTATTACAACGCGCTCGTGGCCCTGATCTTCGTGGTGTTTCTCGCACTGGGCTATGCTTATTTCCTGGCCACCCGCAAGCAGCGCGACGCCGCCTCGGGCGCGCAGCCGGACCGCGAGACGGGCGCGGCTGCCGAGCCCCCGGGCGTGCTGCTCGAAGAATGAGCGGGCGCGACATGCAAGACAGCAGGAGTTGAAGCGATGTCCTCAGTGTCCTATACGGAGACGATCGGTCCGCGCACGTACCGTTTCGCCGACCTCAAAACCTTGCTCGCCAAGGCGAGCCCGCTGCGCAGCGGCGACCAGCTCGCGGGCGTGGCGGCGGCGAGCGAGGAGGAGCGCGTTGCCGCGAAGATGGCGCTGGCCGCCGTGCCGCTCAAGACCTTTCTGAACGAGGCACTGGTGCCCTATGAGGAGGACGAAGTCACGCGCCTGATCGTCGACACGCACGACAAGGCGGCGTTCGCGCCGCTTTCGCATCTCACCGTGGGCGACTTCCGCAACTGGCTGCTCTCACCCGAGGCGGACAGCGCGACGCTCGAGCGCGTGGGGCCCGGCATCACGCCGGAGATGGCGGCGGCGGTCTCGAAGCTCATGCGCAACCAGGACCTCATCGCGGTGGCGAAGAAGCGCCCCGTGGTCACGCGCTTTCGCAACACAGTGGGGCTGCCGGGGCGCATGTCGGTGCGCCTGCAACCGAACCATCCCACCGACGACGTGAAGGGCATTGCCGCCTCGATGCTCGACGGCCTCATGTACGGTTGCGGCGACGCCATGATCGGCATTAATCCCGCCACCGATAGTCTTGCCGCCATCGTCAAGCTGCTCGCGATGATCGACGGCTTTCGCGAGCGCTATCGCGTGCCCACGCAGTCGTGCGTGCTCACGCACGTCACCAACACGATCGCGGCGGTTGAAAAAGGCGCGCCCGTGGACCTCGTGTTCCAGTCGATCGCGGGCACGCAGAAGGCCAACGCGAGCTTCGGCATCTCGCTCGCGCTGCTCGCGGAGGCGCGCGAGGCGGCGCTCTCGCTCAAGCGCGGCACCGTGGGCAACAACCTCATGTACTTCGAGACGGGGCAGGGCAGCGCGCTCTCGGACAACGCGCACTACGGCGTGGATCAGCAGACCTGCGAAGTGCGTGCCTATGCCGTAGCGCGCCGCTTCGAGCCGTTTCTCGTGAACACGGTGGTGGGCTTCATCGGCCCGGAATATCTCTACGACGGCAAGCAGATCATTCGCGCGGGGCTGGAGGACCACTTCTGCGGCAAGTTGTTAGGCGTGCCGATGGGTTGCGATATCTGCTACACGAACCACGCCGAAGCCGACCAGGACGACATGGACACGCTGCTCACGCTGCTGGGCGCGGCGGGCATCAACTTCATCATGGGCATTCCCGGCGCCGACGACGTGATGCTCAACTACCAGAGCACCTCGTTTCACGACGCGCTTTATGTGCGCGATCTGCTGGGCCTGCGGCGCGCGCCCGAGTTCGAGGAGTGGCTGGAGACGATGGAGATCGCCGACGCGAAAGGCGCGCTGCTGCCCGCCTCGCCGCGCGTGCCGCTGCTGGCGGGCGCGCAGGAATGGATGGGTGGCGCGATGGAAAGCGGGCTGGGAGCGGGCGCATGAGCGACGCCGTCGAAAAGAACCCGTGGGCCGGCTTGAAGGCGTTCACGAACGCGCGCATCGCGCTGGGCCGCGCGGGCAACGGCCTGCCGACCGCACCGCTGCTCGCGTTCAATCTCTCGCATGCGCAGGCGCGCGACGCCGTGCACCAGCCGCTCGACGCCGAGGCGCTGCGGCGCGAGCTGGAAAACGCGGGCTTCGCCACGCTGGCGGCGCAGAGCGCCGCGCCCGACCGCGAGCATTACCTGCGGCGCCCCGATCTCGGGCGCCGGCTCTCGGACGAGAGCCGCGCGGCGCTGGACGAGGCGGGCCGCGCGAGCCGCGATGCCAATGGAATTGGCGTGGACGGCTCGGGGCCCGAGATCGTGTTCGTGGTGGGCGACGGGCTCTCCGCGTTCGCGGCCGCGAAGCAGGCTCTGCCCCTGCTGCAAGCGGTGCGCGAGCGCTTGAACGCGGACGCCGGGGCGGGCCGCGGCTGGCGCGTCGGCCCCGTCGGGGTGGCGCGCCAGGCGCGCGTTGCGCTCGGCGACGAGATCGGCGAGTTGCTGGGCGCGAAGCTCGTGGCGATGCTCATCGGCGAGCGGCCGGGCCTGAGCTCGCCCGACAGCCTGGGCGTGTATCTCACGTGGGCGCCGAAGGTGGGCTGCCACGACGCCATGCGCAACTGCATCTCGAACGTGCGGCCCGAGGGCTTGCCCTACGAGGGCGCCGCGCACAAGCTGCACTATCTGCTCACGCACGCACGGCGGCTCGGGCTCACCGGCGTGGGCCTCAAGGACGATAGCGACGCTCTCCTGACCGCCGCGCCTGAGGCCGGGCGGATCGAGTCAAGCTAGAGCGGCTACGCGAACCGCTCGCGATTGCGCCTCCACGGCGCGACGCGCCCGGATTCGCGCGGTATGCGGGTGTTTGTGTGTGCTTGTCCTTGTTTGCGCCCCTCATTCGCGCGCGCTCCAGCGTGTCTCGAACCTGCGCGAACCTATGGTTGCACCGCATTGGTGAGCACGGGGCGATGCGCCGATAATGCGCATTTGTTGAACACCGAAGCGAGCGCAGTGCGCCGCCGTTGCGCACCCGCCGCCCGGCGCGCCGCGCAATGCGCCGCCGCGCGCGCCGCGCGCCATCCCCGCATGGCCGCACGATCTGGCGCGGATTTTGCATCTCCCTTGCCGATTGTTTCGACAGACAGATTGCGCAAGGAGACAACCCCATGGACCACACCATCAGGCCATTCGAGCAGACGGCCGAAGACACGCGCCTGAGCGCGCAGGGTGCGCACGTGCCGGCCGGGCGCGCGGTGGTGAGCGTCGCACACGACGCCGACGAGCAGGCGCGCAATCTCGTGGGCTGGCGGCAGACCTACGACCAGCTCGCGGCGGGCCGCTTCGTCGGCACGCTCACCGAGATTCCGCTCGACACCATGAAGGTTTTTCGCGAAACCACGAGCCATACGCTGCGCCAGGCGTGCGAGGTGCGCGGCGACGCGTATTGGTTCGGCATTCCCGCCGCACGCGACCAGCAGGCCCGCATCGACGCGCAGCCGTTTGGCGCGCACGCCTTCGCCGTGCGGCCCGGCAATGTGGAATTCGAGCTGCTCACGCCTGCGCAGTTTTCGATCTACGGCGTGGTGGTGCGCGGCGAGGTGCTGCGCCACTATGCCGAGACCGTCGAGCGCGTGCCGCTCGACGCGTGCTTGCCGGACACACCCATCGTGCAGTCGGGCGCGCAACGCCTCGCGCATCTGTGCGCGCTGCTCGCGCAGCGTCTGGGCGACGTGGATGGCGCGGGGCAGGCGCATGCGCCGCTCACGGACTTCGC
>JAITTX010000050.1 GCA_031286755.1 Paraburkholderia sp.
CGAGGAACGCGATCAGGCGCGGGTACTTATAGGCCGCCACCGCGTTTTTCACGAAGCTCTGCAGTTCGGCCACCATGGCATCGTTGCTCTCGAAGCCGGGCCGCAGCACGACAAAGGCCTTCACCACCTGGCCGCGCAATTCGTCGGGCACGCCCGTCACGCCGCATTCCGCCACGGCGGGGTGCTGCATCAGCACGGTCTCGATCTCCGGGCCCGCGATGTTGTAGCCCGACGAGACGATCATGTCGTCGGCGCGTGCCTGGTAGAACACGTAGCCGTCGGCGTCGATGGTGACGGCGTCGCCGGGCAGGTTCCAGCCGTCGCGCACGAACTTCTGCTGCCGTTCGTCGGCCAGGTAGCGGCAGCCCGTTGGCCCGCGCACCGCGAGATTGCCGGTGACGCCGGGCGGCACCGGCTGCATGGCATCGTCGAGGGCCTGCACGACATAGCCCGGCACCGCCCGCCCGATCGATCCGGCCCGCACTTCATCTCCGGCCGAGGAAATGAAAATGTGGATCATCTCCGTGCCGCCTATGCCGTCGATCATCTCGATGCCCGTCGCCTCGCGCCACAAGTCGCGCGTGGCCTGCGGCAGCGCTTCGCCGGCCGATACCGTGTTGCGCAGGCTCGAAATGTCGGCGTCCTTTGCGAGCGGCGCCATCTGCCGGTAGAAGGTGGGCGCGGTGAACACGGTTGTGGCGCGAAAGCGCTCGATGGTCTGCAGCAGCAGCGCGGGCGTGAGCTTTTCGATCAGCACCGTGGCGGCGCCCACGCGCAACGGGAAGCAGAGCAGGCCGCCCAGCCCGAACGTGAACGCGAGCGGCGGCGTGCCGCAAAACACGTCGTCGGCCGTGGGCTTGAGCACGTGGCGCGGGAACAGGTCGCACATCGCGATGACGTCGCGGTGGAACTGCATGCAGCCCTTCGGCGTGCCGGTCGTGCCGCTCGTGAACGCGATCAGGCAGACGTCGTCGCTCGCCGTGTCGCATGCGGCGAATTCGGCGGGCTTGTCTGCCGCGAGACTTTCGAGGCTGCCGGGTGCGTCGTCGTGGAAGTGGCGCACCTGCTTGAGGTCCGCACAGAAAAATTCGTCGCCGGGGTTCATGCAGCGTGCGAGTTCGTCGGCAAGGCGCACGTCGCACAGCGCCGCGCTCACGCAGGCCTTGTCGATGATCTGCTTGAGCTCTTTCGCGCGCAGGAGCGGCATGGTCGGCACGACCACGAGCCCCGCCTTCAACGCCGCCAGCAGCGCGACCGCCATCTGCAGCGTGTTGGGGCCGCGCAGCAGCACGCGATTGCCGGGCTTCAGACCCATGTCCTCCACCAGCACATGCGCGCTGCGGTTCACGAGCTCGCGCAATTGCGCATAGGTGGTCGCCTGCGGCTGGCCGTCGACTTCGGACCAGATGGCCGGGCGCGCGCCATGCCCGGCCTCGATGGCGCGGTCCAGCAACTCGGCCGCGCAGTTCAGACGCGCCGGGTAAGCGACGTCGGGATTGTCGAGAAGCAGCACGGGCCACTGCGCTTCGGGCGGCAGGTGGTCTCGTGCGAAGGTATCGACGTGAGCGGTCGGTTGCATGGTGTCTCCGTCTCCGGCTTGGCTATGAACAGTCTCTTGTGGGCGCTATCTTTTTTGTGTGCCGCTTGAGCGCCTGGCTTATTGGCTCGACAGGCGGGCGTCGTCGGGAATCACGGCCGTGGCCTCGATTTCGACTTTGGCCTCGTCCTCCATGAGCGCGACCACCTGGATGGCGCTCATGGCGATGTCGTAGTCGCCGATCAGCTCGCGAAACGCCGCGCCGATCTCCCTGAGCGATGCCAGGTACTCCTTTTTATCGGTGACATACCAGGTCATGCGCACCAGATGCGCGGGCTTGCCGCCTGCCGCTTCGAGCACGGCCACGATGTTGCGCAGCGCCTGCACCGCCTGCGGGCCGAACTCGCGGCTCGTGAAGCGCGCGTTCTCGTCCCAGCCGATCTGGCCGGCGATATAGACCTGGGTGCCCGCGGCGGCGACGCCGTTGGCATAGCCGCGCGGCTTGACCCAGCCTGCGGGAAGAAGGGCTTTTTTCATGAATGTTTCGCGTCCGGTTTATGTGGGGATTGGCGCCCGCTAATCAGTGATGCGAACCAGCAAGGCGATCACGCCGCGGGATGTTCCGCCTGGTACTCCTTGAGCAGGTCGCGTCCGACGATCAACTGCTGGACCTCGGTCGCGCCTTCGTAAATGCGCAGCGAGCGGATCTCGCGATAGAGCGACTCCACGATGTTGCCGCTTTGCACGCCCATGCCGCCCCAGAGCTGCACGGCCGCATCGATCACCTGTTGCGCGCCTTCGCTCGCATGCCACTTCGCCATGGCCGCTTCGCGGGTGATGTTCACGCCCTGGTCGCGCAGCCAGGCCGCGCGATAGACGAGCAGGGCGCTGCTGTCGATGGTGAGCGCCATTTGTGCGAGCTTCGCCTGGGTGAGCTGAAAATCGCCGAGCGTCTGATTGAACATCTTGCGCGAGGCGGCGCGCGCAAGGCCTTCGGCCATGGCGCGGCGAGCGAAGCCCAGCGACGCGGCCGCCACCGAGGTGCGGAAGATGTCGAGCGTGCGCATGGCGATCTTGAAGCCTTCGCCGGGCGAGCCCAGCATCTGGCTCTTCTTCACGCGCGCGCCGGTGAAGCGCAGGCGCGCGAGCGGGTGCGGCGCGATCACGTCGATGCGCTCGGCAATCTCGAGCCCCGGCGTGTCGGCATCCACCACGAACGCACTGATGCCGCGCGCGCCCGGCGCCTCGCCGGTGCGGGCGAACACCACGTAGAAGTCGGCGATGCCGCCGTTCGAGATCCACGTTTTTTCGCCGTCGAGCACGTAGTCGTCGCCTTCGGCGCGCGCGGCCAGCGCCATTGCGGCAACGTCGGAGCCCGCGTTCGGCTCGGACAGCGCAAAGGCGGCAATGGCTTCACCCTTCGCCACGCGCGGCAGGTAGCGCGACTTCTGCGCGTCGTTGCCCGCGAGCGAGATCGCGCCCGAGCCGAGGCCCTGCATTGCGAGCGCGAAGTCGGCAAGGCCGGAATGCTTCGCGAGCGTCTCGCGCAGCAGGCACACGGCGCGCGTGTCGATGGTGTCGCCATGGCCACCGTAGGCGGTGCCGCCCACGCCGTAGCGCAGCCAGCCCGCCGCGCCAAGCTTGCGCACGAGCGCGCGGCAGGTTTCGTCGACGTTATCGTGCGGCACGTGCGCGAGATGCTCGCGCGCCCATGCTTCGATATCGGTGGCGAGCGCGCGATGGCGCTCTTCGAAAAACGGCCACGCGAGCGCGTCGTGCAGATTCTGTTCAGCCGCTGCGTTCACTGTCTTAGTCTCCCTTGAAAACCGGACGCGTCTTTGCCGCGAAGGCGTCATACGCGCGGCCGAAATCGCGCGTCGCCATGCAGATCGCCTGCGCCTGCGCTTCCGACTCGATCGCTTCGTCGATGCTCATGGTCCACTCCTGGTGCAGCATCGTCTTGGTGATGCCGTGCGCGAAGGTCGGGCCCGCCGCGAGATCGGCCGCGAGCTTCTGCGCCTCGGCGAGCAGCGCTTCCGGTTCGCACAGCCGGTTGTAGAAACCCCATTCGTGGCCTTCGTCGCCACTCGCGGAACGGCCCGTATAGAGCAGTTCGGCAGCGCGGCCCTGGCCGATGATGCGCGGCAGGATTGAGCACGCGCCCATATCGCAGCCCGCGAGGCCCACGCGTGTGAACAGGAACGCGAGCTTGCTGCGCGCGGTGGCATAGCGCATGTCGGAAGCCATCGCGAGAATCGCGCCCGCGCCCGCGCACACGCCGTCCACGGCCGCGATGATCGGCTGCGGGCAGTGGCGCATGGCCTTCACGAGGTCGCCGGTCATGCGCGTGAACATCAGCAACTCGGGCATCGGCAAGTTGATGAGCGGCGCGATGATGTCGTGCACGTCGCCGCCCGAGCAGAAGTTCTCGCCCGCGCCGTGCAGCACGACGGTCTTCACGTCGGTCGCGTAGGCGAGTTGGCGGAACAGGTCGCGTAGCTCCGCATACGATTCGAACGTGAGCGGATTCTTGCGCTCGGGGCGATTGAGCGTGATCGTGGCCACGCGGCCCTCGACCGACCAGCCGAAGTGCTTTGCCTCGTAGCCGGCCAGCGTCACGCGGTTGCCCGCGAAGAGCGCCTCTGCGCTGGAGCGTTCTGTCGTCAAGGTATGTCTCCTTCCTGGTGTCTGCTTCGTGCTGCGTGTTTCGGGAGCCGTGCGTTCAGCCTTCCAGGCTGTCGCGCAGGTGTTGCTTGAGCTTGCCGAGACGTTCGTGCATCTGCGACTTCTCGTCGAGCGAGAGGCCGCCGAACATCTCCACCACCCACTGCTCGTGCGCGGACGCCATGCGGTCGAACGCGGCGCGGCCCTCGGGCGTGAGGCGCACGGCAATCGAGCGGCGATCCTCGGGATCGGCGTCGCGCACGACGAGGCCTTCTTTTTCCAGCTGGTCGGTGATGCCGGTGACGTTGCCGCCCGTGACCATCAGGCGGCGCGAAAGCTCGGTCATCCGGAGTCCTTCGGGATGGCGTTCGAGCTGCGCCATCAAGTCGAAGCGCGGCAGCGTGGTGTCGAACTCGGCGCGCAGGCGCCGGCGCAATTCGGTCTGCACGAGGTTCGTCGTGGTGAGCAGGCGCAGCCACAGGCGCAGGCCCATGTGGCTATCGGCGCCGGTGCTCATTTCCATGTCGACGACGTTCTCCGCGGGATTCGCCACTCCCTTGCGCGTCGCTTTCGCGGCTGGCGCTTTGCGCGCCCTGGGTTTCGGCTCGGGCGGTGTCATGTGATTTCTCCACCGGAAACGGATATCGATTGCCCGGTGATCGCGGACGATCCAGGCGCGCACAGCCACAGCACCGCGTTGGCGACTTCGTCTGGCTGAACGAAGCGCTGCTGCGGGTTGTGGCGCACGAGGATGCTACGCGCCTCGGCCTCGCTACGCGAGGTCTTGCGCGTGATCTGGTCGAGCGAGGCCTGCAGCAATTCCGTTTCCGTGTAGCCGGGGCACACCGCGTTCACGGTCACGCCCTGGGTGGCCACTTCGAGCGCGAGCGCGCGCGTCATGCCGATCACGCCGTGTTTCGAGGCGCAATACGCGGCCACATACGGATAGCCGACCTGGCCCGCCGTGCTCGCCACGTTGACGATGCGTCCGCTCTTGCGCACGAGCATGGCCGGCAGCACCGCGCGCGTGCAGAGGAACACGCCCGTGAGATTCACGTCGAGCATGCGCTTCCAGAGCGCGAGATCGGTCTGTGCGAACGGCGCGGCCGTGGCCTGGCCCGCGTTGTTCACGAGGATATCGATGGCGCCGAGGCCCTCAACAGCATGGGCGAACGCAGCCTCAACGGCGCCTTCGTCGGTCACGTCGACGCTCACGCAGGCGATGGACTCGCCGCCGCCGAGCGCCGAGCGCTGCGCTTCGAGCTTCGCCGCGTCGCGGCCCATCAGCGTGACGCGGGCCCCCGCGCGCAGCAGCGCGGCGGCCGTGGCCGCGCCGATGCCGCTGCCGCCGCCGGTGACGACGGCGTGCCGATCCTTCAGCGTATCGTCGCTCATGTTCACACCGTGCCTTCGGCGCGCTGCGCACGTTCGAGCGGGGAGAGGCCCGCGGCTGCGGCCGCCGCCGCGCGCTCGCGTTCGATGTTGCGTTCGAGCTGGGTCTTGGCGGCCGTGTACTGGTTCGGCCACTTCACGTCGAAGTAGCCGATCTTCGCGGCCTCGTTGAGTGTCCACGACGGATTCGCCAGATGCGGGCGCGCCACGGCGCACAGGTCGGCGCGGCCCGCCGCGATGATGCCGTTCACGTGATCGGCCTCGGAAATCGCGCCCACGGCGATCGTCGCGATGCCGGCTTCGTTGCGGATGCGGTCCGCGAACGGCGTCTGGAACATGCGGCCGTACACGGG
>JAITTX010000052.1 GCA_031286755.1 Paraburkholderia sp.
CAGGAGCGGCGGCAGCACGGCCGCGAGCAGCAGGTCCGGGTCCATGCCCGGCACGCGCTTGCCCACTACTGCAATCGCACAGCCGCCGAGCAGCAGCACGACGGCAGGCGCAATGGCCATGCGCCCGGCAAGCCAGGTGAGCGCGCCCGCACCGCAGATCAACAGCAGCAGGTAATGAAAGAGCTCGACGTTGCTCATGCGCGTGCCGGTAGACCGCGCGGCGCCACATGATGCAAATGGCGCAAATGGCGATGCATCACGATGGCCGCCGCTCCTTCGCACGGGCATCGGGCGTCTGAGCGCCAGGCAGCGCGCCGAACATGTGCTGGCTGCACTTCGCTTCGCGCCATGCGGCGTTCAGCTTGAGGCCCGAGAACATCCGGCGTGCGACCGGAAGGATTTGTTCGCCGGCCAGCATGCCGAGCAGACCCACCAGCGCGATGGTGGGCGGAGCCGGCGACTGCACGCCGATCGAGTAGTAGACCACGCCGGCCAGCACGCCGGCCAGCAGTGAAAGAACATACGATTTCATGATGCGAATCTCGCTGAGGACCGACCGGTGAGAGGCACTGAACCGTGGGTTGGGTGAATTTGCGTGAAAGCCTATCGGGTTTTCCGAAATAAGAAAAGGGTAAATGCGGAGATTTAATACCCAATTTTTGGAATCGATTCAATTCCATATCTTCGATGTTCTTTTGCCAGATTTGAGTGTTAAATGAATAGGGCTGGATGAATGATATTTCCAGCGCAATCACATTCTCGACTCCTTCCGGTTATACCGGCGAGGCGATCTTCTTTTATCTCCGGATCAAAGGGCAAACACGTCATGAGCAATCCGAAGCTTGAAGTACTCACTCCGCAGAACAGTCAGATCATCTTCATCGACCAGCAGCCGCAGATGGCTTTCGGCGTGCAATCGATCGACCGGCAGGTGCTGAAGAACAACGTCGTTGGACTGGCCAAGGCGGCCAAAGTGTTCAACATTCCGACCACCATCACGACCGTGGAATCGGAGAGTTTTTCGGGCTTCACCTATCCCGAACTGCTGGACGTGTTTCCGGGGCAAAAGCTGCTCGAGCGCACCTCGATGAACTCGTGGGACGATCAGAAGGTACGCGACTCGCTGGCCGCGAACGCTCGCAAGAAGGTGGTTGTTTCGGGGCTGTGGACCGAGGTCTGCAACAACACCTTTGCGTTGGGCGCGATGCTCGAAGGCGGCTATGAAATCTACATGGTGGCCGATGCATCGGGCGGCACGTCGCAGGAAGCTCACGACTATGCCATGCAGCGCATGATCCAGGCGGGCGTCGTGCCGGTCACCTGGCAGCAGGTCATGCTCGAATGGCAGCGCGACTGGGCGCGCCGCGAAACCTACGACGCCGTCATGGCGATCGCGAAGGAGCACTCGGGCGCCTACGGCATGGGCGTCGACTACGCCTACACGATGGTCCACAAGGCGCCGCAGCGCACCGCCACGCCGCACGAGGCGCTTGCCGCCGTGCCGGCGCGCTGAAACGCGCTTGCCGCGACGCCCGAAGCCGGCTGATTGAGGCCGCTGCGGCGCGTTCCACGCGAAAGCGCCGCAGCGGCAACCGGGCTTCCGGGCCAGCAAGATTTTCAGGTTGATATGAGATCCGGCGTTTGTCTGGAGGAGCCGCTTCGTCTATCAGGATTGCTAAAAGATATTTGCGATCTTAACCATCAAGGAAACTGACCGTATGGAACCGTATCTGGTGTCACTGGGTGCGGGCGTGCTGATCGGCGTGATCTACAGCGCAATCAGGATCCGCTCGCCCGCGCCGCCGCTGGTCGCCCTCATCGGCTTGCTCGGCATGTTGATCGGCGCGCAGGCCATCCCGACCCTCAAGCCGTTGCTCGGCTTTTAAGGGAAATCAGCGAAATGAGCGAAGCGAGGACACGCACATGAGCGCACCCAGCAATCCACCCAATCTCATTCTGCATAACGGACGGTTCACCACACTGGACCGTTCGAACCCGAACGCCACGGCGGTGGCCATTGCCGATGGCCGCTTCGTCGCGGTCGGCAGCGACGCCGAGGTGATGCCGCTTGCAGGCGGCGCAACGAAGGTGGTCGATCTCGGCGGTCGCACCGTGCTGCCCGGCCTGATCGACAATCACCTGCATCTGATTCGTGGCGGCCTGAACTACAACATGGAGCTGCGCTGGGACGGCGTGCGCTCGCTCGCCGTGGCCATGGAGATGCTCAAGCAGCAGGTGGCCATCACGCCGGCGCCGCAATGGGTGCGCGTGGTGGGCGGATTCACCGAGCATCAGTTCGCGGAAAAACGCCTGCCCAGCATCGAGGAACTCAACGCGGTGGCGCCCGACACGCCCGTGTTCATCCTGCATCTGTACGACCGCGCGCTGCTCAATGCGGCGGCGCTGCGCGTCGTCGGCTATACGAAGGACACGCCGGAGCCGCCGGGCGGCAAGATCGTGCGCGACGGCGCGGGCAATCCCACCGGGCTCTTGCTCGCGAACCCGAACGCCGCGATTCTCTATGCGACGCTCGCGAAAGGCCCGAAGCTGCCGATCGAGTATCAGTACAACTCGACGCGCCATTTCATGCGCGAACTCAATCGCCTTGGCGTGACGGGAGCGATCGACGCGGGCGGCGGCTCGCAGAACTATCCTGAGGATTACGAAGTCATTCGCAAGCTGCACGACGCAGGCGAGATGACCGTGCGCATCGCGTACAACCTGTTCACGCAAAAGCCGAAGGCCGAGAAGGAAGACTTCGTGAACTGGACCCGCTCGGTCAAGTATCACGACGGCACCGATTACTTCCGCCACAACGGTGCGGGCGAGATGCTGGTGTTTTCCGCGGCCGACTTCGAAGACTTCCGCGTCGCGCGCCCGGAGCTGCCGGCCGGCATGGAGGACGAGCTCGAAGGCGTGGTGCGCGTGCTCGCGCAGACCCGCTGGCCGTGGCGCCTGCACGCCACCTATGACGAGACCATCAGCCGCGCGCTCGACGTGTTCGAGAAAGTCGCGAAGGACATTCCGCTCGATGGCATCAACTGGTTCTTCGATCATGCGGAAACCGTTTCCGAACGTTCCATGGATCGCATCGCGGCCCTGGGTGGCGGCATCGCGGTACAGCATCGCATGGCGTATCAGGGCGAATACTTCGTCGAGCAATACGGCGCGCGCGCGGCCGAAGCCACGCCGCCGGTCGCCAAGATGCTGGAGAAGGGCCTGAAGGTCTCCGCGGGCACCGACGCAACGCGGGTGGCGTCGTACAACCCGTGGGTGTCGCTCGCCTGGCTCGTGAGCGGCAAGACGGTGGGCGGTTTGCGCATGTATCCGCAACGCAACCTGCTCGATCGCGAAACGGCACTGCGCATGTGGACGGAATACGTGACCTGGTTCTCGAACGAAGCGGGCAACAAAGGACGCATCGCGGTCGGGCAGCTCGCCGACCTGATGGTGCCGGACCGCGACTTCTTCGCCTGCGCCGAGGACGATATTGCCGACACAACCGCGTTGCTGACGGTGGTTGGCGGCCGGATCGTCTGGGGCGCGGGCCCGTTCTCGCAGCACGATGCGCCGATTCCGCCTGCCATGCCCGACTGGTCGCCGGTGCGCCAGTACGGCGGCTATGGCGGCTGGGGTGGCTCGAACGCCATGCAGCGCGAGGGCGCGCCGCTCGCGCGTGCCGCTGCTGCTGCGATGTGTGGCTGCGCGAGCGCGTGCAACGTGCACGGGCATGCGCACACAGGAGCATGGAGCGCCGCGTTGCCGACCTCGGATGCGAAGGGCTTCTGGGGCGCGTTCGGCTGCTCCTGCTGGGCGGTCTGAGGTGCCGGCCATGACCGGGCGCAGCAGCCCCGCCTGGGTTCGCGCGCTGCTTGCGCAGCCGTGGGTCGGTCCGCTCGTGCGCCTCGCGCTCGTGTCGGCCTGGCTGATTGGCGGCATCGACAAGGCGCTGCACTTCGACCGCGCGGTTGCGGAGCAGGCGCATTTCGGCCTGCAACCGGCCGCGCTGTGGGCGGCGCTGGCGATCGTCGTCGAGATCGCCGGCTCGCTGTGCGTGGTGTTGCGCCGCTTCACGTGGATTGGCGCGGGCGGCCTGGGCGTGCTCACCGTCGTCGCGATGCTGGTCGCCAACGACTTCTGGCACCAGGCCGGCGCCGCGCGCTTCATGGCGCTCAACAGCTTTTTCGAGCATCTGGGCTTGATCGCGGCACTCGTGCTGGCGACCCGGCTTGGCGATACGCAAATCGATTGAACCGTATGACGAAACAACAAGGAAATTGTGTGATGAAAATCTTTCGTTCGGCATGGCTCGCCGTGATGATTGCAGGCGGCCTTGCCGCCGCGCCGGCGGCGTTCGCGAAGCCGCCCGCGATCGTGCCCGGGACGCCGGCCGTCGCCGTCGGCCCGCAGTACGACACGACTCACGTGTACGTCGCGCCCGAGGATTACGACCGCTTCACCGACAGCTTCGTGGCTACGTTCGGCGGCAGCAAGTCGAAGCAGGGCGTCTTCCAGGTGACGCCCACGCCAAGCCAGACGATGTCGCAACTGGTGTTCACGCCGGTGGGCACGATCTCGGTGTTCGGCTTCAAGACGCCGATACCGTTCCCGTTCGGTGCGGAGCGCACGGGCTATCTCGTGACCGACATGGATGCGGCCGTGAAGGCGGCGCGTGCGCACGGCGCGGACGTGATCGTCGACACCTTCCCCGACCCGATTGGCCGCGACGTGGTGATCCAGTGGCCGGGCGGCGTGAACATGCAGCTCTACTGGCATACCCAGGCGCCGCACTACGACGCGCTGCAGACGGTTCCCGAGAACCGTGTCTACGTCTCGCCGCAAAGCGTGCAGAAGCTGGTGCACGATTTCGTGAAGTTCTCGCACGGCAAGGTGGTCTCCGATGACCTCAAGGCGCCCGGCGTCGAAATCGGCCGGCCGGACGACACCTATCGCCGCATTCGCATCGAATCGGGCTTCGGCAAGATGACGGTTCTCGTGACCGATGGGAAGTTGCCTTACCCGTTCGGAAGGGAAACTACGGGCTACGAAGTTTCTAATCTCACGGAGACCCTGCAAAAAGCGAAGGCCGCGGGCGTGAGCGTGCTCGTGCCGCCGTTCGCGTCGGACGGGCGGGAAGCCGCCATCGTGCAGTTCCCGGGCGGCTATATCGCCGAGATTCACGCCAGCGTGTCGAAATGAAGTCTGAGGACACGATCCTCGCGGCCATTGCCGGATACGTCGATACGCTGAGCTTCGTCGCGCTGTTCGGGCTGTTCACCGCGCACGTGACAGGCAATTTCGTGCTGATCGGCGCCGGCGTCGCGGGCTTCGGTCAGGGCGTGCTGCTCAAGCTGATTGTGTTTCCCGCGTTCGTTGCCGGCGTCGTGCTCAGCAGCGTGCTCGTGCGCTCGCTGTCCGGGCGGCATGCGCGCCAGGGCGCGCGCTTGCTTCATGCGGTGCAGTCCGTGCTCATGCTTGGCTTTTGCCTGGCTGGCGTCTGGGCGACGCCGGTCAGCTCGCCGGACAGCCTGGCCGCCATCGTGGCGGGTGTGGTCGGCGCAATCGCGATGGGCGTGCAGAACGCGCATCCGAAGCTGATCGAGCGCCCCGGCGTGCCGAATACCGTGATGACGGGCAACGTCACGCAGGCGATTCTCGATGCGGTGGACCTGCTCTCCGTAGGCACTGACGAAAGCGTGCGTGCCGTGGCGCGCGCGCGATTCGCAAAGATGATGCCGGCCATTGCAGCCTTTGCAGCAGGCGCGGTGGCGGGGGCATTGGCGTGGCGTCACGCGGGGTTCTGGGCGTTGCTCGTGCCGGCCTGCGCGCTCGCGGGGCTTGCGTTGGCCACCGGCGAGCATGAGCGTACGGCCACGCCGGGGCGCGCATGAGCGGGCGGCGCGGGAAGCTTTCGCCGCGATTGAGCTTGCGCTTGCCGCGTGCGCGGGCAAACAGACATAACCATAGACCGGCAACGGCAGGGGAAACCATGGAGTCGACCACGATGCGCAAGCGTCGATTCGAAACGGCCGCGCGCGTCACGGTCGTTGCGGGATTGTTGTTTTCGGGGGCGGGCGCGGCGTTCGCCGATACGGCCGCGAATTCCGCCACAGGGGCGAATCCAGTCGCCGATACCCCGACGAGCGCCACGGTGAACGGCGATGCTCCGGCATCCGCGTGCAGCGCGAAACGGCCCGTCGTGATGTTCAATCGCTGGCAGGAGGACTGGTCGGTCCTCGCGAATCCCTGCGTGCCGCGCAAGCCGCTCGACGGGCTCAAGTACATGCCGCTTGGCGGCATCCCCGAATCGTGGCTGTCGCTCGGCGTGAATCTGCGCGAGCGCATGGAGACCAATAACGCGCCGCTGTTCGGCATCGGCTCCGCGCAGTCGGACACCTATTTGATCCAGCGCGTGCAGGTTCACGCCGATGCGCATCTGGGCGAGCACTGGCAGTTCTTCGTGCAACTCGAAGACGCGCGTGCCTGGGGCAAGAACGTGGTCACGCCGGTGGACAAGAACCCGCTCGATCTCGAGCAGGCGTTCGCGACCTATACGGGGGCGCTGGGCGGCGGCACGTTCAAGTTTCGCGTGGGCCGCCAGGAAATGGCATTCGACTTGCAGCGTTTCATTTCCGTGCGCGACGGCCCTAACGTACGGCAGGCTTTCGACGCGCTGTGGGCCGACTACGAATACCAGAAGTGGCGCTTTATCGCTTACGCGACGCAGCCGGTGCAGAACCGCGACGCCACCGTGTTCGACGACGTTTCCAACCGCAACCTCACCTTCAGCGGCATTCGTGTCGAGCGCCAGTCGGTCGGGCCGGGCGATCTGTCCGGCTACTGGTCGCGCTATAACCGCAGCAACGCGCGCTTTCTCGATGCGAGCGGGCCCGAGCGCCGCGACGTCTGGGACATGCGCTATTCGGGCACGCATGATCGATTCGATTGGGATGTCGAAGCAATGCTGCAGACGGGCACGGTGGGCAACGACACCATCTTCGCCTGGGCGGTGGGCTCGATTGCGGGTTACAAGCTCGACCTGCCGTGGTCGCCGCACATCGGAGTGCAGATCGACGCGGCGTCGGGCGACCGGCATCCGCACGATGGCCGGGTCGAGACCTTCAATCCATTGTTTCCCAACGGCTACTACTTCACGCTTGCGAGCTACACCGGTTACGCCAACCTCATTCACATCAAGCCGTCCATCACGCTCAAGCCGACGAGCAATCTCTCGTTGCTCGGCGCGCTGGGTTTTCAGTGGCGCGAGACGACCGGCGATGCCGTGTATCAGCAGGGGAATCAGGTGGTGCCGGGCACGGCGGGCAAGGGCAGTCTGTGGACCGGGATGTACGTGCAATTGCGCGCGGACTGGACGATGGCGCCCAACCTGATCGGCTCGATCGAAGCGGTGCATTTCCAGGTGGGCAACTCGATTCGCCAGGCGGGCGGGCGCAACGCCGATTATGCCGGTGTCGAGCTCAAGTATGGGTGGTAGGGTGTGCAGGGGCGCGGGCGGGTTGCCCGCGCCATGCCGCAATCAAACCGCAATCAAACCGCGGCTCCGGCCCACGGCGCCGACGCGAGATGCTCGGAGAGATAGTCGAGCAGCGCGGTCACGCGCGCGGGGCGCAGGATGTTGGGCGGCGTCACGAGATTCACGTTGATCTGGCTGATCCGCCAGTCCGGCAGCACATCGACCAGCACGCCTTCCTTTAGCGCGTCCCAGACGATGAATTCCGGCTGCAATGCGAGCCCTTGCCCCGCGAGAAGCGCCGGGCCGATCACGTCGGCGTTGTTGCTGCGAATCCGGCCTTTCACGGTTACGGTATGTTCTTCCCCGGAGGTATGGCGGAAGTGCCACGACTCGGGCGTGGGCAAATTCGTATAGATGAGGCACGCGTGCTGCGCAAGGTCTCGCGGGTGCGTGGGCCGCCCATGACGCTCGAGATAGGCCGGCGTGGCCACCAGCGGGCGATGCACGAGGCAAAGCCGGCGCGAACGCAGGAGTGAGTCGCCGAGCTCGGCAATGCGAATGGCCACGTCGAAGCCGCTCGCCACCACATCGATAATCTGGTCGGTGAGTGAGAGGTCGACTTCCACGTCCGGGTAGCGCTCGAGAAACGCCGGAATCAACGGCGCAAGGTGGCGGATGCCAAATGACATCGGCGCGGTGATGCGCACCGTGCCGCGCGGCTGAATGGCTTGCGCCGATGCCTCGGCTTCCACGGCTTCGCCTTCGGTCAGGATGCGAATGGCTCGCGCTTTGGCGATTTCGCCCGTGGGCGTGAGCGAAAGCTGACGCGTGTTGCGATAGAGGAGCGTCGTGCCGAGCTTGTGCTCGAGCCGCGAAATGGCCTTCGATACGGTTGGCTGGGAGATGCCCAGCGATTCCGCGGCCTTGGCGAACGAACCGGTTTCGAGCACGCGCGCGAAGATGGCCCACGCTTCGAGGTCAGGGAGTATTTGCATGGAAAGCCGAATGGCGGCAATGCCATTCGTTTGAAATGACACGAAGAGAGATGACATGGTAGCGCGATACCGGGGCGGGCGTGATGCCGGATGAGGTGCGGCTTCGAACTGCGCGGCGATTAATTGAAATCCGGATCGTGGTTTAAATAGCGGGCCTTTGCATTTCAGATCCGGAACGCCGCCATGAGGCCATAAATATGGAATGGCTTCTATTCCAATTGTTCTATTCGTAGTTGGCTTCCGGTCCGATAACATTACTCAAACAAGCGCTCCGCATTCGTGTGGAGGTGTCGAATAACCGCTGCAGGTGGCGAGCCGACTGGTCAACTCCGGCCAGCAGGACCCGTGGAGGCCACTCAGTCAGAACAATTGAATGCAGAATCTTCCGGATCTCGAGGCTTGGGCGATTTTCGCGCGTGTGGCCACAACAGGCTCTTTCGCGAAAGCGGCCGAAACACTCGGCATGTCGCAGCCCACGGTGTCCAAAGCGATCATCCGGCTCGAAAGGCGGCTTGGCACGACGCTTCTATACCGGACCTCGCGGCGCATCTCTCTCACACCAACCGGTCAGCTCGTGATGGAGCGAGCCAGGAACATCGTTAGAGAGGGGGAATTGATCGAGGCGGAGACCACAGCGCACTCGCGGGTGCCCAAAGGGTTGCTGCGCATCTCCGCGCCCATGTCGTTCGGTCTCAAGTATGTCGCGCCGCTCATGCCGGGGTTTCTCGCCCGCTATCCGGATGTGAATCTCGACGTTTCGTTCGATGATGCCGTAGTCGATGTTTTGGCTGGCGGCTTCGACGTGGCGATTCGCATTGCAGCGCCCGAAAATTCGTCGATGCGGGCACGCAATCTGTGCGTCATACGCCGCATGCTGGTCGCAAGCCCGGCGTACCTTGCTCAACATGAGCCCATCATTCACCCTCGGGAAATCGAAAACCACGCCTGTTTCAGCTACGCGAGTCATTCGGCGATGCTGTCATGGCGTTTCCAGCATGCATCCGGTGAGGAATGCGGCGTGACGATCGACAGCCGCATGCGCACCAACAATGCCGAGTCGTTGATACCCGCGTTGCTGGCCGGCATGGGAATGGCGCTGCAGCCGGAGTTTGTCGTAGCGGAGGCGCTCGCGCGCGGCGATCTGGTCGAGGTCCTGCCGGAATGGAAGATTGCGCAGATTTATCTGAGTCTGGTGACGCCGTCCCGAGTCTTTCGTCCCGCGCGCGTTGCGGCATTGCTCGACTATCTTTCGGAGAGCTTGCTGTCGCGACCGTAGGCGATGGCGGCTCGAAAGGCAGCGGCTCGCCGCGAATGAGCGGACGGTTGGCGGGCGCGCAAGTTGCTCCACCGGAAGCCTGCGTGAAACGCTTCATCACGAGGTCCGAAATGAGCACTACATCGAAGCGGGTGCCGCGCGCGGCGGTTTGCGCGATTCTGCTCGCGTCTTCCTTCTGCTGCGCTGGCGCGTATGCGGAGCCCGTTGCCACGGGACCGCTCAGCACCACGGGGTCGCTCGTCGTGCGCGGGCCGTTGACCGTCGACGGTCCGTTGATGGTGGCCGGTGACATCCACGCTGCCGGGCCTATCAAGGCGGCCAGGGTCGAGCGGATTTCCGCCGACGATCCCGCGGTGGACCGGCGCTCCGGAGCAAACACGTTTTACGGCCCGCTTACCGTGCACGGTCCGCTGGTCGTGCACGGCGATCTGGACGCGCGGGGCCCGATCAACGTGGGCGGCGCGGCCGGCGCCGTCGGGCGCGTGGATGCCGAGGGCCCGATTAGCGAGCGCCGCTGAATGCCTGCGCGACGAGTGCACGCGATTGCCGTGCCTCGCCGCCAGACGATTACATCGCGTGTAATTGGCGTCTCGACCGGGCGCTCCTACTCTTTGGCTGTCGCGCCACCATTCCGGTTGCGCTCACCGCCAAGGAGATATCATGTCCCGCTATCCCGTTCACACGATCGACTCCGCTCCCGAGCAATCGCAGCCCGTGCTCCAGCATCTGCAACAGGTGTTCGGCCTGATTCCGAATATCGCGGGCACCATGGCCGGCTCGCCGGTGCTCATCAACGGCTTCGCCGGGTTGTTCGAGCGCGTGCATGCGAGCAGCTTGACCGAGCCGCAGATTCAGACGCTGTTGCTGACCAACGCGGTCACGAACGCAAGCGCGTGGCCCGTCGCGTTTCACACGGCGCTCGCGTTGAAGGAAGGCGTGCATCCCGCCGATGTCGAGGCGATCCGGCGCGGCGTCCTGCCCGATGACGCCGGACTGGCCGCGCTATCGGCTCTGGCGCGCGCGCTGATAGAAAAGCGTGGCCGCCTTTCCGAGGCGGACCAGCAACGCTTCCTGGAGGCGGGATTCAGCACCGGGCAGATACTCGAGGTCATCGCGGTCGTGGCCGCATCGACGATCACGAACTATGCCGCCAGCGTCACCCAGCCGCCGCTCGAAGCCCAGTTCGAGTCGTACGTCTGGCGTGCGAATGCAGCCTGAAGGACGCTTGTTCATCCACATCGATTGGGAGAAGGAGAAGCCGATGAACGCCACCCGTCCCGCTCCGAAAGCGCCGCCGGGCGAACTCGGCGACTTGCTGCGCTATTGGCGCGATGCGCGTGGCGTGAGTCAGCTCGATCTGTCGCTGGAGGCCGGCATCTCGCAGCGGCAGATCAGTTTCATCGAAAGCGGGCGCAGCGTGCCGGGCCGGGATACGCTGCTGACCCTCGCGCAGACGCTCGACGTGCCGCTGCGCGAGCGCAATGCGCTGCTGCTGGCCGCCGGCTACGCGCCCATGTATTCGGAGGCGCCATGGAACGCAGAGGAGATGCAGGGCGTCGTTCACGCGCTCGAGCGGGTCGTGCGCCAGCACGAGCCGTTTCCGGCGATCGTGATGGATCGTCACTGGAACGTGCTGATGACCAACGACGCCGCGCCGCGTTTCTTCGGCTGTTTCATCGACATGGCTTCGCGCGCGGGCCCGCGCAACATGCTGCACCTGATCTTCGATCCTCAGGGCATGCGGCCATTCGTGGCCGACTGGGACGCGGTCGCGCGCAGCCTGCTGCAACGCGTGCACCGGGAGTCGGTGGGTCACGTGGTCGACGCCGGCACCCGGCGCCTGCTCGATGAACTGCTTGATTATCCCGACGTGCCGCGCGACTGGCGAACGCATCACGGGCTGTCGGCCGCGCACACGATGCCCGTCATTGCGCTGGGATTCATTCACGAGGGTGTCGTGCTCCGATATTTCTCGATGGTCACGACCGTGGGTGCGCCGCAGAACGTGGCGGCACAGGAATTACGCCTGGAGTGCATGTTCCCCGCGGACGACGAAACCGAAGCACGCCATCGGGAATTGCTGGCGGCACAGGCGAAACATCGCTGACGATATAATCGCCCGATAATCTTCTGGAATTGCCCGAATGCAAGTGCTGGTCGACGCTGATGCTTGTCCCGCCGTCATCAAGGACATGTTGTTCCGGGCCGCGCGGCGAGCCGAAGTCCAGGTGACGCTGGTTGCCAACCAGTATTTGCGCACGCCGCCGTCTCCCTTCATCAAGTCGATTCAGGTGTCGGCCGGTTTCGACGTGGCCGATGCGCGCATCGTCGAACTCGTCGCGCCGGGCGACCTGGTGATCACCGCGGACATACCGCTTGCCGCCGCGGTATTGGAGCGGGGCGCGCACGCGCTCGATCCGCGCGGAAACTGGTTCACGCGTGAAAATATTCAGGAGCGCTTGACGATGCGCGACGTCATGGATCAATTGCGCAATGCGGGCATCGACACCGGTGGCCCGGCGCCTTTCAGCGCGCGCGACAGCAAGGCGTTCGCGAGCCAGCTCGACCGGTTCATCGCGCGCCACGGCAAGCCGTCTCGCGGCGGCGCCTGATAGCCGCGTGTTTTAGCGCCGCCGAAGCGCAGGGGCGCGCGAATCGTCGGAGCATTTCAGGACTTCATTGAACGGGCCGCCGGGCAAACGCAGCGCCGCGCCATGCAGGCGCGCCCGCGTGCGTCTTGGGGCCCTTGCGCGCTTTAGCGGCGGCGCATGGCGGGGCGCGGTCCGGTGGGCGCGCGCTCGTCCTTGTGGCGGAAGTTGATCCGTCCTTTCGAGAGGTCGTAGACCGACAATTCCAGCGTGACCCGGTCACCGGCAAGAATGCGAATGTGATTCTTGCGCATGCGGCCCGATGCATAGGCGTTCACGACCACGCCGTTTTCGAGCGTGACGCGGTATTTGCTGTCCGGCAGTACTTCGTCGACAACCCCGTCTAGTTCCAGCAGTTCTTCTTTTGCCAAATCAATGCCTCCAAAGAGCGTAATGCCGCGCGATGCAAGATGCCGGCGAAGATCGCCGGTCACAGCCATTGCTGTGCTTGCACGCGGGATGATGTTGAGTGTGGGCCGGCGCATTTTGCGCCTTCCGCACCTTTCGCGCCAGCGCCGAAAGCGGCGGGGTGCGAACCCGGGCCGCGAGGCCACGGCGCCTCGCGCGTCGAAACCCGGCCGTCCCCTGACGATTCATCAGGGTTCCAGATTTCCTGGGAAATGCGCTCGCTTGATACTGTCGATGAGCACATCGGGCTCACTGCCGGCTGGCGGGAATCCGATATCGAGTCGCGAGCGTGAAGACCGGGCGAGCCATGCACACCACACGCGCCTTTAGCCTGCGGGCGCGCAAATGCGGGAAAACATGGCTGGCAAGCGTGGCGCGCAGGCGCCACGGCAAGGCGAGAGAATCGCGCCCACCCGGAAGGAGGGGCGCGATCCATAAAGCGTTACTGCGGCGTGATGTTCGAAGCCTGGAGACCCTTCGGGCCGCGCTTCGTTTCGTAGCTGACCTTCTGGCCTTCTGCGAGCGTCTTGAAGCCCGTGCCGCGCACTTCCGAGAAGTGGGCGAACAGGTCGTCGCCGCCCTTGTCCGGCGTGATGAAGCCAAAGCCCTTGGTGTCGTTAAACCATTTGACGGTACCGGTTTCCACTAGTTATTCCTTAAAACAGACGAATGAAGATGTACGCCCTCGAAAAAGGGCGAATAAAAAATCAAAAAGGAGAGGTCAACGAGAGCCGCGGATGGCGGCAAATGATGAGCAATCAAGCACTTGACTTTGGTGCACGACGGTACGCGGTACCTGATGCCAAGTCAAGTGGTTTCTTGCCCCCTTTCTTGCCCCGTTTCACTTCCCGAATGCGCTGCCTGCATGACGGCAGTTCATTTCCCGTATTTTCCCGCATTTTTCTCTCAAGCGCTTTCCCGCACCACCAGCTCGAAGCCCAGATCGACCGCCGGCTTTGCAATCGGCTCGCGATCGATCATGGCCAGCAGCAGATTGGCCGCCACGCGCCCCATTTCCGCGCGCGGCGTTCGCACCGTGGTCAGACGCGGCACGCAATCGGCGGCGCCGGCCAGATCGTTGAAGCCGACAATCGCCACCCGGGACGGCACCTCGATGCCCTGGCGGCGGGCCTCGAACAGCGCGCCGTGGGCGAGGTCGTCGTTGCCGAAGAAAATGCCGTCCACGTCGGGCCGGCGTTGCAGCAGTTGCCGGAACAGGTCGCAGCCCAGGCCGATCGACGACGGCGACGGCGTGAGCACTTCGAGATCGGGGTCATAGAGGCCCTGGCGCCGCAGCGCCTCGCGAAAGCCCTCGCCGCGCTGCAGAGTGCGCGAATCGAGCTGGGCGCCCACGAATGCCATGTGGCGGCAGCCGCGCGCCACCAGGTGCCCGGCCACCGCCGCGCCGGCCCGCACCTGCGAGAAGCCGACGCAGGGCACGCCCGCGGTTTCATCGAGCTCCATGATGCGCACGCAGGGCACGCCGCTCGCGTCGATCAGGCGGCGCGCGCTTTCCGTGCGGTCGAAGCCGCTCACGATCAGGCCGCTGGGCGGCGACGCCAGGTAATGGCGGATCAGGTCTTCTTCCGCATGGCGCGAGTAATGCGAGTTGCCGATCAGCACTTCGTAGCCGCGCGGGCGCAACACGGTGTGAATCGACTCGAGCACGTCCACGAACACCGCGTTCGAGATCGAAGGGATCACCACGGCCACGGCGTCGCTGCGCGAGGAGGCGAGCGCGCGCGCCGCGGGGTTCGTGACGTAATTGAGCGCGGCGGCGGCGGCCTTGACCCGCTCCACATACTCGGGCCCCACGGAACCCACGCCGCGCAAGGCGCGGGACGCCGTGATCGTGCTCACGCCGGCGCGCCGGGCGACTTCTTCCAGCGTGGGGCGGCCGGTGCTGCGGGTTTTCCTGAGTGTCGATGTCGCCATGATCGATTTAGGATAGCGCTGTCTCGCGCCCCGTGCAAGGGTAGTGCCCCTTATTGATGCGGTATCATGATTGCACGCGATGGCGCACTTTTTTCGTGAACCTGAGATAGCGCTATCTCGACATTCAGGGAGATTCAACATGACTCGGCAAATTGCTTCCCTCGTCGTCATGGGCGTGGCGGGTTGCGGCAAGAGCAGTGTGGCGCAGGCGCTCGCCGAGCGCGTGGGCGGCGTGCTGATCGAAGGCGACGCGTTCCATCCGCAAGCGAACGTCGACAAGATGGCGCGCGGCATTCCGCTCACCGACGAAGACCGCGCGGGCTGGCTCGACCGGCTCTCCACCGAGCTGGAGCGCGTCGCCAGCCGGGGCGAGCGGGCGGTGCTGGCCTGTTCCGCGCTCAAGGAGCGCTACCGCGACCGGCTGCGCGCGGCCACGGCGTCGCTCGGCTTCGTGTTTCTCGACTTGCCGCAGGCGGAGGCGCTGCGGCGGGTGGCGCAGCGCGAGGCCCATTTCATGCCGGCTTCGCTGGTGGAAAGCCAGTTCGCCGCGCTGGAGCCGCCCGTGGCCGAGCCGCTGACCTTGACCGTCGACGGCACGCGCACGCTCGCCAGCATCGTCACGGATGCGGTGGCATGGTGCGTGAACACGCAGGCGCAGCCCGATCTCATGCCGGTTGCGTGAGATAGCGCTGTCTTTTTGCGCGGCTCTTCGGGCACGCTAAGGCGTGCCCGGGAAGGGCGTCAAAAACAACCTGCGCCCGGAAGCGGGCACGGCTGCGCCGGTCCGGCGCAGCCGCAGCGCAAGCCCATAGGCGCGCGCGGCGTATTGCGCTTGAGACCGGAGATTTCGCTGAGCGGCGATTTAGTAGCGGCGTTGCGCTTCTGCGAGCAGTTCGCAGTATTCCAGATGGCGATTGAGTGCCTTCATGCTAATACGGCCAACTGCTTCGAAAGCGTGAGTTGCGGTAGACGAAATTGCCGCGATGAGCGCTGCCATGATGTCCTCGTTTGTCCAGGGTGGTTACCTAAGGGTTAACCCTATTATAGGGTTAACCCAAAAGAAAGCAAGGAAAGAGCGGGCCGCTGGCGCACAAAACCCCGATTTGTAGCTCACGCGCCCGTTGAGCGTTGCGCTCGCGCTACATTTCGCCCATCAAAGCCCGGCGCGCGGGCCGAGGCGCCTCGCGAGCGCGCCTTGCCGGCACGACGTCTTGAACGTCATCGTCTCGCGTTACGATGCTGCGTTCCGATGGGCTATTCAATGGATTGAAGCAACATGAAATACGAGAGCGCCTTGCAAAAGGCGATCAAGGGACGTCTCGAGCGCGCGATGGAGCTTGCGGAGCTGTTCGGCCTCGGGATCATCGGCATCGGCACCGTTGCGGCGATGGTCCATCTGATCTGGCGGATGGTGAATTCCGATGGCGTCACGCTGACCGACCTGCTGCTGATGTTCCTCTACCTGGAAGTCTTCGCGATGGTCGGGCAGTACCTGAAGGCCGGGCAATTGCCGGTGCGCTTTCCGCTTTACATCGCCATGGTGTCGATCGCGCGAGATCTGATTCTTCGCTCGGGATCGAATACGGAACTGCACTTGCTGGCGTCGGCGGGCGCGATCGTGCTGATTGCGCTGGGCGTCTTGCTGATTCGCTACGGGCAGGCGAAATATCCGAGCGATACGGCCGAGTCGAAAAGCGAAGGGGGCAATTAGAGCGAAGGGAAAGCGGCCGAGCCATGGGGAAATGGACGCCGCCGCCACGAAATTCAAAGCCGCTGGAATCGTGCGATTCCAGCGGCTTTTTATCGAGTGCCGTATCGAGTGCGATAGGGTCTCGCCCTCAATCCAGCGCCTTGTTCCCCGTTTCCTCGAACATCGACACGGCAATCAGCGAAATCAGCACGCAGCCGATCATGTACCACGCGGGCGCCATCTTGCTGCCCGTCTCGCGGATCAGCCAGCCGGCCACGAGTTGCGAGGTGCCGCCGAACACCGAGACCGCAATCGCATACGCGCTCGACATATAGCCCGCGCGCAGATGCTTGGGGAAGTTCTCGGGCATCAGCGCATACGCGGGCGCGGAGCCCATCGTGTAGCAGAGCATCAGCACGATCAGCGTCACGAGCACCACCGGCAGCGACGGAAAGTGCGTCATGATCCAGAACGCCGGATACAGCAGCACGATCAGCGCGACGCGGCCGATGATCGTGAGCGGCTTGCGCCGGCCCATGCGGTCGGACCACGCGCCGTAGATCGGGCACATCACGAGCGAAATGGTGCTCGACGCCACGCCCGCCAGCATCGACATCTTCGGCGGCAAGCCCAGGTACTGGATGCAGTAGGTGGGCATGTAATACATCATCACGTAGGTCGAAACCGACATGCCCATGATCGCGAAGATCGTGAGAAACCAGTTGCGCACGTAGAGGCCGCGCTTCGGGTCGTCGCGGCTGGCCACGGTGTGCGCGGCGGGCGGCTCTTCGCGAATGTGCCGGCGCAGATAGATGCCCACCGGCGCGATCAGCGTGCCGACGAGGAACGGGATGCGCCAGCCCCAGCTATGCATGGTTTCGGACGAAAGCAGGAAGCCCAGGCTCGCCGCCAGACCCGAGCCGAGCAGGGCCGCCGCGCCCTGGCTCGCGAGCTGCCAGCTGGCGCGAAAACCCCGGTTGGCCTTGCCGCCCATCTCCAGCAGCGTCGCGGTGGCGGCGCCGAATTCGCCGCCTTGCGCGAAGCCTTGCAGGAGCCGCGCGAGCACGATCAGCACCGGCGCGGCCACGCCGATCTGCGCATAGGTGGGCGCGAGGCCGATGGCCGCCGAGCCCATCGCCATCAGCAGGATCGTGAGCGTGAGCGCGGGCTTGCGCCCGGCGCGGTCCGCATAGCGGCCGAGCACGATGCCGCCGAGCGGACGCATCACGAAGCCCACGGCGAACACGGCGAAGGCGAGCAGCGACGACATGACGGGGTCGTCGGCGGGAAAGAACTGCTTGCCGATGGTGAGCGCGAAGTAGCTGTAGACGGTGAAGTCGAAGAACTCGAGCAGATTGCCGATCACGGCCGCCACCACGATCTTTCTTTGCTGCCCCGGCGTCATGTCGGGCCCGGCGGGCTCGGGCGCTTGCGCGTTTTCGCGCGCGAGCGGTTGGGTTGCGATGCTCATGCGCGCGCCTCGCTCAGGAAGCGCTCGACGAGACGCGTCCAGAACGCCGCGCCGATGGTGAGGTTCTCGTCGTTGAAATCGTAGCGGGCGTTGTGCAGCATCGGCTGGCCTTCGCCGTTGCCGAGGCGCACGAAGCAGCCGGGGCGCTGCTGCAGGTAGTACGCGAAGTCCTCGCTGCCCGCGATGGGCGGGAACGGGTCGATGATGTGCTCCGGCCCGACCAGCTCCTCGGCCACCTGGCGCGCGAACGCGGTCTCGGCCTCGCTGTTCACGAGTACCGGATAGCCGCGGATGAAGTCGATCTCCGCGCTCGCGCCATAGGACTGCGCCTGGGCTTCGACCAGCGCGCGGATGCGCGTTTCGAGCGTCTCGCGCACGGCCGGCGAGAACGAGCGCACGCTCATTTCCAGCACGGCGTCCTCGGGAATCACGTTGGGCGCGAAGCCGGAGCGGAACGAGCCCACGGTGATCACCGCTGCTTCGTTCGGATCGACGTTGCGCGACACCACCGATTGCAGCGCCATCACGATGCTGCTGCCCACCAGCACGGGGTCGACCGCCAGATGCGGACGCGCGGCGTGGCCGCCGCGGCCCGTCACGCGCACCTTGACGGTGTCGCAGGCGGCCATCAGCGCGCCGCTGCGAAAGCCGAAGGTGCCGGCCGCCACGCCCGGGTGATTGTGCAGCCCGAAGATGGCTTCGCAGGGGAAGCGCTCGAACAGGCCGTCGGCGATCAGGCGCACGGCGCCGCTGTCCGAGCCCGCTTCCTCGGCGGGCTGGAAGATCAGGTGCACGGTGCCGTCGAAATTGCGCGTCTTTGCGAGCTGCTGCGCCGCGCCGAGCAGGACGGTGGTGTGGCCGTCGTGGCCGCAGGCGTGCATCTTGCCGTCGTGGATGCTCGCGTAGTCGAGGCCGGTTTGCTCCTGGATCGGCAGCGCGTCCATGTCGGCGCGCACCCCAACCCTGCGCGCGCTCGTGCCCGCCTTCAGCGAGCCCACGACGCCATGGCCGCCGACATTGCGCGTCACCTCATAGCCCCACGATTCGAGCTGTTGCGCGACGAACGCCGAGGTGTTGGCTTCCTCGTAGGACAGCTCGGGGTGCTGGTGGATGTGATGACGGATCTCGCCGAGTTGCTCGCGGGCCTGGGCCAGGTCGGCGACTTCGCAATAACGGTTTTCACGGCTTTCGCTCATGGGGTGGTGGCTCCTGATATTGGTTTGGACGCTTGGGGCGCCGGATTTTGTGAGGCGGCGCGCGGGGCCTGGGGGGGCCGTTTGCGCGTGCAGCGCCGAGTATTGCACCGACGAAATACTCGACCCATGACAGAAACGCGCCGAAAATGTTGCTTTCAGGTCAACAATCCGGTGGGCCACGCAAGCCGTGGCCGTGTGGAATGGCGGCGCCGGGGGGAATGAGGGCAATGGGTGCGATGGCGACGATGAGCGGGACGGGCGGAATGGGCGGAATGGGCGAGCAGGGCGGCGGCGCCGGCGCGCCGACGGGCGGATGGATCGACGAAATCGGCGAGCGCTCGCTGCGCTACCTGGCCGAGATCGCGGCTAGCGGGGGCGTGCGCATGGCGGCCGACGCGCTGGGCGTCAACGCCTCGGTGATCAGCCGCCAGGTGGCGGCGCTGGAGCGCAAGCTGCGTTTCCCGCTGATCGAGCGGCGCGGGCGCCAGGTGGTGGTGACCGAGATCGGCCAGGTGCTCATCGATCACTATCGCGACGGCCAGCGGCGCGAGCGCGACCTGATCGCGCGTCTGGAGGAGTACCGGCACCTGAAGCGCGGGCGCGTCGCGCTCGGCGTGGGCGAGGGCTTCATCGGCAATCTGATCGCGCGGGCGCTGCAGCGTTTTTCGATGACCTACCCCGACATCCTCGTCGAGATCCGCTCGGGGCCGACGCCGGCCGTGCTTGCGCTGGTGCGCGACGACATCGTCGATATCGGCCTGTGCGCGCGCTCGGCCGAAGACCCGGCCATGCGCATTCATCCGTTCGCGGCGCGGCCGCTGTGCGCCGTGGTGGCGCCCTCGCACCGCTTCGCGCGCATGGCCCGCGTGCCGCCCGCCGAGCTCGCGCGCGAGCGCCTCATCTTCATGACCGAGGCGTTCGGCGTGCAGCACTTCGTGCAGTCGCTGCTCGACGACGTGCGCCTGACCGTGATGCCCGCGTACCGCGTGGACCTCTTCAACACGGCGCAGACGCTCGCGGCCGCGGGCCTCGGCGTGGCCTTCATGTCGTCGATCACCGCGCGCCGGGGCATCGACTTGGGCGAACTGGTCGCGGTGCCCATCGATCATCCGATTGCGGCCGGCTTCGCCAGCCAGATGATGACGCGCGTGGGCCGCCGCTTGTCTCCGGCCGCCGATCACCTGTGGAAGCAGCTCGCGCAGAGCTTCTTGCAGGGCGGGGCGCAGTAGCGGGGCGCAGTAGCGGGGCGAAATAGCGGGACGAAGCAGCGGACGAATCAGCGGCGCGTGGGCCGCGCCGCGCGGCGTTCGCGCGGGCCGGCCTCATTGCCGGAACGCGTCCTCCATCGCCTGCGCGATCTCCAGCACGCGCGTATCCGCCATCGCGAGCCCCGCGACGCTGATGCCCACCGGCGCCTCGCCGGCCGGGGTGCACGGTAGCGACACCGCGCAGCCGTCCAGAAAATACACGAGCGACGGATTGCGCAGCACCAGCGCGTTAGTGGCCGCGAAGTGCGTCGCGTCGGTTTCCAGCGCGTGGATGGCGGGCGGGACGATCGGCACGGTCGGCATGAGGAACGCATCGAAGCCCGCAAGCGCGGCGCGCGCCTGCGCGATGGCCGCCGCGCGCGCCGCGAGCAGGTCGAGGTAGTCCGCGGCGCTCGCCGCTTCGCCGTGACGGATGCGGGCGAGCACGCGCGGGTCGTAGCTTTGCGCCTGCGCGGCGAGGCG
>JAITTX010000085.1 GCA_031286755.1 Paraburkholderia sp.
AAGCACACCAACGCGTTCAAGATCAACGAAGACGTGGTGATCCCGCTCAACCGCATGGGCGAGTACACGGACGGCATCGAGCGCATCAACATCGAGCTGTCGATCAAGAACAAGCTGCAATTGATCGACGCGCTCGAGGCGTTCTTCAAGGAAGGCAAGCTCCCGCTCGGCAAGACTGACGACGCCAATGAGATCCCGTCGGCGGAACTGCTCGAAGATCGCGTGCAGCAGGCGCTCGACTTGCTCAAGCGCGTGCGCGAGCGCTGGACCTTCGTGGGCGAGAAGCTCGACATGCCGCTGCGCGAGGCGCAGCACTATCTCGTGCAACTGGGCTACGAAGCGCTGGCGGAAAAGTTCGCCGACCGCAGCGACGCGCAGCCGGACGCCACCGTGTTCCACGTCACCCAGGACCGCACGGTGCGCATCTCGTGGAAGCAGGAGATTCGCGCGGAGTTGCGCCAGATCTTCAACGGCGGCGCATTCGAGCCGATCCTCGACGAAGCCCAGGCAATCCACAAGAAGGTGCTGCGCGGCCGCGTGTTCGTGGCGCTGCACATGCACGCCGGCGACGGCAACGTGCACACCAACATTCCGGTCAACTCGGATAACTACGAAATGCTGCAGGACGCGCACCATTCGGTCGCGCGCATCATGAAGCTCGCGCGCTCGCTCGACGGCGTGATCTCGGGCGAGCATGGCATCGGCATCACGAAGCTCGAATTCCTCACCGACGAAGAGATCGCCGAGTTCCGCGCCTACAAGCAACGCGTCGACCCGGAAGGGCGCTTCAACAAGGGCAAGCTGCTCGACGGCGCCGACCTGCGCAACGCCTACACGCCGTCGTTCGGCCTGATGGGCTACGAGTCGCTGATCATGCAGCAGTCCGACATCGGCGCGATTGCCGAGTCGGTGAAGGACTGCCAGCGCAGCGGCAAGTGCAAGCCCGTGTGCGCGACGCACGTGCCGCGCGCGAACCTGCTCTACAGCCCGCGCAACAAGATTCTCGCGACCTCGCTGCTGGTCGAGGCGTTCCTGTACGAAGAGCAGACGCGCCGCGGCGTGTCGATCAAGCACTGGGACGAGTTCAACGACGTGGCCGACCACTGCACGGTCTGCCACAAGTGCGTGACGCCGTGCCCGGTCAAGATCGACTTCGGCGACGTGACCATGAACATGCGCAACCTGCTGCGCAAGATGGGCAAGAAGAAGTTCAACGCGGGCAACGCAGCGGGCATGTTCTTCCTGAACGCCACCAACCCGCGAACCATCAACCTCGCGCGCGAAGCGATGATGGGCGTGGGCTACAAGGCGCAGCGCCTCGGCAACGACCTCCTCAAGAAGGTCGTGAAGAAGCAGACGGCGCATCCGCCCGCGTCCACGGGCAAGCCGGCCGTGATCGAGCAGGTGATCCACTTCGTCAACAAGAAGATGCCGGGCAACCTGCCGAAGAAGACGGCGCGCGCGCTGCTCGACATCGAGGACAACAAGATCGTGCCGATCATCCGCAATCCGAAGACCACGAACGTGGATACGGAGGCGGTGTTCTATTTCCCGGGTTGCGGCTCGGAGCGCCTGTTCTCGCAGGTCGGTCTTGCCACCCAGGCGATGCTCTGGGAAGCGGGCGTGCAGACCGTGCTGCCGCCGGGCTATCTGTGCTGCGGCTATCCGCAGCGCGGCTCGGGTCAGTTCGACAAGGCGGAGAAGATCGTCACGGACAACCGCGTGCTGTTCCATCGCGTGGCGAACACGCTCAACTACCTCGACATCAAGACGGTGGTGGTGTCGTGCGGCACCTGCTACGACCAGCTCGCCGGTTATGAATTCGACAAGATCTTCCCGGGCTGCCGCATCATCGACATTCACGAGTTCCTGCTCGAGAAGGGCATCAAGCTCGATGGCGTGACGGGCACGCGCTACATGTATCACGACCCGTGCCACACGCCGATCAAGACGATTGACCCGGTCAAGCTTGTCAACGAACTGATGGGTTCCGAACATGACGGCTACAAGATCGAGAAGAACGACCGCTGCTGTGGCGAATCGGGCACGCTCGCCGTGACGCGCCCGGACGTTTCCACGCAGGTGCGCTTCCGCAAAGAAGAGGAAATCCGCAAGGGCGCGGCGAAGCTGCGCGGCATTCCGATCGTTGGCAATGGGGCGAATGGAGTGCAGCCGGCCACGCAGCAGGAAGCGGGCGGGCAGGGGAGCACGCAGGATGTGAAGATTCTGACGAGCTGCCCGTCGTGCCTCCAGGGGCTGTCGCGGTACAACGAGGACGCCAACATCGAAGCCGATTACATCGTGGTGGAAATGGCCCGACACATGCTGGGCGAAAACTGGATGGCGGACTACGTTCAGAAGGCGAACAATGGCGGGATCGAGCGCGTGCTGGTTTAATGGCAGCGTAAATTTTTCCGTAACACGGGTTCGAGGACGACGATGGGATGCGTATTCTGCAATGAGGAAGGCGGCGATGTACTGTGGGAAGACGAGCGCATGCGCGTCGTGCTCGCGACCACCGAAGCCGAGTATCCCGGCTTTTGCCGGGTCATCTGGAATGCGCATGTCGCCGAGTTCTCGGATCTGGGCGCCGCGGACCGGGAACATCTGATGCGCGCGGTCTACGCGGTCGAGCGCGCGCTGCGCCGCGTGATGCAGCCATCGAAGGTGAATCTCGCAAGCCTTGGCAACCAGGTGCCGCACGTGCACTGGCACGTGATTCCGCGCTTCACGAACGACGCGCATTTTCCGCTGCCGGTGTGGGCGCCGCGCCAGCGCACGGTCTCGGAGGCCATGCTCGGGCAGCGCCGCGCGCAGGCAACGCTGCTGCGCGACGCGGTGCGTCAGGAAATCGAGCAGGCGCTCGCCTGAGCACAGGGCGGGCCGCCTGTCCGCGCCGGCGACGCAGAGGGAGGAATAGAAACAATCATGAGTGGACTGAAATCCGATACGCCGGTGCCGACCGGCATCGTGGTGCACGCGGTGTCGCGCGTGCTCGAACTCCAGTACGGGAACGGCGAGAGCTACCGCATCCCGTTCGAGCTGATGCGCGTCTATACGCCCTCGGCGGAAGCGCGCGGCCACGGGCCCGGTCAGGAAACACTGCAAACGGGCAAGCGCGAAGTGACGATCACGGCGCTCGAAGCCGTCGGCAACTACGCGCTGCAGCCCACTTTCTCCGACGGCCACAATAGCGGCATCTACTCCTGGGACCAGCTTTACGAGCTGGCGACGCGCCAGGACGCGCTCTGGACGGAATATTTCGCGAAGCTCGAGGCCGCGGGCGTCGAGCGCGACACTCCCATGGCGCCGGCGCCTGCCGCGCATGGCCACTGCCACTGACGCTTCCTGTTACGATCCTGCCCGCCGCGGCGCCCAGGCGCCGCACCCATCATCAAATAAGACCCGGACACGACCTGGTCAGACCCGCGAAAGGACGAGCGCGATGAGCAAAACCCACTTCGGCTACGAAACAGTCGACGAACAGGACAAGGCGAAGAAGGTGGCCGGCGTGTTCCACTCGGTCGCCTCGAACTACGACCTGATGAACGACTTGATGTCGGGCGGGCTGCATCGCGCCTGGAAGGCGTTCACGATCGCCCAGGCCAACGTGCGTCCGGGCGCCCGGGTGCTCGACATCGCGGGCGGCACGGGCGATCTCTCGATGGCGTTCGCGAAGAAAGCGGGCCCGACCGGTCAGGTCTGGCACACCGACATCAACGAGTCGATGTTGCGCGTGGGCCGCGACCGGCTCATCGACCGTGGCGTGATCACGCCCGCGCTGCTCTGCGACGCAGAAAAGATTCCGTTTCCGGACAACTACTTCGACGTGGTGACGGTGGCCGTCGGCCTGCGCAACATGACGCACAAGGACGGCGCGCTCGCCGAGATGCGCCGCGTGCTCAAGCCGGGCGGGCGCCTGCTCGTGCTCGAATTTTCCAAGGTCTGGGATCCGCTCAAGAAAGCTTACGACGTGTACTCGTTCAAGGTCCTGCCGTGGCTGGGTGCACGCTTTGCGCAGGATGCCGATAGCTACCGCTATCTCGCGGAGTCGATCCGCATGCATCCCGATCAGGAAACATTGAAGACGATGATGGAACAAGCCGGCCTCGACGCCGTCAAATATTACAATTTGTCAGCTGGCGTGGTAGCCTTACACGTCGGCACAAAGTATTAGTGTTCCCAACTCTCTGTCTTTAAAGGAAATTCCGCCATGTCTGAGTCCCGAAGCGTTGCTTCCAAAAAGCTTTCAGTGTCGTGGGCCAGGCGGTTCGGAACCCTGGCCGTGATTGGCGCGATCGTCGCGGGCAGCCTCGCCTCGCTCGACGCCGAGGCGCGCCGCATGGGCGGCGGCCGCAGTTTCGGCCGGCAGTCCTCGGTGGCCACGCAGCGCAGCACCACGCCGCCGCCCGCGCAACCCAGTCCCGCACAACAGGCCGGCGCCCAGCGCGCCCAGCCCGGCACACCCGCGCCGGCGCCCGCCCCGGCGCGCAATCGCTGGCTCGGGCCGATCGCGGGCCTCGCGGCCGGTCTCGGTATCGCGGCGCTGCTTTCGCACTTTGGCCTCGGCGGCGCGTTCGCCAGCATGATGGCGAACATGATCGTGATCGCGCTGCTCGCGTTTGTCGCGATCTGGGTGATCCGCAAAATCACCAGCCGCCGCCGTGGGCCGCAGCCCGCGTATCAGACGGGCAGCGCAGGCCTGCCGCCTGCTGGCGGGCTGAGCCAGATGGGCGGCTTCCAGCAGCCGGAGCCGCGCTATACGGCGCCGTCCACGGGCCAATATCTCGCGCCTGAAGCCAACCCGCTCAGCACGCCGCAGATCGAAACGGCGCCGCCCGTTCCGCCAGGCTTCGACACCGAGGCGTTCGTGCGCAACGCAAAGGTCTACTTCGTGCGTCTGCAGGCCGCATGGGACGTGGGCAACGTCGAGGACATCCGCGAGTTCACCACGCCCGAGATGTTCGCCGAGATTCGTGTGGACCTCTCGGCCCGCGGCACGCAACCCAATCAGACCGACGTCGTGCAGCTCAACGCAGACGTGCTGGCGGTGGAGGAGCGCGGCAACGAGTACCTCGCGAGCGTGCGCTTCTCCGGCTTGATCCGCGAAGAGGCGGGCTCCGCCGCCGAGCCGTTCGTCGAGATCTGGAATCTCTCGAAGTCGCGTACCTCGGGCGAGGGCTGGCTGCTGGCCGGCATCCAGCAGGTCGAATCGCATTGATACGCCCATGAATGTGCGCATGAGCCGGCATTGATGCAGCGTTGATCTCGCGCCGCCGGGCCGCACGCTCCTGCCGCTGGCCATCTGGACAAGGCCTCGGCGCGGCGCGATCGGACGGCGCGAACGCTACAATAGGAACCCGCGCGAGCTGGAGCCCGCGCGGGTTTCTTTTATTCCACGCCGATGACTCTCGCCGCCAAGCCCTTCGCCGCCGCCGTCAATCACCTGCTCGCCCGCGAATCGTGGGCTCGCGACCGCCTCGCTCCCTACGCCGGCAAGACGGCGCGCCTGTCGTGTCCGCCAGTCGTGCTCACGCTGCTCGTGGAGCCCGACGGCTACCTTGCCGCAGTCGACGAGCACGACGCGCAGCAGGCGGACGTCGCGCTCTCGCTGCCGGCCGGCGCGCTCTCTTCGTATGTGCAGGGCGGCCAGTCAGCCGTCATGAAGCACGTGAAGATCGAGGGCGACGCGGAATTCGCGCAGATCATCGGCAAGCTGGCGGAACACCTGCGCTGGGAGCCCGAAGAGGATCTCGCGAAGCTGATTGGCGATGCGCCGGCTTCGCGCGTCGCGACGCTGGCGCGCACCGTGCATGAGCAGGCGTTGCGCACGGGGCGCAACGTGCTCGGCTCCGTCACCGAATATCTGCTCGACGAAAATCCGCAACTCGTGCGGCGCGCCGAGCTCGACGGCTTCAACGCAGAGCTGTCACGCGCGCGCGACGCACTGGCGCGCGTGGAGAAGCGCATCGAGCGCCTTGAACAAAAATCACAAGCGCGTGGGATTCAACCGGCACCTTCGGCGGCTGCGCCGGGCGCCGCACCGCGCGGCCCGAGCCAGACCACAGGCCACTAAGACATGCGTTTTCTGCGTTTCCTGAAGATCTTTTTCACGGTCGTCCGCTTCGGTCTCGACGAAATAATGTTGAGCCGGATCAATGACCGGCGCGTCAGGCTATTGCTGCGCATCACCACCATTGGCCGCAAGTTCGATCAACCGCCCGGTGTGCGCCTGCGTCTCGCGCTCGAAAGCCTCGGGCCCATCTTCGTGAAGTTCGGCCAGGTGCTTTCCACGCGCCGCGACCTGCTGCCGCTCGACATCGCGAACGAGCTCGCGAAGCTGCAGGACCAGGTGCCGCCGTTCGAATCGCAGATGGCGATCGACATCATCGAAAAATCGCTGGGCGCGCCCGTCGACACATTGTTCGACGAATTCGAGCGGGTGCCCGTGGCGAGCGCGTCGATCGCGCAGGTGCACTTCGCGAAGGTGAAGTCGGGCCAGCATGCGGGCAAGGCGGTGGCGGTGAAGGTGCTGCGCCCGAACATGCGGCCGGTGATCGATTCGGACCTGCTGCTGCTGCGCGACCTCGCCGTATGGGCCGAGCGCCTGTGGGCCGACGGCAAGCGCCTGAAGCCCCGCGAGGTGGTGGCCGAATTCGACAAATACCTGCACGACGAACTCGACCTCATGCGCGAGGCGGCCAACGGCAGCCAATTGCGCCGCAACTTCGTGGGGCTCGATTTGTTGCTCGTGCCGGAGATGTACTGGGAGTTCAGCACGCCCAATGTGCTCGTGATGGAGCGCATGGTGGGCGTGCCGATCAGCCAGGTGGACAAGCTGCGCGCGGCGGGCGTCGACATCCCGAAGCTCGCTCGCGAGGGCGTCGAGATCTTCTTTACGCAGGTGTTCCGCGACGGCTTCTTTCACGCCGACATGCACCCCGGCAACATCCAGGTAAGCCTCGACCCCGCGCATTTCGGGCGCTATATCGCGCTTGATTTCGGCATCGTCGGGGCGCTCTCCGACTTCGACAAGAACTATCTCGCGCAGAACTTTCTGGCGTTCTTCAAGCGCGACTATCACCGCGTCGCCACGTTGCACATCGAGTCGGGGTGGGTGCCGCCCACTACTCGCGTCGAGGAACTCGAGAGCGCCATTCGTGCCGTCTGCGAACCGTATTTCGACCGCGCGCTCAAGGATATTTCGCTTGGCCAGGTGCTGCTGCGCCTCTTCCAGACTTCGCGGCGCTTCAACGTGGAGATCCAGCCGCAGCTCGTGCTGCTGCAAAAGACCATGCTCAACGTGGAGGGCCTTGGGCGCTCGCTCGATCCGGAACTGGATCTCTGGAAGACCGCCAAGCCCTATCTCGAACGCTGGATGACCGAGCAAATCGGCCTGCGCGGCTGGTATGAGCGCTTCAAGATCGAGGTGCCGCAGTGGAGCAAGACGCTGCCGCAATTGCCGCGCCTCGTGCATCAGGCGTTGCTGCATCGTCAGGAGCCCGCGCATCTCGCCAACGACGACACCATTCGCCAGATTCTTGCCGAGCAGCGCCGCACCAACCGCCTGCTGCAGGGGCTCGTGGTGTTTGGCGTGGCGGTGGGCGTGGGCATGGTCGCGACGCATGTATGGCTGACGCTGGCCTATGGCGGCTGAGGCGGCTGAGGCGGCTGAGGCGGCCGAGGTCGCGGGCAGGCAAAAAGTAGCGCAGACGAGGAGTGAGACGATGAGCGAGCCGACCCTTCCACGGCAGCCAGGCGAGGTGCCCGAGTTCGAGACGCGCGACCCCGGCGCGCGCGAGTTCTGGGACGAGCGCTTCGAGCGTGGCTTCACGCCATGGGACCAGGCTGGCGTGCAACCGGCCTTCGAGGCCTTCGCTGCCGCACATGCCGCCGCCGCCGTGCTGATCCCCGGCTGCGGCAATGCATGGGAAGCGCGCTGGCTGGCCGAACGCGGCCGCACGGTGCGCGCGATCGATTTCGCTCCGTCGGCGGTGGCGAATGCGCGCGCCGCGCTAGGCGAATTTGCGGATGTGGTCGAGGAGGCGGACTTCTACGCGTACGCGCCGCCGTTCGCGGCGGACTGGGTCTTCGAGCGCGCGTTCCTGTGCGCGCTGCCCAAGGCGCACCGGCCGCGCTACGCGCGGCGCATGGCCGAACTGCTCGCGCCGGGGGCGCTGCTGGCGGGCTTTTTCTTCCTCGGCGACACGCCCAAAGGGCCGCCCTTCGGCATCGCGCGCGCCGAGCTCGACGCGCTCCTGACGCCGTATTTCACGCTGCTCGATGACCAGCCCGTGGAGGGCTCGCTGCCCGTGTTCGTCGGCCGCGAGCGCTGGCTTACGTGGCAGCGCAACAGCACGCCGGCCGCGCCGCACAAGGCCGGATAGCGCCGCTCCGCCGTTCCGCGCGTGAAAACACGCGCACACACTTGATCGGGCGCAAGCCGCCCCCAACTAAGCCTGAGTCGCTTTCGCCCCACTGCGCCCGGCAAATACCGGGCCAAGGGAGCGTTTGCGGCTATAATTCAAGGCTTTGCAAGCATTTCTCAGAAATTCACCCGCTTCATCAGGAAAGAGATCATGCCGATCTACGCTTATCGCTGCGAGTCGTGCGGCTTCGAAAAAGACGCGCTGCAAAAGATCAGCGATGCGCCCCTGACGCAGTGCCCGAGCTGCGGCGCGGACACATTTCGCAAGCAGGTCACCGCGGCCGGCTTCCAGCTGAAGGGCTCGGGCTGGTACGTCACCGATTTCCGAGGCGGCAACAACGGTAAATCAGGCGGCACGAGCGCCGCCGCAGCCGGCGCGAAATCCGCCGAGGGCGAGTCGTCGTCCGAGGGCAGCAAGCCGGCGGGCGAGGGCGCGAGCGCCGCAACGCCTGCGGCCGCGCCCGCAGCCGCTCCCGCGACCCCGGCGTCCAGCACGGCGGGCTCCACCTGAAACCTTGCGGCCCGGCTCCCGGAGCCCGGCCGCGCAAGCGCCGCGCGTCGCGCGCGGTCCGGATGACGTGTACATGACGATCAAGAAAGCGACCTTCAAATCGGTATTCCTGACCGGCCTTCTCGTGCTGGTGCCTTTGGCCATCACGCTGTGGGTGCTGAACCTCGTCATCGGCACGATGGACCAGACGCTGCTCCTGCTGCCAACCGCATGGCGGCCGGACGTGCGGATACCGGGTCTCGGCGCCATCCTCACGTTGGCGTTCATCTTTGTGGTGGGCTTGCTCACGCACAACTTCATCGGCCAGAAGCTGGTGGTGTGGTGGAACGCGCTGGTGCGCCGCATCCCCATCGTGGGACCGCTGTACAGCAGCATCCAGCAGGTTTCCGATACACTGCTTTCCAGCAACGGCAATGCTTTTCGCAAGGCACTCCTGATCGAGTACCCGCGCAGGGGCTCCTGGACCATCGCGTTCCTCACCGGCATTCCGGGCGGCGACGTGGTGAACCATCTGCAGGGTGAGCACGTGAGCGTTTACGTGCCGACCACGCCCAATCCCACTTCGGGCTTTTTCCTGATGGTGCCGAAGAGCGAGGTGATCGAGCTCGACATGACGGTCGACGCCGCGCTCAAGTATATTGTTTCGATGGGCGTCGTCGCGCCGGTCGCGAATTCCCGCCGCCCCATCGATCCCCCGCTTTAATACCGGACGCCGCGCCGCAAGCGGCGCTCCCGTTCATTCATGCATAACGAAAGACGAACATCATGTCGATGAGATCTGAATACTGCGGTCTGGTGACCGAACAGCTGCTGGGCCAAACTGTTTCGCTGTGCGGATGGGTGCATCGCCGCCGCGACCACGGCGGTGTCATCTTCATCGACTTGCGCGATCGCGAGGGCCTCGTTCAGGTGGTTTGCGACCCTGACCGCGCCGAGATGTTCAAGGCCGCGGAAGGTGTGCGCAACGAATTCTGCGTGCAGATCAAGGGTGTGGTCCGCAACCGCCCGGAAGGCACGATCAACGCGAACCTCACGAGCGGCAAGATCGAAGTACTGTGCCACGAGCTCGTGGTGCTGAACGCATCGGTTACGCCGCCGTTCCAGCTCGACGACGACAACCTCTCGGAAACCACGCGCCTCACGCATCGCGTGCTCGACCTGCGCCGTCCGCAGATGCAGCACAATCTGCGCCTGCGTTACCGCGTGACGATGGCCGTGCGCAAGTATCTCGACGCGCTCGGCTTCATCGACGTGGAAACGCCGATGCTCACGAAGAGCACGCCGGAAGGCGCGCGCGACTACCTCGTGCCGTCGCGCGTGAACGCGGGTCAGTTCTTCGCGCTGCCGCAGTCGCCGCAGCTCTTCAAGCAGCTCCTGATGGTGGCGAACTTCGATCGCTACTACCAGATCGTCAAGTGCTTCCGCGACGAAGACCTGCGCGCCGACCGTCAGCCCGAATTCACGCAGATCGACTGCGAAACGTCGTTCCTCGGCGAGCAGGAGATCCGCGACCTGTTCGAGGACATGGCGCGTCACGTGTTCAAGGAAACGATCGGCGTCGAGCTCGACGCGAAGTTCCCGGTCATGCGGTACTCGGAAGCCATGAGCCGCTTCGGCTCGGACAAGCCCGACCTGCGCGTGAAGCTCGAATTCACCGAGCTGACCGACGCCATGAAGGACGTCGACTTCAAGGTGTTCAGCGCACCGGCCAACACGAAGGACGGCCGCGTCGCGGCGCTGCGCGTGCCCAAGGGCGGCGAGCTCTCGCGCGGCGACATCGACGGCTACACGGAATTCGTGCGCATCTACGGCGCGAAGGGTCTCGCGTGGATCAAGGTCAACGAAGCCGCGAAGGGCCGTGACGGTCTGCAAAGCCCGATCGTCAAGAACCTGCACGACGCCGCGATCGCCGCGATTATCGAGCGCACCGGCGCGCAAGACGGCGACATCATCTTCTTCGCGGCGGATCGCGCGAAGGTCGTGAACGATAGCCTCGGCGCGCTGCGCCTGAAGATCGGCCATTCGGAGTTCGGCAAGGCCAACGGTCTCGTCGAGAAGGGCTGGAAGCCGCTGTGGGTGATCGACTTCCCGATGTTCGAGTACGACGAGGAAGAAAACCGCTACGTGGCCGCGCATCACCCGTTCACGAGCCCGAAGGACGAGCACCTGGAATACCTCGAAACGGATCCGGGCCGCTGCCTCGCGAAGGCTTACGACATGGTGCTGAACGGCTGGGAAATCGGCGGCGGCTCGGTGCGTATCTATCAGGAAGACGTGCAGAGCAAGGTGTTCCGCGCGCTCAAGATCGGTGCTGAGGAAGCGCGCGCGAAGTTCGGCTTCCTGCTGGATGCGCTGCAGTATGGCGCGCCTCCGCATGGCGGCATCGCGTTCGGTCTCGACCGCATCGTCACGATGATGGCCGGCGCCGACTCGATCCGCGACGTGATCGCGTTTCCGAAGACGCAGCGCGCCCAGTGTCTGCTCACGCAGGCGCCGAGCGAAGTGGACGAGCGTCAGCTTCGCGAGCTGCACATCCGTCTGCGTCAGCCCGAGCAGAAGACGGCGCAGTAAGCACGGCCGCAGCGAATGCATGAGCCGCGAGCCGGCTCTTGCATGACGCAACATAAAAAAAGGCGCATCGTGCGCCTTTTTTGCTTTTTGCGTTAAATTCATTACTAAAGCGCCGCGCGTTTTCCTCGCGCGTCCCCAGCACGCAACATCGCGCTCTATCGCCATGCAGAAGCCGCCGAAGATTCCGCAATCCGTACTCGTCGTCATTCATACGCCACGGCTCGAAGTCTTGATCATCGAGCGCGCCGACCGGCCGGGTTTCTGGCAGTCGGTGACGGGCTCGAAGGACCATCTGGACGAGCCGTTTGCCGCGACGGCCGCGCGCGAGGTGGCCGAGGAAACGGGTATCGTCGTCGGGGCGCCGGGTGTGCCCGAGCACGCGCTGCGCGACTGGCAGCACGAGATCGAGTACGAAATCTATCCGGTCTGGCGGCACCGCTATGCGCCGGGCGTCACGCGCAACACCGAGCACTGGTTCAGCCTTGAGGTGCCAGAGGGCACGGTCGTCACACTCTCGCCGCGCGAGCATGTCGCGTATCGATGGCTGCCTTGCGAAGAGGCTGCGGCGCAATGCTTCTCCTGGTCGAATCGCGAAGCGATCCTGCAACTGCCCGGGCGGCTCGAGCCGTTTCGTGGAGCGCTCACGTGAGCGACACCAGCACCGAATCCGGCACCGAGCGCGGCAACGACGCAGGAAGCCGCGTGAATAATAGCGCGGGCGATAGCGCGAAAAGCGGCGCCGGCAACCGTGCCGGAAACAGCGCAGAAAACAGCGCCGACACCGACTCGCAGCGTGTCGTGCGTCTGCGCGATGCATTGCTGGGCCGGCGCTACCGTTCGCGCTACCGCTTCACGAGCGGCAACCAGGTGCGCCTGTTCTGCTCGGGCGCGGACCTCTTCGGGGCCATGGTCGAGTACATCGACGCCGCCACGCGCGACGTCGCCATCGAAACCTATATCTTCTGCGACGACGACATCGGCCAGGCGCTTTCCGCAGCGCTCGTGCGCGCGGCGCGACGCGGCGTGCGGGTGCGCGTGATCACCGACGGCATCGGCACGCCCCATCTCGCGCTGTTCGAAACCTGGCTCGCCGCGGGTATCGAGCATCGCGTCTACAACCCGCACATCTTCGGGCGTTTCGGCTTTTCGCGCACGCATCGCAAGCTCGCCGTGATCGACGACCAGTACGCGTCGTGCGGCGGCATCAACGTGATCGACGACCTCAAGCAGGACGGCAAGACGCTGCCGTATCCGCGCTGGGATTTTGCCGTCGGGCTGCACGGGCCCGTGGTGGTGGACGTGCGCGTGGCGTTCGAGCAGCAATGGCGGCGCATCCGGCTCGGCCATCAGCCGCCGCTGCCGGCTGGCGCGCTGTCGCCCGGCGTGCCCGCGAGCGCGGGCTATATGGCGCCGCGCCCGACCGGGCACACGATCGATCGCTCGACGCAGATCGTCGACGATGCATTGCGCGCGCTCGCGCCCGCCGTGCGCTCGGGACCCGCGGGGCGTCTTTTCGCGCGCTTGCGCGAGCGCCTGCGCGCGAGCGTGCGCGACCCGCGCGCGGCGCGTGTGCCCTGCGTGGCGTTCGTCGCGCGCGACAACGTCGTGAACCGGCGCGCGATCGAGAAGGCCTATCTCGACGCCATCGGCGAGGCGCGCAAGGAAGTGTTGCTCGCCAATCCCTATTTCATGCCGGGCCGGCGACTGCGCCGCGCGCTCCTCGAAGCCGCGGAGCGCGGCGTCGCCGTCAAGCTTTTGATCGGACGAAAAGAGTTCGCGGTGCTCGATTACGGCGTGCCGTTTCTCTATCACCAGTTGCTGAGCGCCGGCGTGCGGATCGCCGAGTACGAGAAGACCATGCTGCACGGGAAGGTGGCCGTGGTCGATTCGAACTGGGCGACCGTCGGCTCCTCGAACCTCGATGCGCTCTCCCTCGTGCTCAACAACGAGGCCAACGTGCTGCTCGTGCGGCATGAGGAGATCCTGCAACTGCGCGACGCCATCCTGGGCGCATTCGAGGAATCCCCGCAGATCGACCGGGCCCGCTACGAGGCGCGGCCCTGGCACGTGCGCGCGCTGAACTGGCTCGCGTGGTCGTTCTATCGCGCGACCATGAAGCTGCTCACCGTGGGCGGCTACGACTAGCCGCGCCATGCGCGGGGCATGTGCGCCTGCCATACAGATCGTCCAGCTTGCAATCGAGAAATGTTCGCTTGTGCGCGGCGCGCGATATCCGAAAATTAGAGGACCGGCTAGAAATCGGTTTCTAATAAAGTTCTTGTTTTCGCGAGCGGCTGTCTTCAATAATAGTACGGCCGTTCGATTTCATTCCGGCCCAGATCTCCCGGTGGTTGTTCATGTCAGACGTCAAAGTCAGGCGCGAACAACGGACGCGAGCATCCCGGCCTCATCGTTACGGTAAATAAAGCTATGCGAAAAGGCGAACAGACACGAGCCGCCATTCTGGATGCAGCACTCGACCTCGCGAGCCGCGACGGACTGGAAGGTCTGACGATCGGCTTGCTGGCCGAGCGCATGCAGATGAGCAAGAGCGGCGTCTTTGCGCACTTCGGGTCGCGCGAGGACCTGCAGGTCGAGGTGGTGCGCGAGTACCACCGCAGATTCGAGGAAGAAGTCTTCTTTCCGAGCCTGCGCGAACCGCGTGGTTTGCCGCGTCTACGTGCGATGCTCTCCCGATGGATCGAGAAGCGCATTCACGAAGTCACGACCGGCTGCATCTACATCAGCGGCGCGGTCGAGTACGACGACCGCGCGGACAGCCAGGTGCGCGAGACGCTGGTCGCGAGCGTGACGACGTGGCGCGCGGCGCTGATGCGGGCGATTTCGCAAGCGATCGAAGAGGGGCATTTGCGCAAGGACACCGACCCGGCGCTGATGCTGTTTCAAATGTATGGCGTAACGCTCGGCCTGCATCATGACGGCCGCTTCCTGCATCTGCCGGACGCGGCCGAGCATACGTGGGCCGCGCTGGAAAGAATCATTGTTTCGTACCAGAGCGCAAGCCAGTAGCGGCCGCACGCGCGAGCAGCACGCAGCGGCGGCACGGGGTGGTATGCGAAAGGCCCGA
>JAITTX010000125.1 GCA_031286755.1 Paraburkholderia sp.
CTGGGCACGATCCGCGGCGGCAAGTTCGTGTATCTCGCACAGTAATGCGGCGCGCTGGCCGGCCGGCCGGCTCGCTAGTCAAAAACGGGCGGCCGGCCAGCGCCGCGAACTGTGGAGCACGCGCAAGATCCTGAGCGTCTGGCGCTCGATGCGGTAGGCCACGATAAACGGCGCGCCTTGCACGACCAGCTCGCGCGTGCCGGTCGTGCGGCCGTGGCGGCCGATTTCGGGAAAGAGCCGCAGCCGCCGGACCGCGGCTGCAATGTGCTCGTCCATGACGACGGCCGAGCGCGCGCTCCGGGTTACGGCAAAGTCGAATATCGCTTCGCGGTCGGCCTTCGCAAGCGGCGACCATTCGAGCCTCAAGGCTTGCCCTTGCGGACATGCGCGAGACGGGGCCGGGCGCCGCGCGGCGCCTGGGATTCACCGCCTTCCGGCACCGGCCCGAGCGCCTTGCTCACCGCCGCCGCGCGCCGCTTCGCGAAATGCGCCTCCACCTCGTCCGCCTCGATGCCCGGCCGCGGGTCTTCGAGCGCCTCGCGCACCTTCGCGCGGAACCACGCATCGTGCGTGGACGGATCGACCGCGAAATCGAATGGCAGCGCGCCTTCGTTCGCGACCCGTGTGAGCAGAATGCGCACCGCGTCCGAAACGGTGAGCCCCATGTTTTCAAGCACCGCCGACGCGCGCTCCTTGAGCGCCGGATCGATGCGAACTTGTACCAATGCGCTTGCGCTCATCCCCCAACTCCTTCGCGTGATGTTCGAAGCTGCATTGTAATTCATCTGTATTACGTCAGACATACTGTTCCTTTGAAGCAGGTTAAACACGCTTCAAGTTTCGCTGTCTGGCGCGATACGCTCAATTCGTCCGAATGGCCAGGCGAGCCCCGTCGCCGGCCGGGTCTCATGGTCAGCCGATGCTTCGCCAGGCGCCGTTCGCCGCGCTGCTCGCCAGCACGGCTTCGATAAAGCGCAGCCCGGCCACGCCATCATCGACCGTGGTCAGTAACAGGCTCTCCGGCGGCGGCGCGACGCCCGCCTCACATGCGCGAATTTGCGCCGCCACGTCGCGATAGAGCTGCGCGAAGGCCTCCAGATAGCCCTCGGGATGCCCCGGCGGCACGCGCGTCGCGTGCCGTGCAGCCTCCCCCGTCACGCGGCCGCGGGTAAGCCGCTGCGCTGCGCCGCCCTGCGGCGTGAACCACAGCACGTTGGGCTCCTCCTGGTCGAATGCCAGTCCCGCCTTCGTGCCGTAGATCCGCAGCCGCAGCGCATTTTCCGCGCCGCTCGCCACCTGGCTCGCCCACAGCATGCCGCGCGAGCCGTTCGCATAGCGCAGCATGGCCTGGACGTGATCGTCCACGCGCCGCCCGGGCACGAAGGTGTGCGCTTCGGCGCAGATGGATTCGGGCGTGAGCCCGCTCACGAACGCCGCCAGCTGATACGCATGCGTGCCGATGTCGCCGAGACAACCCGCTGGCCCCGCCTGCGCCGGATCCGTGCGCCAGCTCGCCTGGCGGTTCGCGCCGTCGCGTTCGAGCGGCGTGGCAAGCCAGTCCTGGGCGTATTCGACCTGCACGACGCGCACCTCACCCAGCTCGCCCGCCGCGACGAGTTCGCGCGCGTGGCGCACGAGCGGGTAGCCCGAGTAGGTGTGCGTGAGCGCGAACACAAGACGCGCCTCGCGCGCATGCCGCGCGAGCGCCTCGCCCTCGGCCAGCGACACCGCGAGCGGCTTGTCACAAATCACGTGAATGCCCGCGTCCATGAATGCATGCGCCACGGGGGCATGCAGATGGTTGGGCGTGACGATCGCCACGGCGTCGATGCCGTCATCGCGCGCGCCTTCCGCGCGCGCCATCTCGCGCCAGTCGGCATAGCTGCGGGCAATGCCGAGCGCCGCGGCGCTCGTCTGCGCGCGCGCCGCATCGGACGACAAGGCGCCCGCGACCAGCTCGAAGCAGTCGTCGAGCCGCGCCGCGATGCGGTGCACGGCGCCGATGAACGCACCTTCGCCACCGCCAACCATACCGAGCCTCAGTTTGCGTGCCACCGCTGCCGTCATCGCTTCACTCCTTCCAGAAAGGGCGATGCATGACGCGATCTCGCATCCGCACCGCCGTGCATGCGCACGCCTTCACATGGCCGCAGTGGCCTCACGTACCGCCCGCGAGATCGCGCAGGGCGCCGGGCGCCCTTCATTGCCTCTCACACCGCGCTTCAGAGTCCGAGCACATTCCTCAACCGCGCGGCATCGATGCCGCTGCCCGCGAAGTCATCGAACGCATGCTCGGCCACGCGGATGAGATGCCGCCGGATGAACTCGGCGCCCTCGCGCGCGCCGTCGTGGGGGTGCTTGAGCGCGCACTCCCACTCGAGCACTGCCCAGCCCGGATAGTCGTACTGCGTGAGCTTCGAGAAGATCGCGCCGAAGTCGATCTGCCCGTCGCCGAGCGAGCGAAACCGCCCGGCCCGCTCGACCCAGCCGCTGTAGCCGCCGTACACGCCTTGCCGGCCGCTGGGCCGGAACTCCGCGTCCTTCACATGAAACGCCTTGATGCGCGCGTGATAAAGGTCGATGAACGCGAGGTAGTCGAGCTGCTGCAGCACGAAATGGCTCGGGTCATAGAGGATGTTCGCGCGCGGATGATCCTCCACCGCCGCCAGAAATCGCTCGAACGTCACGCCGTCGTGCAGATCCTCGCCCGGGTGCAATTCGTAGCAGACGTCGACGCCCGCGGCATCGAACGCGTCGAGGATCGGCCGCCAGCGTTGCACGAGCGCCTCGAACGCCGTCTCGACGAGCCCCGCCGGCCGCTGCGGCCACGGATACAGATATGGCCATGCGAGTGCGCCTGAAAACGTCACGTGCGCCGCCAGCCCCAGATGCTTCGACGCCTTCGCCGCGAGCCTCATCTGCCCGATCGCCCACGCCGTGCGCGCCTCGCGATCGCCGCGCACGTGCGGCGCCGCGAAGCCATCGAACAGCGCGTCATACGCGGGATGCACGGCCACGAGCTGCCCTTGCAGATGCGTCGAGAGCTCGGTGATCACGACGCCCGCGTCGTCGGCAATCTGGCGCAGCTCGTCGCAGTACGCAACGCTCGACGCGGCTAGCTCGAGATCGATCAGGCGCGGGTCGCAAGGCACCTGAACGCCCTTGTAGCCCAGTTGCCCGGCCCACTCGGCCATGTGCGCGAAGCTGTCGAACGGCGCCTCGTCGCCCATGAACTGGGCAAGGAAAATCGCCGGGCCCTTGATGGTTTTCATCGCCAATCCTCCCCCTCTCTTGGGCCCAAACTCAGAACGGCGAGTCCGGGAAGTAGAACTGCTTCGCGTTCTCCTTCGTGATGAGCACCGAAGGAATGATCGTCGTGGCCGGCAGCGACTTGCCTTGCAAGCGCGCCTCGGCCGTCAGCTTGATCGCATCGTAGATGAACTTGGGCGAATACGACACGTCGGCCTTGATGAGCGGGTCGCCGTCCATCACGCGCTTGACCATGTCCTTCGATCCCGCGCCGCCGAACACGATCTTGATGTCGCTGCGCTTCGCCTGGTCGATCGCCTTGAGCACGCCCACGGCCATGTCGTCGTCGGCGGCCCAGACCGCGTCGATATGCTTGAAGCGCGTGAGAAAGTCCTGCATCGTGCGAAACGCGTCATCGCGGTTCCAGTTCGCGTACTTCGCGTCGAGGATCTTCATGCCCGGGTCGTTCTTGAGCACCGACGTGAAGGCCGTCCAGCGCTCGTTGTCGAGCGTCGTGGGAATGCCGCGCAGCGCGACGATGTCGCCCTTGCCGTTCAACTGCTTCGCCAGATATTCGGCGGGAATCTTGCCGAACGCCGTGTTGTCGCCGGCCACGTAGGCGTCCTGCGCGCTCTTGTCGGTGAGGCCGCGGTCCACCACCGTCACGTAGACGCCCTTCTTCTTCACCTGCGCCACCGGCTGCGTGAGCGACGCCGACTCATACGGGAAGATCACGAGCGCATTGATCTTGTTGACGGTCACGAGGTCCTGCAACTGGTTGGCCTGATCGGGCGCGTTCGCGGCGGTCTTGACGATGATCTTCAGATCCGGATGCGCCTTCTCCAGATCTTTCTTTGCTTCATTGGCCCACCAGACGATGCCGCCCGTGAAGCCGTGATCGGCAGTGGGAATCGCCACGCCTAGCGTCACTTTCTCCTGCGCCTGGGCGCTCGCGGGGCTCAATGCCGCCGCCATGCCGAGCGCCAGCGCGCCCACCCCGCACAACCTGCGAATCGCTTTGTTCATGTTGCCGTCTCCTCATGTGCGCTCACGCGAGCGTCGGTGTGAAAGTGCTGCCTCCTTCTGCCATTCAAGCGACAATCGACCGATGATCGGGCAATTGATTCGAAATCCAGATTAATTGACATCACCGTCTGCCGCGCTGCAAGAACGCCACGGCGATAATCGCCACGCCCTGCACCGCCGCATTGAGATACACGCTGATGATGCTCGTGAGATTGAGAATGTTCGCGATGACCGAGAGCAGCACCGCGCCCACCACAGTGCCGGCCACGCGGCCTTCGCCGCCCTTGAGCGCGGTGCCGCCCACCACCACGGCGGCGATGGCCTCGAGCTCCCAGAGCAAGCCGGTAGTGGGCGTGGCGGAGCCAAGGCGCGGCACGTAGAGCACGGTCGCCACGCCCACGCACATGCCCACCAGCACGTAAGTCGCGCACTTCACGCGGTCGACGCGTATGGCCGCGTAACGCGCCACCTGCTCGTTCGAGCCGATCGCCTGCACATGGCGCCCGAACGCCGTGCGGTTGAGAATGAGCGCGCCGCCCAGCGCGGTGAGCGCGAACACCCATACGGGCACCGGCACGCCGAAGAAGCTCGCGTAATAAACAGGCCCGTAGAGATCGGCGAGAGGGTTCTGCAGCGTGAGTGCGCCGCCGTCGGCAAGCCAGGTGAGCACGGAGCGGAAGATGCCCAGCGTGCCGAGCGTGACGATGAACGGCTCGATGCGCCCGCGCGTGATCAGCAAGCCGTGCGCGAGCCCGAACAGCGCGCCGAGCGCGAGCGCAATCGCAATACCGATCGCGACAATGGCCAGCGGCGGCAATGCGTGGCCGCCCAGGCCCGCCGCGAGCGTGTTCATCGTCCAGATCATCACGCCGGCGATGAGCGCGGCCATCGAGCCCACGGAAAGGTCGATGCCGCCCGAGATGATCACGAACGTCATGCCCACCGAAATGATGCCGATGAACGAGGTGCGCGTGAGCACGTTGAGCAGATTGTCGACGGTGGCGAAATCGCGATTGAGCAGCGTGCCGAGCACGCACAGCGCGATCAGGCCGATGAGCGGGCCCACGCCCGCGAGCCGGTGCGCGAGCGCGGCGAGGCGCCGTGCCCGCCCATGCGGGTGCGCCGCGTCAGTGGGTGCCGGTTGCATGAGCGATGAGCTCCTCTTCGTTCAGTTGCGCCTCTGTGAGCGTGGCGACGAGCCGGCCCGCGCGCATCACGGCAACGCGATGTGCGAGCCCGATCAGCTCGATGAGCTCCGACGAAATCACGACCACCGCGCGCCCCGAGGCCGCGAGCCGCTGGATCAGGAAATAGATGTCGCGTTTCGCGCCGATGTCCACGCCGCGCGTAGGCTCGTCGAGCACGATCACGCGCGGATCGGGCTGCAGGAATTTGGCGAGCGCGAGCTTCTGCTGGTTCCCGCCGGAGAGCATGCGCGCGCGGCTGGTGAGGTCGCCGGTGCGGATGCCGAACTCGCGCACGGCCGCTTCGAGCGCGCGCCGGCCCGCCTTGAGATCGATGAGCGGCCAGCCGTAGCGCTCGAGCGTCATCAGCGTGAGATTGTCTTGCAGGCTCAGGTCCAGATGCAGGCCGCGGCCCTTGCGGTCCTCGCTCAAATACGTGAGGCCGTGGCGCACGGCGTCGCGCGGCTGCCTGAGCGCCACCTCGCGCCCCTCGATCGCGATCGTCCCCGCGCGCCTCGCGCGCAAGCCCGCGATCGCCTCGAATGCCTCGCTACGCCCCGCGCCCACGAGGCCCGCGAAGCCAAGGATCTCGCCCGCGCGCACCTCGAAGCTCAGGTCCTCGACCCAGCCCGGCACGCAAAGGCCGCTCACGCTCAGCGCGACGGGGGCATCGGCGGATGCCGGGGTCTTCGCCGGGAACATGTCGGAAAGCTCGCGCCCCACCATCAGGTTCGCCATCTGCTGACGCGCGAGCCCCGCCGTGGCGCTGGCCGCCACGAAGCGGCCGTCGCGCATCACGATCACGTCGTCGGTGATGCGCTCGACTTCGTCGAGCTTGTGCGAGATGTAGACGATCGTCGTGCCGTCCGCGCGCAACTTCGTCATCAGCGCAAAGAGGCGCGCGGTCTCGGCGGGCGTGAGCGTCGCGGTGGGCTCGTCCATGATCAGCAAGCGCGCGCGCCGCGACAGCGCCTTGGCAATCTCCACCAGCTGCTTTTCCGCCACGATCAATTCGCGCACCGGCGTGTCCGGGCTGCGCGCGAGCCCCACCTGCTCGAGCAGCGCGCGCGCCTCGCGGCGCATCGCGGCATCGTCGACGAAGGGGCCGCGCTTCTTCTCGTGACCGAGAAAGATGTTCTGCGCGATCGTCAGATGCTCGGCGAGGTTGAATTCCTGGTGGATCAGCACGATGCCCGCGGCCTCGGCCTCGCGCGAACCGTTGAAGCTGCACGCGCGCCCGTCCACGAGCATTTCGCCCGCGCTCGCGCGCTCATAGCCCGCGAGGATTTTCATGAGCGTGGACTTGCCCGCGCCGTTCTCGCCGAGCAGCCCGTGGATGCGCCCCGGCGCGAGCTCGAAGCTGACGCCGTGCAGCACGCGCACGGGGCCGAAGTCCTTGCGAATGTCGGTGAATCGCACGGCGACGCTCATGACCTGCCGCTCCTCCTCGTGTTCGATTCTGGTTTTGTCCCTGGACGCCGCCCGGCGCTCATGCGCTTTGCCGGATCACCAACCGATGCGGCAGCAGCACGCCCGGCACATCCGCCTGCGGGTCCGCCAGGCGCCGCAGCAACAGGCGCGCGGCGGTCTCGCCCAGCTCACGCATGGGCTGCGCGACCGTCGTGAGCGGCGGATCCACCTGCGCCGCGAGCGCGATGTCGTCGAAGCCCACCACCGCAACGTCCCCTGGCACGCGCCGGAGCGCGCCGCGCAAGCCGTTGAGCACGCCCACCGCGAGCGTGTCCGAGACCGCGAAGATGGCGTCGGGCGCGATGTCGCGGCGCAGATGCATGAGCGCGGCGGCGGCCTCGGCGCCCGCCTCGTAATCGAGGCAATTCACGTTCACGCGCCACGCGTCGCGCGCCTCGATGCCGGCCTCGGCAAGCGCGGCCAGATAGCCGTCGCGGCGCTGCTGCGCGTAGAGATAGTGGTCGTCGGAATTGATGAGCGCGATACGCCGGCGCCCGCTCGCAATCAAGTGCCGCACCGCGTCGCGCGCGGCCTGAAAATTGTCGATGCCCACATACGGCACACCCGCGGCCGGGTCGAACTCGCAGCAGGCCACCCACGGCAGCGCCGCCGATTCGTCGGCCATCATCCGGTTGGCCTGCTGGACCGTGGCCGGGTCGAGGCAGATCGCGCCGTCCGCGCGATGGCGGCGCAGCAGGTCGAAATAGCTGCGCTCGCGGCCGGCGTCCGCGCCCGTGTCGCATAGCAGCATGAAGTAGCCGCGCCCGCGCGCGACGCTGTCGATGCCGCGCACGATCTCGGCGTAGAACGGGTTGCCGAAGTCCGGCACCATCGTCAGCAGCAGGCGGCTTTCCGCCGTGCGCAGATTGCGCGCGAGCTCGTTGACGCGGTAGCCGCTCGCCTCGATCTCGGCCAGCACGCGCTCGCGGGTGGCCGGCCGCACGTTGGCATGGCCGTTGAGCACGCGCGAGACGGTCGCGACCGACACGCCCACGCGCCGGGCCACCGCTGCAATCGAGCCGCCGCGCGCCATGGCCATGCCGCCAACGCCTGCCCCGTGGGCTTCGCTGGCTTCATCCGCTTCGGGCGGACTCGCGGATCCGGGTTGCGGCTGAGCCGGCATCGCACCTCGTCTGTCAGAAAATGTAATCGATTACATTCTTGATTCGAACCGTGCCAAACTTCAAGGCATTCGTAGCCAGGACAAATACTGATCCGCTTGCGCCTTTCCACCGCCGCCTGCAAGGCGCGCGGCGAAAGCCCTTTGGTACAATCTCGCGATTGCCTGGCACCGTTTTTTCGCCACGTTCACTGCTTGCCCCGGGCCGGGCCGTCTGCACAGAATCCGAACCATAACGCCGAGTCACCATGAACATCGAACAAGCGCGTTTCAACATGATCGAACAGCAGATCCGTCCCTGGGAGGTGCTCGACCAGGACGTCCTGAATCTGCTTTCGATCGTCAAGCGAGAGCACTTCGTCCCCGCGGCCTATGTCGATCTCGCGTTCGCCGACCTCGAATTGCCGCTCCCCAACGGCCAGCACATGCTGGCGCCGCGCGTCGAAGCGCGCGTGCTGCAGGAAGTCGCGGTGAAAAAGCACGAGAGCGTGCTGGAAATCGGCGCGGGTTCGGGCTACATGGCGGCGCTGCTCGCACACCGCGCACAGAAGGTGCTCACCGTGGAGATCGACACGGAGCTCGCCGACTTCGCGCGCGCCAACTTCGTAAAGAACGGCGTGCTGAACGCCGAAGTCGCGCAGGGCGACGGCTCGCGCGGCTGGGCCGCGAATGCGCCCTACGACGTGATCTGCGTCTCGGGCGGCCTGCCGGTGGTGCCGCAGGAGTTGCTCGAACAGTTGAAGGTGGGCGGGCGTCTGGCCGCTTTCGTCGGCGGCGCGCCCGTCATGGAAGCGCAGATCATCACGCGCATGGACGAGAAGCAGTACCGCATCGCGACCGTGTTCGAAACCTATGTCGAGCCGCTCGAAAACGCGGCACAGCCCTCGCGCTTCAAGTTCTAGGGCATATACTGCCAATACCGGGCCGCGCAAGCGGCTCGTTCTTTTTCAACGACCGAGTTTCACATGCAGAATCTGACCGCCCCCGCCCTCGCCGAATGGCTCGCCGACACCTCGCGCGAGTCCCCCGTGCTGCTCGACGTGCGCGAGCCGTGGGAAATCCAGACCGCCAGCATCGCCGGCAGCGTCTCGATCCCGATGGCCCAGATTCCGGCGCGCAGCGAAGAGCTGGACGACGAAGCGCAGATCGTCTGCGTCTGCCACCACGGTGCGCGCAGCGCACAGGTCGCGATGTTCCTCGAATCGCGCGGCTTCACGAAGGTGTTCAACCTGCAAGGCGGCATCGACGCCTGGTCGCGTCAGGTCGACCCGAAGGTGCCCACCTACTGATCGGCCCGCATGGGCGGCGCAAGGCGCGCTGCCCGCCCCCGCCCCACACTTCAGCATGTCGCTTCACATAGATCACGCCACGCTCGCCAACACGACCCTGCGCAACACCGTTCACCAGGAATGGGCCGCGAAGCTCGAGCTCGGCTTCGAGCGCCACGGCGAGCGCACGACGCTCGTGCATCGGCGGCACACGGGACCGTTGCGCGTGCAACGGCCGCTCTATCCTGAAGGCGATGCGATCTGCCACGCGGTGATCGTGCATCCGCCCGCGGGCATCGCGGGCGGCGACCGGCTCGATATCGACGTGAACGTCGGTGACGGCGCCCATGCCGTGCTCGCCACGCCGGGTGCCACCAAGTGGTACAAGTCCAACGGCCGCGTGGCGCGCCAGCGCATCAAGCTGCACGTGGGCGACAACGCCAGGCTCGACTGGCTGCCGCAGAACAATCTCGTCTTCGACCACGCGCACGCCGAACTCGACTTCTCGCTCACGCTCGCCGAAAGCGCGACCGCCATCGGCTGGGACGCCGTGCAGCTCGGCCGCCAGGCGGCCGGCGAACGCTGGTCGGCCGGCATGGTGCGCTCGCTCACGCGGGTGGTGCGCGCCGCCGCGCTAGGCGCGGACGAGCAACTCCTCTGGTTCGAACGCGCGCTGATGGACGCCGCCGACCCGCTGCGCGACGCGCCACAAGGCCTCGCGGGCTATCCGGCGTTCGGCATGCTGTGGGCCGTTGGCCCGGCCTGCAACGAGGCCCTCGCGCAGGATCTCGCCGTCACGCTCCCCTTTGGCGACGCCCTGCGCGCCGGCGCCACCTGCGTCGCGCCGGGCGTGCTGCTGGTGCGCGTCGTCGCACGCTCGATGGAGCCGCTGCAACAAACCCTCACGCAATGCTGGACGCAACTGCGCCCCATCGTGCACGGCGTGAGTGCGGCGCCGTTGCGCCTGTGGACCACCTGAGTCCGATTCCGGCGCACCAGACCGGCGCACGCGCGCCCCTCCTCGCAACATTCACACGTTAACGTGGTGCACGAAATCCCCGCAACGGGGGCACCGGCGCGCACTTGGGCGTACCTGGGCGCAGCGCCCTGATTGGCACACACCTTGCTGAAACTTGCGTGACGTCACTGCGCGCGTACGCCGCGTGGACATGCAAGCTGCCCGTAACCTCACTCCCGTAAGCTGAGCCCGCGCGCTCCGGCAACCGGTGGCGCGCATGTGCTGTGCATACGCCGCGCCCGGCTCATGCATGCCGGCCGGATGGCCGCCCACGGCCGGCCGCCCCCTCCCATTCAACGAAAACAATGAAGCTCACGCCACGCGAGAAGGACAAGCTCCTGATCTTCACCGCCGCGCTGCTCGCCGAACGGCGCCGCGCACGCGGTCTCAAGCTCAACTATCCGGAGGCGATCGCCTTCATCAGCGCCGCGCTGATGGAAGCCGCCCGGGACGGCAAGACCGTCGCCGAGGTCATGCACTACGGCACCACGCTGCTCAAGCGCGAAGACGTGATGGAAGGCGTGCCCGAGATGATCCCCGACATTCAGGTCGAGGCCACCTTCCCCGACGGCACCAAGCTCGTGACCGTCCACCATCCGATTCCCTGAGGCGCTGCTCATGATCCCCGGCGAAATGCTGATCGACGACGGCGAAATCGAACTCAACGCGGGCCGCGAAACCGTGACCGTGACGGTCGCGAACACTGGCGACCGCCCCGTGCAGGTCGGCTCGCACTACCACTTCTACGAAGTCAACGAGGCACTCTCGTTCGAGCGCGAAGCCGCGCGCGGCTTTCGCCTGAACATTGCCGCCGGCACCGCCGTGCGCTTCGAGCCCGGTCAGGAGCGCACCGTCGAGCTGGTCGCGTTCGCGGGCGAGCGTGCCGTCTACGGCTTCAACGGCAAGGTGATGGGCCCGCTCTGAGCAGTGGCGCGCCCACTTCAGCATTCATCAGGATTCCGATATGACATTGAAGATCGGCCGCCGCGCCTATGCGGAGATGTTCGGCCCCACGACCGGCGACCGCGTGCGTCTCGCCGACACCGCCCTCCTCATCGAGATCGAACGCGACTACACGGTCTATGGCGACGAAGTGAAGTTCGGCGGCGGCAAGGTGATCCGCGACGGCATGGGCCAGTCGCAGCGCCTCGCTGCCGAGGTGGCCGACACGGTCGTGACCAACGCCGTGATTCTCGACCACTGGGGCATCGTGAAGGCCGACATCGGCATCAAGGACGGCCGCGTCTGGCGCATCGGCAAGGCCGGCAACCCCGACGTTCAGCCGGGCGTGACGATTCCCATCGGCGCGTCGACGGAAGTGATCGCCGGCGAAGGCCAGATCGTGACGGCGGGCGGCATCGACACGCACATCCACTTCATCAGCCCGCAGCAGATCGACGAGGCGCTCGCCTCGGGCGTCACGACGATGATCGGCGGCGGCACCGGCCCCGCCACCGGCACCAACGCCACGACCTGCACGCCGGGCCCGTGGCACATGGAGCGCATGCTGCAGGCCGCCGACGGCTGGCCGATCAACCTCGGTTTTCTCGGCAAAGGCAACGTGAGCCTGCCCAGGCCCGCCGAAGAACAGATCGCCGCGGGCGCGATCGGCCTGAAGCTGCACGAGGACAGGGGCTCGACGCCCGCGGCCATCGACAACTGCCTCACCGTGGCCGACGCCACCGACACCCAGGTGGCCATTCACACCGACACGCTCAACGAAGGCGGCTTCGTCGAAGCCACGGTGAACGCGTTCAAGGGCCGCACGATCCACACGTACCACACCGAAGGCGCGGGCGGCGGCCACGCGCCCGACATCATCAAGGTGTGCGGCGAGGCCAACGTGCTGCCCTCGTCGACCAATCCCACGCGCCCGTACACGGTCAACACGCTCGAGGAGCACCTCGACATGCTGATGGTGTGCCATCACCTCGATCCGTCGATCGCCGAGGACATCGCGTTCGCCGAGTCGCGCATCCGCCGCGAAACCATCGCCGCCGAAGACATCCTGCACGATCTCGGCGCCCTCTCGATGCTTTCTTCGGATTCCCAGGCAATGGGCCGCGTGGGCGAAGTCATCATCCGCACGTGGCAGACCGCGCACAAGATGAAGGTGCAGCGCGGCGCGCTGCCCGAGGACGCGGGTGTCAACAGCGCGCGCAACGACAATTTCCGCGCAAAGCGCTATGTCGCGAAGTACACGATCAACCCGGCGCTCACGCACGGCATCGCGCACGAACTCGGCTCGATCGAGCCGGGCAAGTGGGCCGACCTGGTGTTCTGGGATCCGGCGTTCTTCGGGGTCAAGCCCGCGCTGATCCTAAAGGGCGGCATGATCGCGATGGCGCAGATGGGCGACCCGAACGGCTCGATTCCCACGCCGCAGCCGGTGCATTATCGCGAGATGTTCGGCACGCGCGGACGCGCGCTCACGCAAACCTCGCTCACGTTCGTCTCGCAGCTTGCGCTCGACAAAGGCATGCCCGAGCGCTACGGCCTGCAAAAGCGCATAGTGGCGGTGCGCAACTGCCGGAACGTCACCAAGGCCGACATGATCCACAACGCGTGGCAACCGTCGATCAGCGTCGACCCCGAAACCTATCAGGTGATCGCCAATGGCCAGTTGCTGACCTGCGAGCCCGCCGCGGTGCTGCCGATGGCGCAGCGCTATTTCCTGTTTTGAAGCCTGAAGCGATAAGCCGACATGCGCACGATGGACAAACGACTCAACGCCAAGCTCGCGCCCGTGCTGATTCAGCGCGCGCCCACGCTCACCCTTGCATATGACGCGCGCTGCAAGAGCCGCTTCGCGGCCACACTCGATTCGGGCGAGGAAGTAGGCGTGGTGCTGCCGCGCGGCACGGTGCTGCGCGACGGCGACATGCTCGTGGCCGATGACGGCGGCCTCGTGCGCGTGATCGCCGCGCCGCAAAGCGTGCTGCGCGTGCGCGCGCCGAACCGTCTCACGCTCACGCGCGCCGCGTATCACCTCGGCAACCGCCATACGCCGGTGGAAGTGGGCGCCGACGAACTCAAGCTCGAAGCCGATCCGGTGCTCGAAGACATGCTCAAGCGCCTCGGCGCGCAGGTCGAGCGCGCGGAGCTGCCGTTCCAGCCCGAAGCGGGCGCTTATGGAGGCGGCCATCGCCACGGCCACGACGAGACCTTTGCCGAAGACTACGCGCTCGCGCAAAGCGTGTTCGAAGA
>JAITTX010000150.1 GCA_031286755.1 Paraburkholderia sp.
AACAACTACAAGGTCAAGGGCAACATCCACTGGGTCAGCGCGCCGCATGCGTGCCCGGCGGAAGTGCGCCTCTACGACCGCTTGTTCCGCGAAGAGCAGCCCGACGCGGGCGGCCGCGACTACCTCGAAGCGCTCAATCCGGATTCCAAGCGCGTGACGCAAGCGTATCTGGAGCCGGGTGCGCGCGACGCGGCGCCGGAAGACCGCTATCAGTTCGAGCGCCATGGCTACTTCGTCGCCGACCGCTACGACTCGAAGCCGGGTGCGCCGGTGTTCAACCGCATCGTCGGCTTGCGCGACAGCTGGGGCAAGTAAGGACGCAAAAGCGGCCGGTGGCAATGCCGCTTCTTCAGATGTAAAAAGCCCGCACGGTTCATCACGTGCGGGCTTTTTCTTTTTCCGCTTCTGCCCACGCGGTCCGCGCGACAGCGCCGCGCAACGCGATGCGGCAACCGGGGAATCGACCCGAGCGTGTCAATCAGACACGGTCATGCAGCCCGGCGAGCGAGAGTGTCGTGCCGAAGAGCCGCGCGAGACTACGACTCGCGTATTGATCGACATCCGCGGGCGCGACCCATTTCCAGGCGTCCATCTCGGGAATCATCACGCCGTCGTACCGGCGCGGAAAAAGCGACACGCAGTGGCATTGCGACAGATCGAGCTCCCCGGCTTCCGCACGCGTGGCGAACAGATGCAGATCCTTGTCGCGCCGATATGCGAAGCGCCCGAGATCGACAAGCCGCGACGCGTCGATCGTAATGCCGGTCTCCTCGACCATTTCGCGCAATGCGCTCTGCGCCCCGGTTTCGCCGGGCTCGCCCTGTCCCTTTGGAATGTCCCAGTGACCGGTGCCGGTCGCGTGTGCCAGCAGCACGCGACCGGCAGGATCGAGCAGCACGATGCCGCACGAGACGATCTTGCCGTTCACCGCGTGCTCAGTGCTTCTTCTGATAGACCCAGGCGCCGCTGCCGGTGCGGCAGTACTGCGGACGCAGCGTCATCGTCTGTCCCTTGGCGCTCACGACCACGTCCGAGTCACGGCAGGTCTTGTCACCCGCCTTCTCAGTCTTGCTGGGCGTGATGGTGGCCGTGATATTTACGGGATTACGCAGACCTTCGTTGCTCCAGTTGGCGGTTTCGCCGTCTTGCTTGTTCGCCATGGCATCGCGCACGGCGCGCCCGAGTGAATCGATATCGGGCTGCTTCATCCAGGTAGCCGGCGTGTCATTGAGAAAACCCAGATTGGCGGCCTGGGCGGCTGAACCAGCCGAAAGCAGCAACGCGACGGCAAGGCCGGACAGGATACGGGGCGATTTCAGCATTGAGCGTTCTCCCTGGAGAGAAAATTGAGGGGCAAATTAGAAAACCCACTAAAGAAAGGGCTTAATTGCGGAAAAGCATAACACGCGCCCCAATTTTTACCGGCCCCGGCGCGACAGGCGACATCACGTCTCGCCCGCGCATGGCTGGGTTTTCGACTCGGGGCAAAAGGCGTTTCGGATTGGTCCGATAGCGATTCAGGCAAGCGAATCATAAGCTTGGCCAGTCAACCGCTTACGTATCAACAGGTATTTTCTGTCATGACTTATGACATCGCCCTACGGGTTTTCGCAGTGATGCTTTCCTTGCTGTCCATCGGACTCATGGTCATGGTCGCCCAGCACACGCACAAGCCGCAGCCCGACTCGCCCGCCCCGCACTTCGCCATTCGCCTCGACAAGGCGCCGCGCTGGCCCGAAACCGCAGTGCGCGGCGGAGTCCTGAGCCTGCTCGTTTCGTTCGTCGTGCTCACGCTCACCTGCCTCCTGATCGCGGGCAACTGACAAAACGCACGCTACACGTCGAATGCGCGCTCAGCGCGCAGTCAATGTGCCAAAGGCTGCCAGCCGTCGGTGAGCGTGCCAAGGAACGCAATCACATCCTTGATCTCGGCGTCGGAAAAAACCGGCGCATCGCCGGGCTGGCGATCGAATGGCGCATCGGTATTGAGATTCGCCCAGTACTGGCGCGGCAGGTCATCGAATTTCCTCACCTTGCCCCTCACCACCGGATAGAACTCCTCCGGATTCGTATCGCGCCGCGCATAGAAGCGCATCACGTCCTCCAGCGAGTGATAGATGCCGTTGTGGAAGAACGTCTTCTTGAGCGCGACATTGCGCAGCGTCGGCGTGCGAAAGAGCCCGCAGAATTCGGCGCGGCCGCCCAGATCGGTACGCTCCGGTCCGCACGCGCCCAGATCGAAGAAGCGCGGATCGCGATTCACCGCGAGCGCGCGATTACGCGGCACGCCAACCGCTATCAGGCCAAAGTCGCTGAACTGCGGCGGCGAGCCGTCCTTCGCGCGCTGGCTGATGTGGCAGCTCGCGCAATTGCCCTTCTTCTCGTCGTTGAACAACTGCAGGCCGTGCATCTCCGCGCGCGTGAGCGTCGCCTTGCCCGCGAGGTACGCGTCGTACTTGCTCGTGTATGGATAGAACACCTCCGGACTCTGCTCGAAGGTTTCCAGCGATTTCAGCACGGCCTTGAAGGTGACGTTCTCGTCGTCGAAGACGTGCTCGCCGAAGACCTCGCGAAACGCGTCCGCATAAGGCGCCGCGCGCACCGCATCGGCCACCTTGCGCGGCGTGCTGGCCATCTCGAAGGACGAGAGCAACGGGATGCGCGCCTGATCCGCGCCACGGTCGACCCGGCCGTCCCAGGTGAGACCGCCGGTCGGACCGGCGTCGACGCTCTCGTCGCCTTCGTCGTCCGAGTCGTGATAGTGCTCCGCAAAGGGCGGCACGGCCTGCAGGTACTTGAGCGTCGGCACCGCGCGCATGCCGGGGCGGCGCATGTCCGTACCGCCGATCTGCACGTCGAGCGCATTGGCCGGCGTGAATGCGCGATTCGGGTTGTGGCAGGTCGCGCACGACATCTTGCCGGAGCCCGAGAGCGAGGGATCGAAGAACATCTGCTTGCCGAGCACCGTCATGCGGCGAACCTGGGCGTAGACCTCGGCGCGGGACTGGCCGTGGGGCTGGCCAGCCGGGTCTGCCCGCGAATCCGGCGAAGACAGGGCGATCTTCATCGGCTTCGCGCCGGTCGTGCCGTTCAGGCTGCTCACACCGTGAGCTGCGCCATCGACGCTCTCCATTTGCGGCTTTCCGCCATCGCACGCCGCCAGCAACGCCAGCACACCGGCTGCCAGCAACACATGACCATAGCGGCGTGACCGCCCCGCCGGCATGGGCGAATGCGTTTGCGTCCGCGTCGAATGACGCACCAATCTTTGCAACATGAACGGATCCCCGGAACTCGCTTGCCGCAGCGCGCATACAGCCACAGGCCAGCGCGCCGCAATTGCCGATGCGCTCCATCGCGCCTCGAAATCGCGAAAGCGTATGTCAATGACATGACGAATAGATGACTTCGCGTAAGCACGAAGTCATGCAATCACAGGGACAAGAAAAGCCAAACGTAATTATTTACATATGACTGTCAAATTCCATTGAGACACTGCGCGTCGCCCGATGGCCGGCGCGGCGACGTCGCTTGCGCGCTAGCCGCCATGGGGACCCCAACGCGCGAGAGAGAGAAAAAAATGCTCAAGAGAAAATGGTTCTACGCCACGCCGATCGCTATTGCGGCAGCGGCACTAACCGTGGCGGCATGCGGCGGCAGCGACGACAAGAAGGCCGACCTGTCCTCGGTCAAGAACATCGTTGTGATCTATGCGGAAAACCGCAGCTTCGACAATCTGTACGGCAGCTTCCCCGGCGCCAACGGCCTGCAAAACGTGAGCGCGCAAAGCACCCAGCAGCTCGACCGCGACGGCTCGGTGCTCGCCACGCTGCCGACCGTCTGGAACGGCCTCACGCAAACGGGCGTCACGCCCGTGGTGACGGCCGCAATGACCGAGAACATGCCGAACGCCCCGTTCGCCATCGACGACCCGAAGGGCTACAACGTCCCTCTCTCGGTGACGACGCGCGACCTTTATCACCGCTTCTACGAAAACCAGATGCAGATTCACGGCGGCAAGAACGACATGTTCGCCGCGTGGGCCGATTCGGGCGGGCTCGTGATGGGCCACTACACGACGAACGAGCAAACGCTGCCGCTCTGGAAGATCGCGCAGCAATACACGCTTGCCGACAACTTCTTCATGGGCGCGTTCGGCGGCTCGTTCCTGAACCACCAGTGGCTCGTGTGTGCGTGCACGCCGTACTACGCGAGCGCGGACAAGAGCCCGGCAGCCAGCTCGATATCGAACGTCAACGCCGATGGCGTTTCGCTCACGCTCGCCTCGAACTCGCCGGCGTCGGCGCTCGGCGGCGCACCGAAATTCGTGAATTCGGGCAACCTCACGCCCGACTTCTACGCGATCAACACGATGCAGCCGCCGTACCAGCCGAGCGGCAACAAGTCCGCTTCCGGCGGCGACACGAATCTGGCCGACCCGACTGCGGCTTCGACGCTGCCGCCGCAAACCTCCCAGACCATCGGTGACTTGCTCTCGAACGCAGGCGTCTCGTGGGCGTGGTACGGCGGCGCTTGGGGCGCGGCCTTGAGCGCGGCGCAGAACAGCACGTCGAACGTGATCTACGGTGCGAACATGACGGCGCCGAACTTCCAGCCGCACCATCAGCCGTTCAACTACTTCGCGAACTACGCACCGGGCACCGACGCGCGCGCGAAGCACCTGCTCGACGGCGGCATGGAAGGCAGCGAGTTCATCAAGGCAATCGACGCCGGCACGCTGCCGCACGTGGCGTTCTACAAACCGCAGGGCAACCTCAACGAGCACGCGGGCTACACCGACGTGACGAGCGGCGACCAGCACATCGCCGATGTCATCGCGCATCTGCAAAAGAGCCCGCAGTGGAACAACATGGTCGTGATCGTCACGTACGACGAGAACGGCGGCTTCTGGGATCATGTCGCGCCACCCAAGGGTGACCGCTGGGGCCCGGGCTCGCGCATTCCCGCGCTCGTCATCTCGCCGTACGCGAAGAAGGGCTACGTCGATCATACGCAGTACGACACGACCTCGATCCTGCGTCTCATCACGCGACGCTTCGCGCTGCCGGCGCTGCCCGGCCTCACCGCGCGCGACGCCGCGCTCAAGAGCAATGACGCGCCGGCAATGGGCGACCTGACCAACTCGCTCGACCTGAAGCTTTAAGCGATTAGCGCCATCGATGACTGGACGCCGGGGCGTCCAGTCATCTTCCGCGGGCGGCTTTGGGCTGCCCGATTTTTCTATACGAGCCGGCGAATCAGTACCCCGCCGCCAATCCGTCTCCGCGCGGATCGGTGGCACCATACCTCACGCCCGTGGCCGGATCGATCAGGATGGCGCCGGCATGCCCCATGGTGTCGGTGAATTTGTCGACGACCTTGACCGGCTGGCCGCGCCGCTTCAACTCATCCGTCACCGATGCGGGCACTCGCCCCTCGATTTTGAGATCGTTGGTCGCCCGCCCCCAGGTGCGGCCGTACAGCCAGCGCGGCCCATTGATTGCATCTTGCGGTGTCATGCCGAAATCCACGACACGCGTCACAATCGCCGCCTGGGTTTGCGGTTGACCTTCGCCGCCCATGGTGCCGTAGACCAGGTAGGGCTTGCCATCCTTCATCAGCATGGCCGGGTTCAGCGTATGGAAGGTACGCTTGTGCGGCTCGAGGTGATTGACGTTAGCCGGGTCGAGCGAAAAGAACGAACCGCGGTTCTGTAGCAGAACACCCGTCCCCTTCGGGACGATGCCGGAGCCGAAGTCATAGTAAATGCTCTGGATCATGGAAACGGCATTTCCTTCGCTATCGACAGTGCCGAACCAAACCGTATCTCCCTGGGGGTCCAGCGGTTTCACGTTGGTAGCCGCCACCTTGATATCGATGCGCGCAGCCTGGTCTTTGCCATGCTGCACCGACAACAATTCTTTCAGCGGAATTTTCACGAAATCCGGATCGGACAGATATTTGTCCCGATCCGCGAATGCCTGCTTGGTGGCTTCTATTATCAAATTATAATAATCTGCCGAACCCTCCCCTAGCGCCTTGACATCGTAGTTATTCAGGATATTGAGTATTTCCAGCGACGCGAAACCCTGAGTATTGGGTGGGAAATTATAAGCTTGATAGCCACGATAATCGACAGAGATTGGCTTGACCCAATTGGCACGGTGATTGGCAAAATCGTTATACGTCAGCACGCCGCCGTTTGCCTGAAGATCGGCTACGATTTTTTTGGCAATCGCGCCCTTGTAAAACGCATCGGCACCACCATCAGCAATTTGCTTGAGCGTATTCGCCAACTCCGGCTGCCTGAAAATTTCGCCGACCTGATACGGCGAGCCATCTGCTTTCAGGAAAGTTTGCCGAAATCCATCGTACTGCTGCATATCACGGAATTCTTTGTCCGACGGGTCGACATTGACCTTCTCCCATGCTGCAAGCGACGGCGTGACCGCGAAGCCGTTTTGCGCGTAGTTAATGGCGTCGCCCATGAGATCACGCCATGGAAGGCTATGCTCCATGCTGGTTCGCGCGTATTTATAGGCTGCGTCCCAACCGGATACCACGCCCGGCACGGTATTGGCCGACAGATAACCACGCGGCGGAATTTTCTCCAATCCCTTGTTCTTATAAAACGCTATGCTGGCATTTTCGCCGGCGCGGCCGCTGGCATTCAGCGCGCGCAACTCCTTGGTTTTGGCGTTATAAATCAACAAAAAATTATCGCCACCAAGCGTGTTCATCTGTGGATAAACCACGGCCAATGTCGAAGCCACGGCAATCGCGGCATCGACTGCATTACCGCCACGTTTTAGTACATCAAGCCCGGCCTGAGTTGCCAGATAATTGGACGACGTCACCATTCCATGCGTGGTCATGGGATCGGTGCAATGTGATGGAGTGTCGCAATATTTGCCTGGAGCTTCCTCCGCCAAGGCGGGGATGGAGATTGTTGCAATTGCAGATACTAGAATCTGGTTAAACCCGATACGAAAATATCTCATCTTCCTGCGTCTCCTTTAGATGTATCCCATCCTGCTTTTTTGGATAATCGGCCCTTCATTGTGATATTAAATATATCACATTACAAATACCAAAAAGCCCGGGAATACCCTAGTTTGGGTCAGATGCCAAAGATCCAGGTACCGGGGAAGAGCAAGGCGCTTTGCCAGTTGAACGCGCAGTTGATGTAGCCCCCGGTTTTCCATACGCAAGCACTCGAGTCGCTATACTCGTCCGTCGCACATTGACCTGAAACGACCGCATGAAAGAAGACATCCTCGTACTCGGTGACTCCCACGTCCTCGTGTTCAACTGTGCTTATATGGCTCAGGCATTCCCGGATCATCATTTCAATGTGGTCGAAGTACCGGGTGCGACTGTGTCTGGTTTGCCAAACCCCAATGCCGCGACAGGAGCGAAGCAAAAGTTCGAGGAGGCAGCAAACACAACGAAGGCACGTAGGGTCATCATCATGATCGGTGAAGTCGATACGGGATTCGTGATCTGGTATCGGGCCCAGAAGTACGGCACGTCAGTCGACGACATGACCCAACTCGCCCTTACCAATTACCAGCAGCTCCTGCTGGATTTGGGTAAACGGTTCGACGTCGCTTGCATCAGCACGCCGCTGCCTACGATCCGGGACGGCGCTGATTGGGGTGAAGTGGCGAATCTGCGTAAGGAAATCTCCGCTACGCAACGTGAGCGCACTGAACTGACGCTCGCATTCAACAATGCCATGGAGAAATTCTGCGCCAGCAACGGCATTGCGTACCTGATGCTCGACAAGGACTCGCTAGGCGACAGCGGTGTCGTCAAGGACTCTTTGCTTAACAAAGATCCGCGCGACCATCACTACGATGCAAAAGAGCATGCTCGAATGATTGCCGCACTGCTTCAACCGTGGATTGGGCGTACCTGCTGAATTGCGTCCCAGTCTGCCGGGGCGCACATGAGTACCACGCCACAGAGACCCTGGAAAACAGAATGAATGCCGCCGCAAAACCCAAGGCCAATGCATCATGGCGCGCGGGCGCAAGGCCGCCCGGTGTTGATCGAATTTGCCTGCGCCG
>JAITTX010000167.1 GCA_031286755.1 Paraburkholderia sp.
CCGCGTCCCGCTTATGATCGCGTGCATCTCTCCGAATTCTTCGCGGGCAAGTCCGCCGAGGATCTCTCGCTCGTGAGCGAGGGCTTCTTCGAGCGCGACGACGTTCGCCAGCGCGTGCGTCTCGTGCTCGACGCGAAGGCCGTCGCGATCGATCGCGCGGCGCGTACCGTGAGCGTCTCCAATGGTGAGACGCTTGCGTACGACAAGCTCGTGATTGCAACGGGGTCGGCGCCGTTCGTGCCGCCCATCGCGGGCAACGATCGTACGGATTGCTTCGTTTATCGCACCATCGAAGATCTCGAAGCCATGCGCTCGCGTGGCGCCAGCGCGAAGTCGGGCGTGGTGGTGGGCGGTGGCTTGCTGGGCCTCGAATGCGCGAAGGCCCTGCGCGACCTCGGGCTCGAAACGCATGTGGTGGAATTCGCGCCGCGCCTGATGGCCGCGCAGGTGGACGAAGACGGCGGCCGCATGCTGCGCGGCAAGATCGAAGCTCTCGGCGTGAATGTGCATACGCACAGGAACACCACGGCGATCGTGGCTGGCGAAAGCGCGGCCAATCGCATGGTGTTCGCCGACGGCTCGCATCTCGAAGCCGACATGATCGTGTTTTCGGCCGGCATTCGTCCACGCGACGAGCTCGCGCGCGCATGCGGCCTCGAAGTGGGCGCGCGCGGCGGCATCGTGATCGACGACGCTTGCCGCACGAGCGACCCCGACATCCACGCGATCGGCGAATGCGCACTGTGGCAAGGCCAGATCTTCGGCCTCGTGGCGCCGGGCTACGACATGGCGCGCATTGTCGCGAAGGCGCTCGCGGGCCATGCCGTGAGCGTGTTCGAAGGCGCGGACATGAGCACGAAGCTCAAGCTGATGGGCGTGGACGTGGCGAGCATCGGCGACGCGCATGGCAAGACTCCGGGCAGCCGTTCGTACCGTTTCGCCGACGAACGCCGCGAGGTCTACAAGAAGATCGTGGTTTCCGGATGTGGCAAGCACCTGCTCGGCGCCGTGATGGTGGGCGATGCGGGCGAGTACGGCACGCTGCTGCAGATGATGCTCAACCGCATCGAATTGCCGGAAGCGCCCGAATTCCTGATCCTGCCGCAAGCCGATGGCACGGCGAAGCCCGCGCTCGGCGTGGAGGCGCTGCCCGAGGGCGCGCAAATCTGCTCGTGCAACAACGTCTCGAAGGCGCAGATTTGCGCGGCGGTGCGCGAGGGCGCGACGAGCATCGGCGCGATGAAGGCCACCACCTGCGCTGGCGCATCGTGCGGCGGCTGCGTGCCGCTCGTCACGCAGATCATGAAGTCGGAGATGCAGCGCCAGGGCGTGGCCGTCAACAATCATCTTTGCGAGCACTTTCCGTACTCGCGCCAGGAGCTTTATCACCTCGTGCGCGTGGAGAACATCAAGACCTTCGGCGAACTGCTCGCGAAGCACGGCCACGGCCTTGGCTGCGATATCTGCAAACCCGCGGTCGGTGGCATCCTGGCCTCGTGCTGGAACGAGTTCGTGCTCAAGAAGGAGCACGCGAGCCTGCAGGACTCGAACGACTACTACCTCGCGAATATCCAGCGCGACGGCACCTATTCGGTCGTGCCACGCATGCCGGGCGGCGAAGTCACGCCCGGGGGGCTCATTGCCGTGGGCATGGTCGCGAAGAAATATGGCCTCTATACGAAGATCACGGGCGGCCAGCGCGTGGATCTGTTCGGCGCGCGCGTGGAGCAACTGCCGTTTATCTGGGAGGAGTTGATCGATGCGGGCTTCGAGTCGGGGCATGCCTATGGCAAGGCGGTGCGCACCGTGAAGTCGTGCGTGGGCTCGACGTGGTGCCGTTATGGCGTGGGCGATTCGGTCGGGCTCGCGATCGAGGTGGAGAACCGCTACAAGGGCCTGCGCGCGCCGCACAAGATCAAGTTCGGCGTCTCGGGCTGCACGCGCGAATGCGCGGAGGCGCAGGGCAAGGACATCGGCATTATCGCCACCGAGCGGGGCTGGAATCTCTACGTGTGCGGCAACGGCGGCATGAAGCCGCGTCACGCCGAACTGCTCGCATCCGATCTCGACCGCGCCACGCTGATCCGCTACATCGACCGCTTCCTGATGCTCTACGTGCGCACGGCGGACCGCCTGCAGCGCACGAGCGTGTGGCGCGACAACCTCGAAGGCGGCCTCGACTATCTGATCGACGTGGTCGTGCACGACAAGCTGGGACTGGCCGCCGAACTCGAAGCGGAGATGCAGCTCGTGGTGGACACCTACGAGTGCGAATGGAAGAAGGCCGTGACCGATCCGCAAACGCGCCGGCGCTTTCGCCACTTCGTCAACAGCGATGCGGGCGACCAGCACGTTGCGTTCGTGGAGGAGCGCGGCCAGATTCGCCCTGCCACGCCCGAGGAGCGCCAGCAGATCCCGGTGCGCGCGCAGTACGAGGCGCTCGCTGAAATCCCGGTCGTAATCGAAGCCGTTTGAGTTGGTTTGAATCCGTTCACTTACGAGGAGTGCGAAATGAGCCACATTGCGAATAACGTCGCTGTGCAAGACACCTGGGTGCCGGTGTGCAAGCTCGATGACATCGTGCCGAATACGGGCGTGTGCGCGCTCGTGAAAGGCGAGCAGATCGCGGTGTTCCACATCGACGACGGCGACGCGCGCGTGTTCGCCATCGGCAACTACGACCCGAACTCGCAGGCGGCGGTGCTCTCGCGCGGGCTCGTGGGCAGTCTGGGCGCGCGCATCGTGGTGGCGTCGCCCATCTACAAGCATCACTTCGATCTCTCGACCGGCGAGTGTCTCGAAGATCCGGTGCGCTCGGTGAATGCATTCGCCGCGCGCGTGGAGAACGGCCAGGTTTGGGTGTCGGCCTGAATTCGGGCCTGATTTCCCGCTGTTTTCCCCTTGTTTTCTTCTGGTTACGAGCACGAGCCGCGCATGACCGAAAAAAGCGTCAAGACCGTTTGTCCGTACTGCGGCGTGGGCTGCGGGATGGTGCTGCACGTGCGGGACGGCGAGGTCACGAAGATCTCCGGCGACACCGAGCACCCGAGCAACTTCGGGCGTCTGTGCACCAAGGGTTCGTCGGCCCACGTGGCGCTGCGCAAGTCCGGGCGGCTCGAACGCGCATTCGTGCGCCACGCGCGCGACGAAGACCCCGTGCCGCTGCCGCTCGCCCAGGCGATCGCCGATACGGCGCGGCGCCTGCGCGAGATGCTCGACACGCATGGTCCGGATGCGCTTTCGTTCTATGTGTCGGGCCAGATGTCGATCGAGGCGCAGTACCTCGTGAACAAGCTCGCGAAGGGCTTCGTGGGCACCAGCAACATCGAGTCGAACTCGCGCCTGTGCATGGCGAGCGCGGGCAGCGGCTACAAACTCTCGCTGGGCGCGGACGGGCCGCCCGGCTCGTATCAGGACTTCGATCGCGCCAACCTGTTTTTCGTGATCGGCTCGAACATGGCGGACTGCCATCCGATCCTGTTCCTGCGCATGATGGAGCGCGTGAAGACGGGCGCGAAGCTGATCGTGGTGGACCCGCGCCGCACCGCCACGGCCGATAAGGCAACGCTGTTCCTGCAGATCAAGGCGGGCACCGACCTCGCGCTGCTTAACGGCCTCCTGCATCTGCTGCACGAGAACGGCCACACCGATGCGGCGTTCATCGCGCAGTACACGCAGGGCTGGGGCGCGATGCCGGAGTTTCTTGGCGACTACACGCCGGAGAAAGTCGCGGCCATCACGGGGCTTGCCGAAGCCGATATCCGCCGCGCCGCCCAGATGATCGGCGAGGCGCCCGAGTGGATGAGCTGCTGGACCATGGGCCTGAACCAGAGCACGCACGGCACGTGGAACACTAACGCCATCTGCAATCTGCACCTGGCGACGGGCAAGATCTGCCGCCCCGGCAGCGGCCCGTTCTCGCTCACGGGCCAGCCCAATGCGATGGGCGGGCGCGAGATGGGCTACATGGGACCGGGCTTGCCGGGCCAGCGCTCGGTGCTCTCCGAAGAGGACCGGACGTTCGTGGAGGAGCGCTGGCAAGTGCCGCGCGGCACGCTCGCGACCCGGCCGGGCGGCGGGACGATTGACATGTTCTCGCGCATGGCGGCGGGCGAGATCAAGGCGTGCTGGATCATCTGCACCAACCCGGTGGCCTCGGTGCCCAATCGGCGGACCGTGGTGGCGGGTCTGCGCGCGGCAGAACTCGTGATCGCGCAGGACGCCTTTCTGGACACCGAAACGAATCAGTACGCCGACGTCCTGCTGCCGGGCGCGCTCTGGGCAGAGGCCGAGGGCGTGATGATCAATTCCGAGCGCAACATGACGCTCATGCAGAAGGCGGTCGAGCCGCCCGGCGAGGCCTTGCCCGACTGGCTGATCATCGCGCGCGTGGCCTGCGCGATGGGCTACGAGGCGGCGTTCACCTATGCGAGCGCGGCGCAGGTGTTCGAGGAGATCGTGACGTTTTCGAACCCGCAAACGGGCTACGATCTGCGTGGCGCGAGTCACGCGAGGCTGCGCGAGACGCCGCTGCAATGGCCCTGCCCGCCGCAGGCGCGCGAGGCGCAGGGCGAGCGCAACCCCATTCGCTATCTGAACGACGGCGTGAGCCAGACCCTGCGCGAAGACGAGGAGGGCAACCGTCCGCGCATCGCTTTTCCCACGCCGCATGGCAAGGGCGTGTTCTTCGCGCGGCCGCACGTGGCGCCCGCCGAATTGCCCGATTTGCCTGATTTATCCGCCGACACGTTTCCCATCGTCTTCAATACGGGGCGCGTGCAGCACCAATGGCACACCATGACGAAGACCGGCAAGGTGGCCATGCTCAACAAGCTCAATCCGGGGCCGTTCGTCGAGATCCATCCGCACGACGCGCTCGCGCTCGGCATCGCGGCGAAGGACCGCGTGGAAGTGCGTTCGCGGCGCGGGCGCGTGGTGTTGCCCGCCGTGGTGACAGACCGCGTGCAGCCGGGCAATTGCTTCGCGCCGATGCACTGGAACGACGTATTTGGCGACGACCTGTGCGTGAATGGGCTCACGAGCGATGCTATCGACAAAATTTCTCAGCAGCCCGAATTGAAATTCTGTGCCGTTGCGCTTGCGCGCGTGGCGCCTGATCCCGCTTCTCTCGCGCACGACGCGCACGAGTCCAGCGTGGCTCATCCGTCCCAGGAACTCGACATGTCCCGAATCGATGCGTTTGCGAATCTACTCGACCTCGCCGGCGTGGCCGCGCCGGAACTCAACGATACGGAGCGGCTCTATCTCGCGGGTTTCGTTGGCGGGCTGCGCTCTTCGAAAGGCGAGGTGCAGGGAGGCGCCGTCGTTGCGCCACCCACCGAGCCCGCCGTGTTGCCCGCTGTTGCGCTTCTTGCGGTGCCGGTGCTGCCCGCGCACGCCCCCTTTTCCGCGAGCACGCGCGCGTGGCTCGATGGTCTGCTCGCGGGGTTGTTCAGCCGGGTGGAAGCGGGCATTGCGCCGGCGCTGGAGGCGGGACATCGCCAGAGCGACAAGCACACCGACAAACCGACCGAAAAACAGAGCGCCGTGCGGATCGCCCATACGCGCCCGAAGGTGGTGCTGCTATGGGCTTCGCAAACCGGCAATGTGGAGTCGCTCGTCGAGCGCTACGCCACGCGGTTGATGGAGTCGGGCTTCGAGATCCGCACGGCCTGCATGGCCGACTACGCGCGCGAAAACCTCGAAAAGGCGCTGGAGAAGGCGCAATACGCGCTGCTGATGACGAGCACCTTCGGCGACGGCGACGCGCCCGACAACGGCGAGCCGTTCTGGGCCGCGCTCAAGGCGCTCGAGAGAGATGGCGCGGCGCGCCTGGCCGCGCTGCGCTATGCCGTGCTCGCGCTCGGCGACCGCAATTACGATGCGTTCTGCGGCCACGGCCGCAACCTCGACGCGCGGCTGGAAGCACTCGGCGCGCAGCGGCTGATGGCCCGCGTGGAGTGCGATACCGACTACCAGAACGATGCGCACGCCTGGCTCGACCGCGTGATCGCGCGCATCAAGGAAGAGGACGCCGCGCTGCATGCGGTGCCTGCGGGCGGCTCGATTCCCGAAGTGCTGCCGGGCTGCGCGGCGACCAAAGCGCGCCCGGCAGCGTCGCGCCTCATTCACAACGTGCGCCTGAACATGAAGGGCGCGGCGAAGGACACGCGCTACTTCGCGCTCGCGACAGACGGCGTTGAGGGTATGGGTGGCATGGGTCTCGAATACGAAGCGGGCGATGCACTCGGGGTATGGCCGACGAACTGTCCTGCGCTCGTGGACGAGTTGCTCGCGCTGACGCGCCTTCCCGCCGATGCGGCGGTCGAGGTGCCGGGCGTGGGCGATATGCGTCTGGCCGACGCTCTGGGCAAGCACTACGAGATCGCGCGGCCCGGCGCCGATGCGCTCGCGTTCATTGCTTCGCGTGCACGCGGGGAGGGCTTGAGCGAGCTGCTGCGCGAGGAGCGCAAGACCGATCTCAAGAACTGGTTGTGGGGACAACAACTCGCCGACGTGCTGCACGAATTCCCCATCGAGCTTTCGGCGCGCGAGCTGACCGGCATGCTCAAGCGTCTGCAGCCACGGCTCTATTCGATCTCGTCGAGCCCGAAGGCGCATGCGGGCGAGGTACATCTGACCGTCTCGGCGGTGCGCTACAACAACGGCCGGCGCGAGCGCAAGGGCGTGGCCTCCACGTTCCTCGCCGACCGCGCCGCCGCAGGCAGCGTGCCGGTGTTCGTGCAGAAGAGCACGCATTTCCGGCCGCCGCGCCATGGTGCGACGCCGATGATCATGGTGGGCCCGGGCACCGGAGTCGCGCCGTTTCGCGCCTTTTTGCACGAACGCCGCGCGCGCGGCGACGCGGGCCGCAACTGGCTCTTCTTCGGCGAGCAGCACGCGGCCACCGACTTCTACTATCGCGAGGAACTCGAGCGCATGCACAAGGATGGCTTGCTCAGCCGGCTCGACCTTGCGTTCTCGCGCGACCAGAAGGAGAAGGTCTACGTGCAGGATCGCATGCGCGAGCACGGCGCGCAGCTATGGGCGTGGCTGGAGGAGGGCGCGCACTTCTACGTGTGCGGCGATGCAAGCCGCATGGCTAAGGACGTGGATGGCGCCTTGAAATCGCTCGTCGCACATCACGGCGGCATGAGCGACGAAGCGGCCGGCGAGTACGTCGGCCAGATGGCGCGCGACCGGCGCTATGTACGCGACGTGTATTGACCGTCGGCCGTGACTGGCACACGCGGGCTCGCACAGGCACGGTAGCCGCGTCTCACGCGGATACGGTAGCCATCGCGGCTTCAGAGCAGCGAGTGGCCAGCCCGCCGCACGCGGCGCGCGCTCCGCGTGCGGGCAGCCCGCTGGTGCATGGGCGTGACGCCCAGTCCGGTATAGCGCCCGCCTTCCGCGCTCTTCTTGATGAATGCATCGGGCATGAGGATCGCGCAGAGGAAGGTCAGGCTGGCGCCTGCCGTGACTGCAATGACGGACATCGCGAAGGCCTCGAACATCACGTCCCCCAACGGTAGAATGATGGCGCGCCGGCCAGCGGTGTCGCCATGCCGGCATTTTGCGCAACTTTGACACAACTCCATTCTGCGCATCGCGCGTGTGCGAGTCCAAGACGATATTGCGATCGTCGCTATAAGTGCGCCTTATGGAGGCAGACGCCTTGTTGCTCCGTCCGATCCGCTACGTGCTCACCGTGGCCGAGTTGAAAAACTTTACGCGCGCGGCCGAAGTGCTGCATGTTTCCCAGCCAGCGCTTTCGCAGCAGATTCGTCAGCTCGAAGCAGAACTGGGCGGAGCGCTCTTCGATCGCAGCGGACGTTCGATCAGCCTCACGGATTTCGGGCGCATCTATATCGAGCACGCGCGCAAGGCGCTCGAGCACCTCGACGCGGGCAAGCGGGCGCTGCAGGACGTGAAGGGGCTTACGCGCGGCTTACTGCGGCTCGCCTATACGCCCACCTTCGCCGAGTATCTGATCGGCCCCGCACTGCGCCGCTTTCACGCGGCGCATCCGGCCATTGCCGTGGAGGTGAGCGAGCGGTCGCTCGAAGAGATCGAGGCGGGTCTCGAGCGCGATGCGCTCGATCTGGGTATCGGGTTCACCGACGTGCGTACGGAGCATATCCACGCTCAGCCGCTGTTCGCCGAGCACATTGCGTTGCTCGTGGCGGCCGGGCATCCGCTGGCGCGGCGGCGCAGCCCGGTCACGGCGGAGCAGCTCGACGCAATTCCCCTTGCCTTGCTGAGCCCGGATTTCATCGTGCGCAAGTTCGCCGATGCCTACTTCCACGCTCATCAGTTGCGCCCGCCGGTCATGGTGCAGGCCAATGCGGTGGGCACCGTGCTCAAGCTCGTGAAGGGCGGCTCGCTGGCGACCTTGCTGCCCTCGACGGTGCTGCGCGAACACAAGGGGCTGGTGAGCGTGCCCGTGATGCCCGCGCTGCCGCAGCGCACCGTGGCGCTGCTGGCGCGGCGCCGCGCATCGAGCCCGGTGGCCGCGGAGGCCTTCGAGACACTGCTGTTCGAGATGATCGCCGAGGAAGGGCTCGCGACGGTTTGAACCACAGCCTTACCTCCGGCGCGGCCCGCGAGGCGGGCGCCGGCTGGAAAGGGTCTTGCCCGGCGCGCTTCGGGTGCTGCTAGCGCATCTTGCGGCGCCAGAGTTCGTGGCCGGCGCAGACCGCGAGGAAGACGCCGAACAGGATCGCGGCCACCGAGGCCGACTGATCGCCGCTGCCGCTGTGGACGCCGGATTGCATGGCGTGGAGCCAGAGTCCCGCGCCCGCCGCCACGGCCACGAGGCCCAGCACCACACCGAGCGCCAGCACCGCACAAGGCGCGCGCGTACGTTGCCGAATCGTCATATCGTTCCCCGACGAGCGTGTTCTTGCTCGTGCGGGCGGCGTTGTGCGCCCCCCGCATGAAGTAACGATACGCCGCTGCAAACGGCCCGTCATCCTGAATCGGCGATGGGCGGCACGGCCAGCATGCGCAACGCGGATGAAGGGGGCGCTTCATCCGCAAACCGGAGTGCCTGCGGTTGCGGACCTGCGGTACCTATTGCCGCCAATCCAATCGATCGCGGATGGTCACTCCTGACCGCTCAGCAGAGCGAAATAACGCTGCTCCGCGCTCGTCATGAAATCCGCCATCGCGGCGTTGACCTTCTTCGGGTTGCGTTCGAGGAAGCCTTCGAGCATGACCTTCATGCCGTCGACCACGATCTTCTGCGTGGCGGGGTCGTTGAGCGTGCCGAGCCGCACCTGTTGCGCATGGTCGGCAAAGCGGCGGATGGTTTCCTGGAGGCGCGAGTTTTGCACCGCGCCCAGCCACGCGTCGCGAAACGCGATGTTCGCTTCGATCATGGTGTCTCCATCCTGCTTCTCATAGGCCTTGCGGGCCTTCTGATAGGCGCGTTTGAGCGCGTCGTCGAGCCGGCGGTCCAGCGTTGCCGTGGCGCTCGCGGCGGCGCTGGGTTCGAGCAGGCGGCGCACTTCGAAAATCTCGCGCACGTCCTCGCTCGTGAGGGTGGGCACGACGAAGCCGCGCGTGGTGCCCGCGAGATAGCCTTCGTTCACGAGCCGCAGGAGCGCCTGACGCACCGGCATGCGCGTGCAGTCGAATTCGTCGGCGATTTCGTAGTCGAGCACGCGCTCGTCCGGACCCACTTCGCCACGCCCGAGGCGCGCGCGAATTTCGGTGTAGATGGTCTCGGTCAGCGTGGTCTGGCGCAGCGCGGTGCGCCGCGGCAGCTTGGCGGCCTTGTCGGCAATCTTCGCGGATGAGTTGGGCATGTAGAGGTGTCGTTATTCTGAATTCAGTAATTTCAGTAACAGGGTTAGGGTAGGGGCGCGCGGCGCGCGCTGTCAAGCGGCGCCGCCGCGCTGCGCGTGGCGCTGGTCGAATCGGGTGCCTTATCACTGATCCACGTCGCCTCAGACCGATTCGGGACTTTCCCTAAATTACTTCAGGTCTAAACGATTTTGTTTGACAGCGGCATTTTCTCCGCTTACCTTGCTCACAACAAAAAACTGAATTCAGAATGCACGAAGTAAGCGGCCGTACAGACCGTACAGGCGGCGTGCAAGGTGCGGGACGAATGTGTCGGAGTGTCTTTCATGCTTTTTCAATCGCTCAAGCCGGGGCTGCGCGGCGGCCAGCCGCTCGACCTGATCTGGCTGGCGCTGGGCAGCGTGCCGATGGCGGAGTTCGCGGTTCACGCGAAGCCCGGCGCGCTGGTGCTGGATCTGCAACACGGCCTGTGGGAGCGCGGCACGCTCGAAGCCGCGATTGGCGCGGCGGTGCAGCGCGTGCCGGTCATCGCGCGCTGTGCCGAGAACGCGCCCACGGCCATCGCGCAGGCGCTCGACGCGGGAGCGGCCTCGGTGCTCGTGCCGCTCGTCGAAAGCGCCGGGGACGCGCGCAGCGCCGTTCAGGCCTGCCGTTATCCGCCACACGGCCGGCGTTCGGGCGGGGGCGTGCGGCCCTTGCTGGCCGGCATCGACGCCATGCTCGCGGCGGATCGCGAAGTGGCCGTGGGGCTGCTGATCGAAACCGTCGCGGGCGTGGAGAACGTTGAGGCCATCGCGGCGGTGCCCGGGGTGGACTATCTGTTCATCGGCACCGGCGACCTCGCGCTTTCGCGCGGCACGCAGGACCCGGCCGTGCTCCGGCGCGATTGCGAGCGCGTGCAGCGCGCGGCGCGCGCCCACGGCTTGCCTTGCGGCCTCTTCACCGCGGACGCGCATGCGGCCCGGCGCGCTTTCGCCGATGGCTACGGCATGGCGGTCTGCGCCAACGACATCGATCTGATCCGGCAGGGCTTTCAGGCCGCGCGCGCCTGCGCGCACGGCGAAGGCTGAGTGCGCCGCAGCGATGCGGATCGAGCGCCATGGCGGCGCCATTTCAACACCTCACGACTGAACCGAGTGGAGATGCGATGAGCCTCACACGAGACGCAATCCTGGCCATGCCCGATTCGCCCATCATCGACGTCTGGCGTCTGGGCGTCGGCCGCGCCGATGTCATCGGCCTGTGGGCCGGCGAAAGCGATCTGCCGACGCCCA
>JAITTX010000191.1 GCA_031286755.1 Paraburkholderia sp.
TCTAGTCCTGCAGGCGCTTCAGTTCGCGGACCTGGTTCGATTCCAGACCCGCGTACTGTCTCCTCCAGCGGCAGCACGTCTACCCGGAGCGAGCTTCACCACTTCTTCGTCGCTCGAGAAGCGGAACAGTGGCGCGAGCGGGCCGAACGTCTCTTCTCTTGCCGCGTCCATTTCATCGGCGATATGGGCCTCGACCTTCTGGAGCGCCGCCTCGTTGATGAGCGGCCCCAGCGTAACGCCGGCCTTTGTGCCGTGCCCGACCTTCAGCCCCCTGACGGCTGCGGTCAATTTGGCGGCAAACGCCTCATAAACTCGCTCGTGTACGTAGAAGCGATTCGTGCAGACACATGTTTGCGCGTTGTTGCGGTACTTCGAGGCGATAACACCTATCAGAACGGGGGCATGCCTGGGCGTATCAGCTCGCGTGAAGCCACGAGACCTGCTCGCGCCCCTCCGCCAGCAGTTCGCGCGCGATTTCGGCCACTCTGTCCACGTGCGCGACCGCTGCCTCGCGCGCACCGGCTGCGTTTCTGGCCTGAATGGCCGAGATGATCTGGTGCATCTCGTTGACAGCCTGGCGGCCGCGGTCATCTGAAGCGATCGTCAGCGCGCGCAAGCGGTTGATACGCGCCGTCAACGATTGCACGATTTCCCAGGCCACACGCTTTTGCCCGCCAATGAACATGCGCTCGTAGAAGGCCGAGGTGAGTGTCCTTACGGCCTGATGGTCCTGCGCTTCGAAGGCCGCCCGGATCTGATCGATGAAACCGGCAAGATCGGCCACGGTGCGCGCGTCGGCATGCTCCGCGCACGCCATGGCGGCCTCGCCTTCGAGCAATGCGCGTATTTCGTAAATCTCCGCGGCCGTCTCGAAGTCGAGCACGGCAACGATCGGCCCCTGGTTCGGAATCGAATCGACCAGACCCTCCGTTTCAAGGTGACGCAAGACTTCGCGCACCACGGTGCGGCTCACGCCGAAAATCTCACAAAGCGAGCGCTCGATGAGCCGCTCGCCTGGATGAAAATGCGCCTCCAGGATGGCGGCGCGCATTCTCTCGAGGGCGAGTTCCCGCAACGTGGTCGTTGGGCGCTCGACCTTCAGCGATGGCAGTGCGTCACGCATGGCTGACGCCGTCAAGCTTGCGCGAAGAGGCGCACGTCGCGCGCATCCCAGTCGACGAGCGCCTGCGTGCCGATCATGATGCCGCTGTCGTGGCGATGCGCTGCCGGCATACGGATCGAAATCTCCTGCTGCCAGGGCGTCGCCACCGCATAGTGCATGGCGTCGCCGAGATAGGTGACGTCGCGCACGGTCACGGGCAAAGCAGTGCCGCTCTTGCAGCCTCCGCCTTGTAGCGAGCTGATGCGCATCTGCTCCGGGCGGATCATGAGTGTACCGTCGTCGCCAGCGCTGAGCGACGGATTGAACGCGTTCGAAGCAACCTCATGGCCGTTCGGGAACACGCTGTTCATGCGGCCTTCGCTGTTCTTCGTCACCTTCACAGGGAGGAAATTCGAATTGCCGATGAAGCTCGCGACAAAACGCGAAGCGGGATTTGCATACAACTCCTCGCCGGTACCCACCTGCTCGATGAGGCCTTTGTTGAACACCGCGATGCGGTCGGACAGGCGCAATGCTTCCTCCTGGTCGTGCGTGACGTACAGAATCGTCACGCCCGTCTCCTGGTGAATGCGGCGCAGTTCGAGCTGTATTTCCTCGCGCAATTTCTTGTCGAGCGCGGAAAGCGGCTCGTCCATCAACAGCACGGGCGGGTCGTAGGCCAGCGCGCGCGCAATGGCCACGCGCTGCTGTTGCCCGCCCGAGAGCTGTGCCGGCATGCGGTCGCGGCACTCGCAGAGATGCACGAGCTTGAGCATCTTTTCCACTTTCGCCTTGACTTCGCTTTCGGGACGACCGCGCACGCGCAGCGGAAACGCCACGTTCTCTCCGACGGTGAGGTGCGGGAAAAGCGTATAGCGCTGAAATACCATGCCGATATTGCGTTTGTTGGGCGCCACCTCCAGCAGCGGCTTGCCGTCGAGCAGCACGCGCCCTTCGGTGGGCTCCTGGAGGCCCGCGACGATATAGAGCGTCGTGCTTTTGCCCGAACCCGACGGCCCGAGGAACGTCATGAATTCGCCCTTGCGCACATCGAGCGACACCCGGTCGATGGCCACGACGTCGTCATAGGTCTTGCGCAGGCGCTGAATTTGCAGGAATGCAGTCATGACTTGTTTACCTCGGTTAGCGGCCGCGGCGCAATACGGCGCCCGCCAGCATCAATAACGTTGTCAACGCCACTAGCAGAGAAGAAGCTGCTGCAACGACGGGCGTGAGATCCTGCCGTAGCGTGGACCAGATTCGCACAGGCAGCGTCTGCAGCGTGGGGCTCGACATGAAGATGGACACGACCACTTCGTCCCACGAAGCGAGGAACGAAAAGATCGCTGCGGCGTAGAGGCCCAGCCGGATGGCCGGCAAGGTCACCTTCAGCTTCACCATAAGCGGCGAGGCGCCGCAAATGAGCGCGGCGTCTTCGAGCGACGTGTCGAAGCTCGCGAGCGAGTTGCTGATCGAAATGATCGAGAACGGCAACGCAATGATCAGATGGCCAATCACAAAGCCCGTCATCGTGCCGTTCATGCCGATGCGCAGGAAGAACGCATAGAGCGCGACGGCCAGCACCACGACTGGCAGTACCATCGGCGTGATGAAGAACGCCTGTACAGCACCGCGCCCGCGAAACTTGCCGCGTACGAGTGCAAGCGAAGCGAGAAAACCAGCGGCCACGGAAAGCATCGTGACGATCACGGCCAGCTTCGCGCTCGTGAGCAACGAGTCGATCCAGCCCGGATCGGTGAATAGCTGCCGGTACCACTCGAGCGTCCAGCCCGGCGGCGGAAAAATGAGCCACTGCGAGTTGCCGAACGAGAGCGCGACGATAAAGAAGATGGGCAGCAGGAGAAAGAGCGCGACGGCCCCGCCCACAGCCAGCAACGTCCAGCGCAATGCGCCCAGGCGGTCGAAATCCAGCAACATGTCAGCGCCCTCCAGAACTTGCGCGTGCATTGCGCGTGAAGCGCAGTTGCAGCGCATAGAGCGAGAGCGTCACGGCGAGCAGCACGAATGCCGCGGCGCCAGCGAGGCCCCAGTTCAGCAGTTCCTGCACGAGCTGCGCAATGAGTTCTGCGAGCATCATGTACGACGGTCCGCCCAGCAGCGCGGGCGTGACGAAGTAGCCCAGCGCCATGACGAACACCATCAGCGCGCCTGAGGCGATACCCGGCATGGCAAGCGGCGCGAGAATGCGCCAGAATGCCTGCCAGCGGCTCGCGCCGCACACGGCCGCGGCGCGCAGCGTCGAAGGGTCGATACTGCGCAGCGTGGCATGCAGCGGCATCACGAGAAATGGCAGCATGATGTACGTCATGCCGATCGTCACGCCCGTGAGGTTGTTGACGAGCGAGAGCGGCTCGTGGATCACGCCAATGGCCATCAGCATGCGGTTGATAGGGCCCGTCTCCTGCAGCAGCACCATCCACGCGAAGGTCCGCGCGAGCAGATTGGTCCACATCGAAAGCAGCAGGATGGCGAAGAACACGGCGCTGACCTTGCGCGGCGCGATGGCGAGCAACCACGCCATTGGAAAGCCCACGAGCAGCGTGACGAGCGTCACGACTGTCGCCACCAGAAACGTATTGCCGAACACGCGTAAATACGTAGTCGAGCCGAGCAACTGCTGGTAGTTATGCAGGCCCGGCGCCGGCTCCAGCACGCTGCGCAACAGCAGCGAGAGCACCGGCAGCAGGAAAAAGATCACGAGCAGCAGCATGGCGGGCGCCAGCAGCCGCATGCTGCGCCAGTCGCGCCGCTTGCGCGTGGCCGTCGCAGCCGGGTGCGCGACGGTACTCAATACGTCAGGCATGATGTCTCCAATGTCTCCGGTTTGCCATGCAGCCGGTTGCGTTCAGCCCCTGGCGTGCCTTGCTTATTTCGATTGCCACGCGTACCAGCGCTTCGCAATCGCGTCGCGGTTCTCGGCCCAGTACTTCATGTCGAGATTGATCTGCGAGTTCTTGTATTGATCGGGCAGCGTCTTCGCCATGGCGGCCGGCATGAGCGAGGCCGACTTGACGTTGATCGGCGCGTAACCAGTATCGGCTGCGAATTTCGCCTGCGCCTGCGGGCCCGTCGCGGCGGCGAGATACTTCATCGCCGCATCGCGGTGCCTGGCGCCCTTCGGAATCACGAGCATGTCGGCGGCGGTGAGGTTCTGGTTCCACGAAATGCCAACGGGCACGCCGGTTTGCGCGAGCGCGTGCAGCCGACCATTCCAGAACATGCCGATCGGCGCCTCCCCCGAAGCGAGCAACTGCTGCGACTGCGCACCGCCGCTCCACCACACGATGTCGCTCTTGATCGTGTCGAGCTTCTTGAACGCGCGGTCGAGATCAAGCGGATAGAGCTTGTTGGGCGGCACGCCGTCAGCGAGCAGCGCAATTTCCAGCACGCCAGGCGCCGACCACTTGTAGAACGTGCGCTTGCCGGGGAAGCGCTTCGTGTCGAAGAGATCCGCCCACGTTTGCGGCTGCGCGCCCGTGTACTTCGCCTTGTTGTAGCCGAGCACGAACGAGTAATAGAAGCTGCCGACCGCATCCGGCGTCGTGAAGCGCGGGTCCAGATCGTCCTTCTTGACCACCGAATAGTCGATGGGCTCGATCAGCCCAGCCTTTTGCGCGGCATAGGCGAAGTCCCCTTCAACGTCCACGACGTCCCAGCTCACGTTGCCGCTGTCCACCATCGCCTTGAGCTTGCCGTAGTCGGTCGGGCCGTCCATCAGCACGGTGATGCCGCTCGCCTGCGTGAACGGCTGCGCCCAGTCCTTCTGTTGCGACGATTGCGTAGTGCCGCCCCAGCTCGTGAAGACGATGGGGTCTGCGGCCAGTGCCGGCGCTGCCGCAAAGGTCGATGCACAAGCAACGAACAACGGTGCGATAAACGAGGTGCTTCTGCTGCTCATGGCTGTCTCCGGGG
>JAITTX010000216.1 GCA_031286755.1 Paraburkholderia sp.
GCGATCGAGTTTTGCAGATCGGCGCGCGCCTGCTGCAATTGCTGGTCGAGATCGGGCGTGTCGATCACGCCGAGCAACTGGCCCGCTTTCACATGCGTGCCGATATCGGCGTACCACGCATGCAGATAGCCCGAGACGCGCGCGTAAATGGGCGCATTGATATAGGCGGCCAGATGCCCCGGCAGCACGAGCGGCTGCGAGGCCGGCGCGGGCTCGGGCAGCACCGTGGCAACGGTGGGTATGGCCTGGGCATCGGTCCAGGACGCGAGCGCCTCGTGCGCGTGCACGCGGCTGAACAGACCGCCGGAAACGACGCCGGTGGCAACCAGCAGCGCCACGGCGGCAACGGCCTTCAGGTGGCGCAGCGCTTGCGGCGGGGCGATGTCGACTTCAGTAGACATGGGAGGCTTCCTCGAGGGCGAGTTGATCCAGGTGATGGGAGTCGCTGGGCGTGGTGGTGTCGTTGTCGTCGTCGTCCTGGCCGCGCCAGCCGTCGCGCCGATGCACGAGGCTGAACACCACGGGCACGAACAGGAGCGTGGCGCAGGTTGCGCAGATCAGGCCGCCGATCACGGCGCGCCCGAGCGGCGCGTTCTGCTCGCCGCCGTCGCCGAGTCCGAGCGCCATCGGCGCCATGCCGATGATCATCGCGAGCGCGGTCATGAGCACCGGGCGAAAGCGCGTGAAGCCCGCTTCGAGCGCGGCGCGCATGGCGTCGCCGGTGACGGCGAGGCGCTCGCGCGCGAACGACACCACCAGAATGGCGTTCGCCGTGGCCACGCCCATGCAGAGAATCGCGCCGGTGAGCGCCGGCACCGAGAGCGGCGTGTGCGTGGTGAACAGCATCCAGACGATGCCGGCGAGCGCGGCGGGCAGCGCGCAGACGATCACGAACGCGTCGGCCCACGAGTGGAAGTTCACGACGATCAGCAGATAAATGAGCAGCACCGCGCCCGCGAGACCGAGCAACAGGCCCGTGAACGCGGTGTTCATGGTCTGCACCTGGCCGCGCATCGTGACCGTGGAGCCCTTGGGAACGTCCTTCACGGTGGCGTGAATGGCCTGCTGGATTCGTGAGGATACCGAACCCAGATCGGCGCCCTGGGTGGTGGCGTAGAGGTCGAACAGCGGCTCGATGTTGTAGTGCGAGATCACGGCGTCGCTCACGCCGCGCGTGATGGTGGCGATGCCGCCGAGGATCTGCGAGGCGCCGCTGCGGTCCGTGACCGGCAGGTTGCGCAGGTCGGAGAGCGAGCTCATGCGGTACTGCGGCGTTTGCGCGACGATCGGATACGACACGCCGTTCCTCGGGTTCAGCCAGAACGTGGGCGACACCTGGCTCGTGCCCGAGAGCGTGGCCACGACCGAGTTCGTCACGTCCTGCTCGGTGATGCCCAGTTCGTCGGCGCGCGAGCGGTCCACGGCCACGGAAAACTGCGGGTAGGTGGAGGCCTGCTGGATGCGCGGGTCGGCAATGCCGGCAATCTTGCTCACGCGGCGCAGCAACTCGTTGGCGTAGTGCCGGTTCGCGCGCATGTTCGGGCCGCTCACCTGGATGTCGATGGGCGCGGGCGCGCCGAAGTTCAGGATCTGGCTCACGATGTCCGCTGGCAGGAATGAGAACGTGGTGCCCGGAAACAGGCGAGGAAGTTGCGTTCGCAACTGTTTGACGTATTGCGCTGTTGGCGCGTGGTCTTTGGCGAGCGAGACCATGATGTCGCCGTCTTGCGGACCTATCGTGCCGCTGTTGTTGTACGTGAGGTTGATGCCGCTGTTCGGCAGGCCGATGTTGTCGATGATGCTCGCAAGCTGATTGGCGGGAATCGCCTTGCGCACGGTGGCTTCGATATGGTCGAACAGATCGGCGGTATCCTCCACGCGCGTGCCAACCGGGGCGCGCACATGAATCTCGATCTCGCCCGAATCGATATCCGGGAAGAAGTTGCGGCCGAGGAAGGGCACGAGCGCGAACGATGCCATCACGATCACGAGAAAACCCGCCACGAAGCGCTTGCGGTGCACGAGCGCGAGGCCGAGCAGCGCGCGATAGCCGGCGCGCACGCGCTCGAAACGCGCTTCGAAGCCGCGCTGAAAGCGCACGAGCGGATTGCGCGAGCGCACGATGCGATCATGCGCGCCGTGCGGCGCCATCAGCGCGGCCAGCTCGCCCGACGCGTGCCCTTGCGAGGCGTGCGGCTTGAGCAGATAGCCCGCCATCATCGGCACGAAGGTGCGCGAGAGCACGAACGAGGCGATCATCGCGAAGATCACGGCCTCGGCCATCGGCACGAACAGGAAGCGCGCGATGCCATCGAGCAGCAGCATCGGCACGAACACGAAGCAGATGCAGAGCAGCGAAACCAGCGCGGGCATGACGATCTGCGCGGCGCCGTCGAGAATTGCGCTTCTCACGTCCTTGCCCTGCTCGAGGTGCCAGTTGATGTTCTCGATGGTGACGGTGGCGTCGTCGACGAGAATGCCCACCGCGAGCGCGAGGCCGCCCAGCGTCATCACGTTCAGGGTCTCGCCGCAGGCGGCCAGCCCGGCAATGGCGGCCAGCACGGCGAGCGAAATCGAAGCCGCGATGATGAGCGTCGAGCGCCAGCTGCCAAGGAACAGCAGGATCATGGCAGAGGTGAGCGCGGCCGCGATGATGCCTTCGCGCGCGACGCCGCTCACGGCCGCTTTCACGAACACCGATTGATCGGAAAGCGGCACGAGTTTCAGGCTCGGCGGCAGCGACTGCTCGATGAGCGGCAGTTTCGCCTTCATGCCCGAGACGATGTCGAGCGTGGAAGCCGAGCCGTTCTTCAGGATCGACATGAGCACGGCGCGATGGCCGTCCACGCGCACGATGTTGGTTTGCGGCGGGTTGCCGTCGCGCACGTGGGCCACGTCGCGCATGTAGATCACGGTGCCGTTCACGGTTTTGATCGGCAGATCGTTGAGCGCCGCGATCGAGCGCGGGCTGTTGTTCAGCGTGACGTTGTACTCGAAGCGGCCGATCTTCTGCGTGCCGGCCGGAATGATCTGGTTTTGCTGCGCGAGCGCATCGGCGACATCCTGCGGCGAGAGTTTTTTCGCCTGCAGCGCTTGCGGATCGAGATCGATTTGCACCTCGCGCACTTTGCCGCCGTACGGCGTGGGAATCGCCACGCCCGGCACCGAGAGCAGTTGCGGACGGATGAAATTGGCCGCGTAGTCGTCCAGTTGCTGCTCGTTGAGCTGGTTGCTCGTGAGCGCGAGTTGCAGCACCGGCACGGTGGACGCGTTGTAGTTGAGAATCTGCGGCGGCGTGGTGCCGGGCGGCATTTGCTTGAGCACGGTTTGCGACACCGAGGTCACCTGCGCCGTGGCCGTGCGGATATCCACGTCCGGCTGGAAAAAGATCTTCACGATGCCGTAGCCGCGAAACGACTGCGATTCGATGTGGGCGACATCGTTGACGGTCGTGCCGAGCGAGCGCTCGTAATAGGTGACGATGCGGCCCGACATGTCGTCGGGCGACAGATTCGCGTAGTTCCAGACGACGCTGATAACGGGAATGCGGATATCCGGAAAGATATCGGTGGGCGTGCGTAGCGCGGCAAGCGGGCCAGCTATCAGGATCAGGAAGGCCAGCACGATGAACGTGTATGGACGGTTCAACGCCAGCCGGACGATTTTCAACATCAGAGGGGGCTCCGTTCAGAACATCGGCGCCGGTTTCCGCGGCATGCTGCTGCGCCGGTGCGGCGCGAAAAGCCTGAAAAGCACGGGATAAAATTCGGGAAGCCGACGCCGGTATTGTGGCCGGCGCGGTGTAACGTCCAGCAACCAGGAAGATGAAACAAGTTTTAGTCCGGCGCGGGAATATCTAAAAGAAAGGATTGCGAAATGATGGAAAGAGACTTCACCCGCAAGCGCAACGAATGCGTCAACCGAGCAGATAACCCGAGCCGCGTATCGTGCGGATGAGCGACGGTTCGCCCGGCGTATCCACGCGGTTGCGCAGGCGCCCCACATGCACGTCCACGAGGTTGGTGCCGGGGTCGAAGCGCCCGCCCCAGACGCCTTCGAAGATCATCGTGCGCGTGAGCACCTGGCCCGCGTGGCGCATCATGAATTCCAGCACGCGCAACTCGGTGGGGCGCAGCCGCAGGACCGTGTCGCGACAGGTGAGCTTGCGCTTGACGAGGTCGAGTTCGAGCGGCCCCACGCGCAGGACGGTTTGCGCGGACACCGGGCGGATGCGGCGCCGCATGAGCGCCTCCACGCGCGCGGACATCTCGTCGATGGAGAAGGGCCGCGTGAGATAGTCGTCGCAGCCCGCGCGCAGGCCCTGGATGCGCTCCTCCACGCCGGTGGTCGAACTCATGACGATCACGGGCGTTTCGATGCCCACGCCACGCATGGTGGTGACGATGGTCAGACCGTCGAGATCGGGCAGGCGCCGCTCGAGCGCGACGACGTCGTAGTCGCCGGCCATCACCATGGCGATGCCTTCGCGGCCCGAGCGGGCCACGTCCACGGTAAAGCCGGTCGAGGCGAGCGTGGGGACGACGCTTTGCTCCGTGGCGGCGGCGTCTTCGATGGTCAGTATTCTGGGCATGGCCTTCCAGGTGTCGTGACGGTGGAACAGCGGAGTAGCGCGTTCGTGATGCGACATGCGCGTCAGGCAACCGCGCGCAGCGCCACCGGCGCGTTGTGCGCGCCATGGGCCGCATGCGCGGAATGCGCGCGGAACCGCTCGACGGCGAAGTCGATGAAACTGCGCACTTTCATCGTGAGATAGTTGCGGCCGGAGTACACGATCGAGACATGCTGCATGCCGTCGTTCACTTCGAACGTATTGAGCACGGGCAGCAAGGTGCCGCGCGCGATGTCGTCGGCCACGAGCGGCAGCGGCAGGAGCGCGATGCCCATCTCGGCGAGCGCGGCGGCGCGCACCGTGGCGTAGCCGCTCGCGGTGAGCGGGCCGTTCACGCTCACGCGCTGCATGCCTTCGGCGCTGGCGAAGTCCCAACTGCGCGGCGAGTCGGAAACGGCCAGCAGATCGTGCTGCGCGAGATCGCCGGGCGCGTGCGGCACGCCCTTGCGCGCGAGATAGCCGGGCGCGGCCGCGAGGGTTTCTTTCACCGAGGTGAGCTTGCGGCTCACGAGCGAAGCATTCACCTGCTGCCGGTCGGTGGCGAAGCACACGTCGAAGCCGCCTTCGATCATGTCGATATGGCTGTCGTAGGCGGTGACGTCGAAGTCCACACGCGGGTTCACGTCGCGGTATGCGCCCAGCAGCGCGGTGAGCGCGCCGCTCGCGAAAACCGCGGGCGCCGCAATGCGCAACACGCCGCTCGGGTCGCGCGTGGCGCGCACGAGTTCGGACTCCACCTCGTCGAGTTTTTCGATCACGGCGCGGCAGCCTTCGAGATAGAGACGGCCCGCCTCGGTCAGCGAAAGGCTGCGCGTGGAGCGGTTCAGGAGGCGCATGTTCAGATGCGCTTCCAGCATGCCGACGCTGCGCGTGACGGCCGCGGCGGACATGCCGAGCTGCTTGCCAGCGAGGTTGAAGCTGCTCAGGTCGACGACGCGCGTGAAGACGCGCATGGCTTGTAGCTGGTTCATGTGACGAGTCCGTGCCGGTGAGGGCGAAAAGCGCAAGGCCGCGCGGGAAGCACCCGGAATGTAGGGGCGAGCGGGCGCGGCGCACGCTTTCGCGTGA
>JAITTX010000250.1 GCA_031286755.1 Paraburkholderia sp.
CCAGGGCAAGACGACCATCGTCGAGATCATGTGCACGCGCGAACTCGGCGACCCGTTCCGCCGCGACGCGCTCTCCAAGCCGGTGCGTCTGCTCGACAAGTACAAGGACTACGTCTGAGCGTACCGCAGCCGCGAGGCCGTATTGCGGACTCGCCGGCTACCTGTCGGCCGGAACAGCGGACTCCCCTGCCGCCTCCGGCCGTTTTTTCTGCGGATGCCACCGCGCTATTGCGAGTCCATTGCGTCATGACTGCCCTGAACCGCATCATCGAAACCGCACGCGCGTCGCCGATGCGCATCGTGCTATGCGAAACCGAAGATCCGCGCGTGCTCGCCGCGGCAGTGCGTGCGATCAGCGAGGGTATCGCACGCATCCAACTCGTCGGCGAGGCCGAGATCATCGAGGCGTGCGCGGCGCGCGAAGGATTCGCACTCGATCAGATCACCGTAGTCGACCCGGCGAATTCCCCATGGCGCGCGGCGTTTGCCGACGAACTCGTGGCGCTGCGCGGCAACAAAGGCATGACGCGCGAGCTCGCGCAGAACGAAGCGCTCAAGCCGCTCGTGTTCGCCGACCTGATGGTGCGTCTTGGCCACGCGGACGGTTCGGTCGCGGGCGCCGTCCACACGACCGCCGACGTCGTGCGCACGGCCATCCAGTTGATTGGCGTGGAGCCGTCGTTCAAGCTCGTTTCGAGCTTCTTCCTGATGATGCTGTGGGAGCCGTTCCACCGCTACAAGGGCGAACTAATCTTCTCCGACTGCGCGCTCGTGGTCGATCCGGACGCTGCCGAACTCGCCGAGATCGCGATGGCCGCCGCCGACAGCGCACGCAGTCTGCTGATGGAGGAGCCGCGCGTGGCCATGCTGTCCTTTTCGACCAGCGGCAGCGCGCATCATGCGCACGTGGACAAGGTGATCGAAGCGACCCGGCGCATTCGCGAACAGCGCCCCGCGCTCTGTGTCGACGGCGACGTGCAACTCGATGCGGCGCTCGTCGAGGAAATCGCCGAGCGCAAGATCGAACATTCGCAGTGCGGTGGGCATGCGAACGTACTGGTGTTCCCGAATCTCGATGCGGGCAATATCGCCTACAAGCTCGCTGAGCGCCTGGGGGGCGCGAAGGCCATCGGCCCGTTGCTGCAAGGGCTCAACCAGCCCGCCAACGATCTTTCACGCGGCTGCAGCGCGGAAGACGTTTTCTACGTGATCGCCGTAACGGCACTGCAAGCGCAAGCGGCCCGGCAACGCGCCATCGATCACTCGACACACCCTCACGCAGCCTGATGCCTGAAAAGATCCTGCTGCTGATCGGTCTGATCGGCGCAGCCAGATCGACCGACACTGGCGCGCCGATCGTGCACGCTCAAAGCGGCTTGCGATCCTTGCGGTAGGCGTTCTTCACCGCGATCTTGCCGTCCTTGAATGTGAATACGTCCACCATGCGCGCCTCGATGCGCGCCCCATTGGCCGTGGTGCCGCGAAACGTCGACTCGGAGACACCCCGATTGCCGCTCACGAAATGCTCGCCCTCCTTCCATGATGCATCGGGACAGGTTTCCCACGCGAGCGTAAACCCTTTACGCACTTCGTCGCGACCCTTGAAAGTGCGGCCCATCAGGTCCGGTCCGGCAACGCCATGAAACTCGCACTCGTCGGCCATGCAACTCATCAAGACCTCGATGTCGTGGCGATTCCATGCGTCGTTGAACGTTTCGAGAAGGTGGATATGGTCCGCATCAGTGTGTGTAGTCATATCGGGAATTGATCGTTTCATTTCAAAAAAAGGTTCTTGTACCGCGCGTTCATTGTTCAACCCGCTCGCGGTACATAACCGGCTAGCGCTTCTCGTCTTGCGCGAGATACTTGTGGTAGAGGAGCCGCTGGCCGACGCGGCGGAACGGCGCGAAACCCCTCCACTTCACCGTGCCCATCACATTCGGATACTCGAGCGCCGAGTTGTAGATCGGCAGATCGTCGTGACCGGACCACTTGCCGGCGATGCGCTGCGCCATCCGCCGCCCTGCGTGCGCAGAGAACGAAACACCGTTGCCGCCATAACCGACCGCATAGAAAACGCTCTGCCGCGGATCGGGTTGCATGACGCGCGGCATCATGTCGTGGCTGACGTCGACCCAGCCCCACCACGAAAAATCGATGCGAATGCCGCCAAGCGAAGGAAACTTGCGTTGCAAACCTTCGACGAGCACGGCGAGATGGCGCGGATTGGCGGCATCGGCGCCGGTGATCGCACTGCGGCTGCCGATCTGCAAGCGGTTGTCCGGCAACAGGCGGTAGTAGAAGCGCAGCGTGCGCGTATCGGTAATCACCACGTGAGTCTGGAACCGGGTCGAAGCAATTTCGTCCTGCGTCAGCGGCCGCGTTACGAGCGAGTTCGACAGGATCGGCATGATCTTCGCGCAAAGCACCTTGTGCATGTCGTTACGCGTATAACCGCCGGTCGCGAAAGCGACCGCCTTTGCGCGAATGACACCGCGCGGCGTGCGCACGTGATGCACGCCATGCACCGTGTCGACGCCCAGCACGGGGGTACCCGGATGAACCCTGA
>JAITTX010000254.1 GCA_031286755.1 Paraburkholderia sp.
TGATCGCCCCTGCCGCGCGCCGTGCGGATTTCCACCGAGCTGCCCTGCAGCGTCCTGCGCACGCGCGTGACGTATTGCTCGACGGCGTTCGCGCTGGGTTCGTGGCCGAAGCTTAACAACTGGTTCAGCAGATCCTCCTTCGAGTAGATGCGCTGTGGGCGGCTCGCGAGAATTTCGAGCAGCGCGAACTCCTGGCGCGAGAGCGAGAGCGGTTTGCCGTCGAGTTCCGCGAGGCGGCTGCTGCGGTCGATGGCGAGGCCGCCCACCTTGACGAGATCGTTGGCGTGGCCGCTATTGCGGCGCAATAGCGCCTGCACGCGCGCTTCGAGCTCGCGGTAGTCGAAGGGCTTGACGAGGTAATCGTCGGCGCCGAGTCCGAGGCCGCTCACGCGGTCGTCGATCGCGGAGCGCGCGGTCACCAGCAGCACCGGCGTGGTGGAGCCGGCCGCGCGCAGATTGCGCAGGATCGCGAAGCCGTCCAGCGAAGGCAGCATCACGTCGAGCACGACCAGATCGAAACGATCGACGCCCAGCAGGCTCATGGCCATGACGCCATCCGCTTCGAGATCCACGGCGTGGCCGAGCTTCGTCAGCCGGCTGCGCATGGCCGCGCCGATCTGGGCGTCGTCTTCTACTACCAGAATGCGCATGGTGCCGTTCCTGCCGTTTTATTCATGAGTGGATTTGCGGGTTTTCCCGAGGGGGCTGTGTCAGCATTTTCTCAGACTCGCCCGGTAATCTTGCGAACCATGATTACCAGAACGAGAGGGGACGGCAAGATCGCGCGGCGCGCGGGCAGCGCGCGCGAGCGCAGGGCGCCGGCGACACCTTCGGCGCGCCGGCGCGCGCTCGTCGCGGCCGGCCTGAGCGCGGCGCTGGCACCCGCTCTCGTGCTGGCGAAAGCGCGCACGGTGCGCATTTCGAAGGGCTACGGCCTGCTGTATCTGCCGCTGCTCGTGATGGAGAAGCGGCACCTGTTCGAGCGGCACGCGGCGCGCCAGGGCCTGGGCGCGGTGAGCGTGGACTGGACGCTGCTCGATGGCGGCAACTCGGTGGACGACGCCATGATGGCCGGCACGCTCGATTTCGCGGCCGTGGGCGCGCCCGGATTCATCGAGTTGTGGGCGCGGGCGCGCGGCATTCCGAACGTCGAGGTGATAGGCGTGAGCGGGCTGTCCACCACCTCGCTCTCGCTGAACACGAACCAGGAGCGCATCGTCTCGCTGAGCGATTTCACCAGCGCCGACCGCATCGCGGTGCCGGGCATCCGCACCTCGCTCTCGGCGGTGGTGCTGCAGATGGTGGCGAGCAAGCTGCTCGGGCCGAAGCACTTCGCGCGGCTCGATTCGATCACCGTGAGCCTGCCGCATCCGCAGGCGGTGCAGGCGCTGGTGCGGCACGAGAACGGCATCACGGCGCACTTCGCGTCGCCGCCGTTTTCGGCGCTCGAATTGAAGCATGCGGGCATTCATCGCGTGGTCAATTCGATCGACGTGCTGGGCTCGCTGACGCTCGACGTGGTGTACGCGCCCAAGCGTCTCGTCGATGCCGAGCCCGCGCTGGTGCGGGCGTTCCTCGGCGCGCTCGACGAGGCGAACCGGCTGATCGCGCAGGACCGGCAAGCGGCGGCGGCCATCTATGTGGCCGCTTCGGGCCTCGACGTCTCGCACGAGGGCGTGATGCAGATGCTCGCCGCGCCCGAGACGCGCTTTTCCGTGTGGCCCGAGCAACTGATGCAGTACGTCGATTTTCTTTACATGGTCGGCACGATCAAGTCCAGGCCGCGCGCCTGGAACGAGATGTTCGCGCCCGCGCTGGGCGCCTTTCAACCATCGTGACGGTCCTGGCCAGCACGGCAATGTGAATCCGCTTGCGTCCGCCGCGGCTGGCGCAGCCCCTATCCGACGATATAAAACCACAAGGAGTCCAGAGTGAATTCCGTCTCAACCGTTGAACTTCAGCCCGAGGAGGAACGGCAGGTCATGTCGAAGATCGCGCGGCGCCTGATGCCGATCCTCGTCGTGATGTTCCTGATCTCCTTCATCGACCGGCAGAATGTCGGCTTCGCGAAGCTGCAGATGGTGCACAGCCTCCACATGACGGAGACGGCGTTCGGTCTCGCGTCGTCGCTGTTCTTCATCGGCTATTTGCTGTTCGAAGTGCCCAGCACGCTCGCGCTGCACCGCTTCGGCGCGCGCGTGTGGCTCGCGCGCATCATGGTCACCTGGGGCGCGATTACCGTGCTGATGGGCTTTACGACCTCCATGCAGGTGTTCTGCGGGCTGCGTCTCGCGCTCGGCATCGCCGAGGCCGGCTTTTATCCGGGCGTGATCTATTACCTCACACTGTGGTTTCCGCAAAGCTATCGCGCCCGTGTGCTCGGCGTGTTCACGCTCGGCAGCGCGCTCGCCAACATGCTGGGCTCGCTCGTCGGCGGCTGGCTGCTGAGCCTGAGCGGCGTGTGGGGCCTCGAGGGCTGGCAGTGGGTGTTCATCGCCACGGGCGTGCCCGCCGTGCTGGTGGGCGTCACCGTGTTCAAGCTGCTGCCGGCTTCGTATCGCGAGGCGGGTTTCCTTAGCGCGCGCGAGAAGGAACTTGTTGCGGCTGCGCACGAGCGCGAGAAGCCCGAGCATGCGGAGCACTCGCAGCCGTGGAAGGCGCTGCTCGATCCGCGCGTGATGCTGTTCGCCGCGACCTACATGATGATGTCGACCTCGCTCTACGGCGTGACCTACTGGTTGCCGACGCTGGTGAAGTCGTTCGGCGTGTCGAGCAGCACCAACGGCATGCTGAGCATGCTGCCGTGGGCCATCTCGGTGTTGCTGCTGCTGTATTTGCCGGGCAAGCTGCGCCGCGCGAAAAGCATTCTGCGTGCGATTGCGATCGTGGCCGCGCTCGGCGCGCTGGGCTTCCTGTTGAGCCTCTTGCTGCCTTCCACGCCGCTGCGCTTCATCGCGCTCGTGTTCGGCGGCGCGTGCATTCCGCTGCTCTACCCGTGCTTCTGGTCGATGCCGCCGCGCTACTTCACCGGCGCGCGCGCGGCGGCCAGCGTCGCGGCCATCAACTCGATCGGCAATCTCGGCGGCTTCTTCGGCCAGAACCTGATGCCGCTCGCGGGCAAGGCCACCGGAACCGCGTTCGGCCCGATGATCGTGCCGATCGTTTGCCTCGCCGTGCTCGGCACGGGCGCGCTCATCGCATGGGCGCGTTCGGAGCGCGGGTACGCGGGCGGGGCCAGTGCTTCGGCGGGAGGCTGAAGCCCATGCGGCGCGGCGCGCGAGGGCAACGGTTTGCCTGGCGCGCCGCGCTGATCCGCGGTGTCAGTAGTGCACCACCGTGCGGATCGACTTGCCTTCGTGCATCAGATCGAAGGCTTCGTTGATGCCCGTGAGCGGCTTCGTGTGCGTGACGAACGGCGCGAGCTGGATTTTGCCCGCCATGGCGTCTTCCACCATGCCCGGCAGTTCCGAGCGGCCCTTCACGCCGCCGAACGCCGTGCCCAGCCAGCGGCGGCCGGTCACGAGCTGGAACGGGCGCGTGGAGATTTCCTGACCCGCGCCGGCCACGCCGATCACGACCGACTGGCCCCAGCCGCGGTGCGCGCATTCGAGCGCCGCGCGCATCACGTTGACGTTGCCGATGCATTCGAAGCTGTGGTCCACGCCCCAGCCCGACATCTCGACGATCACTTGCTGGATGGGCTTTTCGTGGTCCTTGGGATTGACGCAGTCGGTGGCGCCGAAGGCGCGCGCCAGATCGAACTTGCCGGGGTTGGTGTCGACGGCGATGATGCGGCCCGCCTTGGCGATCTTCGCGCCCTGGATCACGGCGAGGCCGATGCCGCCGAGACCGAACACGGCGACCGTGTCGCCTTCCTGCACCTTGGCCGTGTTCTTCACCGCGCCAAGGCCCGTGGTCACGCCGCAGCCCAGCAGGCACACCTGCTCGGGATTGGCCTGCGGGTTCACCTTCGCGAGCGACACTTCGGCCACCACGGTGTATTCGCTGAAGGTGGAGCAGCCCATGTAGTGATAGATGGGCTGGCCGTTGTAGCTGAAGCGGGTGGTGCCGTCGGGCATCACCCCCTTGCCCTGGGTGGCGCGCACGGCCACGCACAGATTGGTCTTGCCGCTCTTGCAGAACAGGCACTCGCCGCATTCGGCGGTGTAGAGCGGAATCACATGGTCACCGGGCTTCACGCTGGTCACGCCTTCGCCCACTTCCACGACGATGCCGGCGCCTTCGTGGCCCAGCACGGCGGGAAAGAGGCCTTCCGGGTCGTCGCCCGAGAGCGTGAAGGCGTCGGTGTGGCAGACGCCCGTGTGGGTGATCTTCACCAGCACTTCGCCTTTCCTGGGCGGTTCGACATCGATCTCGACGATCTGGAGCGGCTTGCCCGCCTCGAATGCAACTGCGGCACGTGATTTCATAGCAATCCTTATAAAGTGGGGTCGAACGGCTGCGAGCGGAGACCCTAGCGCAAATAGGTTCGGACGAGGGTCACGACATCGTCGATCGAACCCGACGCGGACTCCGTGGTTCCCGTCAGTTGCGTGAACTCCTCGCGCAGATGGCTTTCGAGCACGCCGGCCATCACCCCGTTGATCGCGCCGCGAATGGCCGCCAGTTGTTGCAGCACCGGAGCGCAGTCGGCGCCTGCCTCGAGCGCGCGCTCGAGCGCGTCCAGCTGCCCGCGCACTTTGCGCACGCGCGTGAGGACGCGTTTCTTTTCTTCGGGGGAATGAGGCATGGCGTTATCGGAATGGTGATACTGGGTGCGAGTATAGGTTAATACTGGCAGGGAGTATAGGGGCGTGCGCGCGGGCATGCGGGAAGAACGTGCGCTCAATGCTTCAACAGCCAGAGCAGCACCGACACCACGGCCGAAACCAGGATGCCGGTGACGATGGGAAAGTAGAAGTCGAGGCCGTCCGTGACGATATGAATGTCGCCTGGCAGCCGGCCGAAGGGGATGCGCAGGAGCCAGCGCCACCCGAGGCCGGCGAGGATGCAAGCGATGCCGACGACAATCAGGAAACGGTTCATGTGCTGCGCTCGCTAGTGATGCGGATATGAACATGATATGACGGCGGGGGCGCGAACGGGGGGCGCGGGTGAGTGGGGCGAATCCGGGAGATCGGGGGCTTTCGCGTGCGCTCCGGCGTGCTTCGGCCCGGCCCGGCGGGCACGCCATCTGCTGGCGCAGAACCCATGCGCGGGACCGCGCGCCGCCACACCGGTCCCGCATGCCCATCGCCACTTGCCAGCTTTCGATCATGGACGAATTCTTCAATCGCCTGTTCCATTTTCAACCGTCGCTGCTCGCCTCGCTCACGCACGACGTTCTGCATCTGATCGTCGCGGTGCTGATACTCGCGATTGGCTGGTGGGTCTCCAGCCGCGTCGCGCAGCTTTTCGCGCACATGCTGGTGCGCTCGCACGCGGACCCCACGCTCGCGCCGATGCTGGCAGGCATCGCGGCGTGGGCCATCCGCATCATCGCGATCGTCGCGGCGCTGAGCGAAGTCGGCATCGCCACGGCCAGCGTGCTCGCGGCGCTGGGCGCCGCCGGCCTCGCGATCGGCCTCGCGCTGCAAGGCACGCTGCAAAACATCGCGGCCGGCATCATGCTGCTGTTGCTGCGCCCGTTTCGCACCGGCGACGTGATCGAGGGCAGCGGCGCGGCGGCGGGCGTCGTGCGCGAGGTGAGCCTCTTCACGACGCGTATCGAGCGCGGCGACGGCAACCTGGTCTTCGTGCCGAACAGCCAGATCTGGAGCAATCCCGTCATCAATTACAGCAGCGGTGGCACGCTACGCGTCGAGGTGAAAGTCGATCTCGCGCGCCGCGACCAGGTGGACGCGGCCATCGGCGAACTGGCGAAGATGGTGGCCGCCGAGCCGCGCGTGCTGGCGGGCACCACGCTCGCGCCCACGGTCGCGGTCGACAGCTACCCGCCCGAAGGCGGCGTGCGGCTGCGCATAAGCGTGTGGATGCGCAAGCCCGATGCGTCGCACGCCGCCGACGACCTGCGCGGCCATGCGCGCGATGCGCTGGCGAACGCCGGGCTCGCCGTGGCGGACCGGATCCCGGGCCGGCCCGCGGAGAAGGGCGCGGCCAGCCGCGGCGGCGGCACGGGCACGGCGCTCTCGCATTCCTGAGCCGTCCGGCTTCCCCCCACTGAAGCGATTTCGCGAGGGGGGCGACTCCATCGAAAAAATGGGGGCCTTGCCCGGCCCTTGGGGACCGGTTTTAGGGGCGGTTCATGGACCGGTAGTGCGCGCGGCAGTCAAGGCATAATTCTGTACGCGAACCACCTGTAATATTTGAAAGCTCCATGGCCTTGCAACGACTTTCCGCTTTCGCGCGCCAGCTCGCGCTGATTGCGCTGATTGCGCTTTTGTCCCCGCTTTTGTCTCTCGCGTCGGCTACTCCCGCGCTGGCCTTCCCGGCCGCCGTGACCGCCCCGAACGCAAGCGGTGTGGACGCCACGCCGCCCCCCATTTCGCTGACCGAGGCGCTCGCGCAGCTCAAGCAGATGCAGGTCCAGCAGGACAGCATCAAGCAGCAGACCTCGACCGCGAACAACAGCAAGGATCTCGACGCGCTCGCCGACGCGACCCAGCAACTGAGCACCAGCGTCGATAAATTGCGCAGCCAGATCGTGCCGCTGCGCGCGCAGACCCAGGCGCAGCTCGACGTGCTCGGGCCGCCGCCCGCATCCGGCGAGACCCCGGGCACCCAGGCCGTTGCCCAGCAGCGCAACAGCCTGAATGCGCGCAAGGACCAGATCGACGCCGTATTGAAGCTGGCCGACGACCAGAAGAGCAATCTCGACATCCTGGCCGCGCAGTTCGCCAAGCTGCATCGCGGCTTGCTGAAGAACCAGCTCGCGCTGCGCTCGAGCGGCATCTTCAGCGCGCAATTCTGGGTGCCGCTCATGCGCCGCTCGCCCGAGGACGGCCAGCGTCTCGACGCGTTCGACGCCCAGGTGCGCGCGATGCTGCGCTCGGTCTGGCAGCCGGGGCAGCGCGTGGTGACTTCGCTGCTGCTGGCCGCCGCGCTCGTGATCTGGCTGGGCGGGCGCAAGCTCGTGCAGCGGGGGCTGGCGTGGTTCTGCCTGCATCGCTTGCCCGCGACGCGCCTGCGCCGCAGCGCGCTGGCGTTGTCCACCGCCATCTCCACGCTGCTGGCCACGGCCGTCGCGCTGCAGGTGCTCTATCTGGCGCTCGCGCGCCACTTCGATCTCACGCCCGCGCTGAGCGACCTGTGGGACGAAATCACCAAGCTCACGCTGACCTGCGCGCTGATCTCGGGGCTCGGCCGCGCGTTGCTGTGCACTCATCATCCGTCGTGGCGGCTGCCCTCGCTGGCCGATGCCGTGGCGCGCGCCCTGCGGCCGTTCCCGAGCACGCTCGCGGCGCTGCTGTTCGTCTCGGGCGCGGTCGAGGCGGTCAACCGCATCGTCGACACGAGCCTCTCGGTCACACTGCTCGGCCGCGGGCTTGTCTCGCTCGTCACCGCGCTCACCATCGGCGCGGCGCTGCTGCGCGCGAACCGCGTGCGCAGCGCGCTGGCCGCGGCCGGCGAGGCGCCCGAATCGCACTCCACGATGGCGGGGCTGATTCATGCCGGCACCGCGCTGTCGATCATCGCTTCGCTGATCGCGCTGGTGGTCGGCTACATCACGGTGGCGCGCTTCATCACCTACGAACTCGTGTGGTTCGAGATCGTGCTGTGCAGCATCTACGTGCTCACGCAACTGAACCGCGATATCTGCGCGAGCTTCTTCAGCGCGAATCTCGCGACGGGCAAGCAGTTGAAGAATCTGCTCGGGCTCGACGACAAGCATCTCGAACAGGCGCAGACCGTGCTCTCGGGCGCCGGCACGAGCGTCCTGATGCTGCTTGCGGTGGTGGCGCTGCTCACGGGCGGCTTCGGCACCACGCCGGCCGACCTCATCAACAGCTTCATCGGCATCATCGGCGGGCAGCGGTTGCAGAGCCTCAACATCATGCCCGCGCGCATCACGAATGCCGTGATCGGGCTCGTGGTGGGGCTCTACCTGCTGCGCTCGGTGCGCCGCTGGCTCGACAAGGAGTTCATGCCCGCGCTCGGCATGGACTCCGGCATGCGCATGTCGCTCATCACGCTCTTCACGAACGTGGGTTACGTGCTGCTGGTGCTGATGACGCTCTCGCTGCTCGGCGTGCGCTGGGACAGCCTCGCGTGGATCGTGAGCGCGCTCTCGGTGGGTATCGGCTTCGGCCTCCAGGAGATCGTGAAGAACTTCGTCTCGGGCCTGATCCTGCTGACCGAGCGGCCGGTGAAGGTGGGCGACATGATCAGCATCGCGGGCGTGGAAGGCGACATTCGCCGCATCAACGTGCGCGCGACCGAAATTCAGTTGCCCGACCGCTCGACGATGATCGTGCCCAATTCGCAGTTGATTTCGCAGAACGTGCGCAACGTCACCATGGGCGACAGCACCCAGGGCGTGGCCACGCTGGTGCTGACGTTTCCGCTGGATACCGACCCGGAGCAGGTGCGCGACCTGCTGCTCAGCGTGTATCGCGAGCATACGGCGGTGCTGGAGGCGCCCGCGCCCTCGGTGACGTTCAGCCAGCTCACGCCGGAGGGCATCACGCTCAGCGTGACGGGTTATGTTGGCAGCCCGCGCATTGCCTCCGCGACCAAGAGCGATCTTTTGTTCGCCATCCTCAAGCAATTGCGCGCGGCGGGCATCACGCTTTCGAACCCGCGCACGCTGCTGGTGCGCAACATGCCGACGAAGAACGGCGTTTAGCGCGGGCGAGAGGCGATTCGATTCGCTGGCCGGAACGTAGTCGGGTAGTGGAGGGGCGGGTAGCGCGGTCCGTCGGCTCGGGTGACAATGTGCACGTGCGTCACCCGCCACCCGCAACCCGAATAAAAGCCGCCACCGCCACGCCTTCCATCCCCGCGAGGTCCGCGATGATCTTTCGCCAGCTATTCGATTCCGTCTCATCCACCTATACCTATCTGCTCGGCGACGCCGCCAGCGGCGAGGCGCTGCTGATCGATCCCGTCTACGAGCACGTGCCGCGCGATCTGGCGCTCGTGCAGGAACTCGGCCTGCGCTTGCGGACGACGCTCGACACCCACGTGCACGCCGACCATGTGACGGGCGCGTGGCGCCTGCGCGAGCGCTGCGGCAGCGAGATCGCGCTCGCGGCCACGGTGGGCGCCGAAGGCGTGAACCGCCCGCTGCGGCATGGCGAGCGCGTGGCCTTCGGCAAGCGCCACCTGGGCGTGCGCGCCACGCCGGGGCACACGAGCGGCTGCCTGACCTATGTGCTCGACGACGAGAGCATGGCCTTCACTGGCGACAGCCTGTTGATCCGCGGCTGCGGCCGCACCGATTTCCAGGGCGGCAGCCCGCAGCAGCTTTTTGCCTCGGTGCGCGAGCAGATCCTCACGCTGCCCGACGCCTGCCTGCTCTATCCGGCGCACGATTACCGCGGCATCACGGTCACGAGCGTGGCCGAGGAGCGGCGTTTCAATCCGCGCCTGGGCGGCGACGTGGATCTCGGCGACTTCGCGGGCTACATGGACAACCTGAACTTGCCGCACCCGAAGCAGATGGCCGTGGCCGTGCCCGCCAACCTGCGCTGCGGCAAGCCCGAGGGCGAAGCGCCGGTGCTGGAGACACCCGGCTGGGCGCCGCTGACGTTGCGCTTCAGCGGCGTCTGGGAAATCGAGCCCATGGCGCTGCTGGAGCATGCGGCCGGCTTCCAGATCGTGGACGTGCGCGAGGCGCCCGAATTCATCGATCGCCTGGGCCACCTGCCCGATGCGCGGCTGGTGCCGCTCTCGCAACTGATGGGCCGGCTCGACGAACTGGACCGCGAGCGGCCGGTGGTGGCGGTGTGCCGCTCGGGCGTGCGCTCGGCCCAGGCCAGCGTGCTGCTGACCAAGGCCGGCTTTGGCAAGGTGGCGAACCTCGCGGGCGGCATGCTGCGCTGGAAGGCCGAGGGGCTGCCCGTCGCCACGGACAGCGTCTAGGCGCCGGGCCCGGGCGTCGCGCGCACCTTTGCCTTCGCCTCAGTGGCCGAGCCCCGACTTCGCGATCTGCTGCTCGACGAACTGGGCGAACAGCGCGTGCAGGTGCGTGGTCGGATGGAGATCGTCGGCGAACATATAGGTCTGGTCCGCATCGGACGCGACATAGGTGGGCGGCGAGCACAGCAGCGCCGTGTCGTCCGGCGTTTTCGAGGGATCGCAGGCTCGCGCCGTGTTGGACACCGTAAAGCCGTTCGCCTTGTAATTTGCAATGGCCTGCGTGGTCCACGTATACGCATCGATCTCGATGACCTTGCCTTGCAGGCCATTGCTCTGCAACGCGGCGTTCAATGTCGTGTTGAAGAGTTGCGACAGCAGCGTGAGGTTCGCGCCGCCATCGGCGGCGGCGAGGCCTTTGGGCGCGAGGCCCACGTTCGGCACATTGATCACCACGACGTGCGTGGCGCCGCCCTGAACGATCTGCCCGACGATCTGGGCGAGCGCACTGGCCGCCTGCTGCACGGTCGTGTTGGCGGCGGGCGGCGTGCCGGCCCGCAGCACGTCGTTCGCGCCGGCCCAGACGAGCACCAGTTGATTGGCGTTGAAGCCGCCGTGCGTGGACAGGTAGCTGGAGACCTGCTGATTCACGGGCATTTCGACATTGCCGATCACGTCGGTGAGAAAGTCGTACTGGCTGGCCGGCGTGGCCACGGTGGCGCCGCCCTCCGCGTAGCCCAGGCCGCCTTGCGCGCTGAGCCGGTGATCGAAGCCGATGGTGAAGGCGGCGTTCAGGGTGTCGCCGTAATACTGCGCGACGTTCTGGGCCCACACTTGCCCGGGGTTGGTCGTGAAGCGCCCGCCGCCCACCGCGCTGGCGAGCGGCGCATAGGTGCCGACATCGGAAAGGCTGTCGCCGAACGAGACGATTTGCAGATGC
>JAITTX010000259.1 GCA_031286755.1 Paraburkholderia sp.
ATGGGGGAGTCAGCAGGCCTCTGATTTGAAAGAAAGTTTATAGAGGGCCGAAAGGCAAAGCCACAACAGTCCTAGAGCGAACTAACCGGAAAACTGCGCGAAAATCAAAGGAATCCCAATCAGCACCGCCCAACGCGAACCTCAATGCGCTTGCTGCCTTACACGCGCCGCTACAGCCTCGAGATCGGGCCACACGGGCTGCCCGGGCGCATAGCGCGCACGAATATAGCCGGCAAGCTCGGCCATCTGCCGATCGTCAAAGCTGTCCTTGAAACCAGGCATGTACCCGAGCCCATCGGTCGCGGGCTGGTCGATGCCGTGCATCAGCACACGCAGCAGATTGTCGGGGTTTGTCTGGCTCACACTGGTGTTCAGGCCCATGAGCGGGCGCACGCCAAAATGGCCGACGCCGCCCGATTCCGCATGACACACCGCGCAAGCCGTTTCGAACATGCGCCGGCCGTTCTGGAATCCCGCCACGGTGAGCGCGTCCACGCTCGCGCCGGCCGCGTGTTGCGCCGCTGCCTGAGCAGCCGTTGCCGCATCGACGGATGGCGAGAGCGAGGCGATGTAATGCGCGATCGCCCGCACGTCTGACTCGGGCAGGCTCGCAAGCCCGGCCACGACGGGCGCCATCGGGCCGGCGGCCACGCCGTGCTCCGGAGAGAAACCGCTGCGCAGGTACGTGAAAAGCGCGTCCTCGGTCCACGGCACAGGCGCGCCGGCTGCCGCGCCATGCGCGGCGATCAGCGCGGGCGCATCCCAGCCTTCGGCGCTGCCACCCGAGAGATAAGCGAAGCCCCCCTTCTCCGCGCCGAGCGCATTGCGCGGCGTATGGCACGCGCCGCAATGGCCGGCGCCGTCGACGAGATATTTGCCGCGATTCCACAGCGCCGATTTCTGCGGATCGGGCCGGTACTGCGCGTCGTCGTGAAAAAGCCAGTTCCAGCCCGCCACGAGGCGGCGTTGATTCATCGGAAACGGCAACTGCGTTTGCGGCGCCGTTTGCTTCACGGCCGGTTGCGACATGAGCCATGCGTAGAGTGCCATCATGTCGGCGTCGCTCATACGCGCGAACGCCGTATAAGGAAACGCGGGATATAGATGGCGGCCGTCGCGCGCAATGCCCTTGCGCATCGCGCGCGCGAAAGCCTCGTAGGTCCACGCGCCAATGCCGGTCTCGCGATCGGGCGTGATGTTGGTCGACCACACCGTGCCGAAGGGCGTCTCCAATGCGAAGCCGCCCGCGTTCTGCGCGCCGCCCGGTGCGGTATGGCACACGGCGCAGTCGCCCGCGGCCGCGATCTGGCGGCCGCGCTCGAGCATCGCCGCGCTCCACATCGAGGCATCGGGGCCCGCGCCCGCGGGCAGCGGCGCGATGGGCGCGGGGCCTGGCAGCAGCGAGCACGCAAGGCCGATCAGGCCGCCCGCCACGCCGCCGATGCCGCCGCCCGCGAGCCAGCGCTTCCAGCGCGACGGCCGTTGCGACGCGCGCGGTGCTTCCAGCACAGCGGCCGGCCCGGCCTGCGCAAGCGCGCGGCGGATCGTGCCGGGATCGAAAGGCGGCGCCCGGAAGCGTACGCCGGTGGCGTCGAAAAGCGCATTGGCAATTGCGGCGGCGGCCGGCGCGGCGGCGGCGGCATCGACAGGTTTTTCGTCGCACTCGTCACGCCCAGTTAATCTGGATTCCATATCATCCGGCGCGGCAACGAGATCATGCGAAATCGATGCGCGATCGCCGGTGTCCGTCCCCGTCTCGTCGTGACTCGTGCGCGCAATGCGCCTCGCACCCGTTGCGCGCGCAACGGCTTCTTCGATCTGCCATGCGGGCATGCCCATCAGCGAGGCGGCCTCGGGGGTGCCCGCGCCCTGCCCCGCCACCACGCGCCGCACGGCAATGTCGCCGGTCTCCCGATTGACGTCGAGATCGACGACCCAGGCGGACCAGCTTGCGGGCTGTCCCGCGACCGTGGCATGGGCGGGCTTCGACGCGTAGTCGGGCAGCGCCGGGACCGTCGTGCTGGCGTCCGCCGCGCCGTCGAAGGCGAAACCGCGTCCGCGCAGCCACGGTGATGCCGGTTCGCCCGCGAGCGGCACCGCCGCGCCCCACGCGGCGCGCTCGCTCACCATGCGGATCACTTCGCGCGCGCCCGCATCGCGTGCGGCGTCCAGATGATCGAGCCGCAGCGCGACCGGGTCGCGGTGCCGCTCGTGCGCGATCTCGTCGACGAAAGACTCGCGCGCGAACGCATGCGCGGCGCCGGGAATCACGTGCGCGGGATCGTCCACCGCGAGACTCGCCTGGGCGTGACGATAGAGGAGCAGCGGTTCGGCCGCGTCGTTTTGCGAGGCGCCGGGTGCTGAATCATCGAAGGTGGTGGACTCGGACGGCGCATCGGACGCATCCCCGCCGATGCGCGCGCGATAGTGCCATTGCGTCATCGTCCCATCGGCCGCGACGCTGGCGGCGACCGCGAGTTCCGCCTCGGCGTCGAGGCCCATGGCCGGCCACGCGTAATGCGCGCGGCGCTGCCCGGGCGCATCGTCTTCGCGCCGGGCGGGCGCGGCCCGCGTCGCGCGGCCTTGCTGCGGACGCAACGCCTGCTGATCGTCCTCGCTCATCAATTCGCTTGGTCCTGCTGCAGAGACCGCGCCGCGCGCTTCACCGCGCGCACGATTTCCAGATGCGTGCCGCAGCGGCACAGGTTGAAGCGCAGCGCGTCGCGAATGGCGTCCTCGTCCGGCGACGGGTTGCGCGCGAGCAGCGCCACCGCGCTCATGATCATGCCGTTCAGGCAATAGCCGCATTGCGCGGCCTGTTCGTCGATGAACGCCTGCTGCACCGGGTGCGGCGCTTCGAGCGTGCCGAGCCCCTCCAGCGTGGTCACTTCGCGCGAGCACGCCACGGCCACGGGCACCACGCACGAGCGTGCCGGCTGGCCGTCGACGAGCACCGTGCAGGCGCCGCATTGCCCGAGCCCGCAGCCGTATTTGGGGCCATTGAGCTCGCAATCGTTGCGCAGGATATAGAGCAGCGGCGTATCGGGCGTGGCGCCCTCGATGGTGCGCGTGGCGCCGTTGACGTTGAGCGCGAGCGGCGTCACGCAAGAACCGGTTTGCAACATGGACTGACTCGATATTGGGGTAAGCACAGGCTGCGCGCCGCTCCCGGTTCGCAGCCCTGGCGGGCGCATGGCGTGAACGCTCACGCGTGGCGCACCGCACAGGACCTTATAACCCGCCGAAATTCGGCGCGCTTCAGATTTCCGCGGTCATGGCCTCGGTTTTCTCGCCCGCGCGTTGCGGCGAGACGAGCGGCACGTTGAACACGTCGTAGCCGAACACCCATGCCGGGTCTTCGTTCGTGCGCAGCCACGTGTTGTTGTGCGAGACGAGCTGGACCTTCGATGCACGCGCCGCGCGGTTGGCCTCGTACAGCGCGAATGCGCCCGTGTAGTCGCTCACGCCGACTTCGTCGAAGCAGCGCGTGAGCATCGCGGCATCTTCGATCGCCATCGCCGCGCCCTGCGCCATGTGGGGCTTCATCGGGTGGCAGGCATCGCCCAGCAGCACGAGGCGGCCACGGCTCCACAACGGCAGCGGGTCGCGCTCGAGCAGCGGCCACTTGGTGATGGACGGCGAGACGTCGATCAGATTCAGCACGTCCGGGTGATAGCCCTCGAACGCCTCGCGCATTTCCTCGCGGCTGCTCTCCATCACGGAAACGCCTTCGGGCCATTCGGCCTGGGGCACGCCCGTGACGTAGTAATACTCGTCGCGCCGCTCGGTCACGTAGTAGACCATCATGTGGCGGTCTTGCGACCACCACTTCACGCACATATCGTACGGACGGTTGCCGAGCAGCGACGCCGGAAACACCGCGCGATGCGCGACATAGCCCGTGTAGCGCGGCGGCTCCGCGCCGAGCAGGTGCTCGCGGATCTTCGAGTTCACGCCGTCCGCGCCAATCACGATATCGGCCGTTTCCACGCTGCCGTCCGCGAACGTGAGGCGCACCTCGCTGCCAGTGTCCTCCACCGTCTGCAGGCACTTGCCGAACGTGATGGTGCCCGGCGCCACGGCATCGGTCATCAGCTTGTGGAAGTCGCCGCGATGCACGGTCAGGTAGCTCGCGCCGTAGGTCTTCAGCGCATAGTCGCCCAGCGGAATCTGCGCAATCGCCTCGGCCGTCTTCGAGTCGCGGCTGTACCAGTAGTCGGGGTGCGAACCCATGGCATTGAGCGCGTCCTCGCAGCCCATGCGCCGCATGATCTTCATGACGTTGGGCCCGAGGTGAATGCCCGCGCCGAGCCGCGAGAACGCGGGCGCCTGCTCGTACAGGCGCACTTCGTGGCCGCGGCGCTGCATGAGGGCGGCGGCCGCCACACCGCCAAGACCGGCGCCAATGATGGCGATACGGGGTTTGTTCATAAGTTCTCCAAGGGGTGCGCCCACGCCGCGAATTGCGCCGTCGAGCCGGTTGAGTGGATTCCGCACAAGATGAAATGTAGCGTACACATTAGAAAATAAATCTGCAAGTCCGAAGTTTTCCCTGGGTAATTACGGGAAATCCCGAATATTTTCGCTGTATACACGAGTGATCTTGCGAGGGAATTGTTTTCCTCGTTGAACATTTCAAATGTACACGCTAGACTTTTCCTGAAATGCGACGACTCTCGCGCAAGCGGGCATCGTCGCCGGCCAACCGCAATGGAGTGAGCGTCATGAGCAAGACTTACCGCATCGGCCAGATTGTGCCGAGCTCGAACACCACGATGGAAACGGAGATTCCCGCGATGCTGCGCCTGCGCGAAGCCATCCGCCCGGAACGCTTCACGTTCCATTCGAGCCGCATGCGCATGAAGAAGGTCGTGAAGGAAGAGCTCGCGGCCATGGACGCGGAATCGGACCGCTGCGCCATCGAGCTTTCCGATGCGCGCGTGGACGTGCTCGGCTATGCGTGCCTCGTGGCGATCATGGCGATGGGCCGCGGCTATCACCGCGTTTCGCAGGAGCGCCTTACGAAGCACACCGCCGAGAACGGCGCGAAGGCGCCGGTGCTCACGAGCGCGGGCGCGCTCGTCGATGCGCTCAAGGTGATCGGCGCGAAGCGCATCGTGGTGGTCGCGCCGTATATGAAGCCGCTCACCGAACTGGTGGTCGATTACATCCGCCACGAAGGCTATGAAGTTCTCGATTGGCGCGCGCTCGAAATTCCCGACAACCTCGAAGTGGGCCGCCACGATCCTGCGCGTCTGCCCGAGATCGTCAAGACGCTGAATTACGCGGACGCGGATGCGATCGTGCTCTCCGCCTGCGTGCAAATGCCCTCGCTGCCCGCCGTCGCGAAGGTCGAAGCCATGACGGGCAAGCCCGTCATCACCGCGGCCATCGCCACGACCTACGCGATGCTGCGCGAGCTCGACCTCGAACCCATCGTGCCGGGCGCGGGCGCGCTGCTCTCCGGCGCGTACTGATACGCCGGCGCCGCGCAGTCCCGGCGCCACGCCTGCCCATCACCTCTCCATCCAACGGAGCTCCGCATGTCCAGCACTTTCCTCTACGGCGCGAACGTCCACGCCAACGGCATACGCCAGCACTATCTGCGCTATGGCGGCGCGAGCGGCGAGCGCGCCGCGCGCCCCGCAGTCATCATGATCCCCGGCATCACGAGCCCGGCCATCACGTGGGGCTTCGTTGGCGAAGTGTTCGGCGAGGCCTTCGACACCTATGTGATCGACGTGCGCGGGCGCGGCCTCTCCGAAGCCTCGGACACGCTCGACTACAGCCTCGATGCGCAAGCCGCCGACGTGCTCGCGCTCGCCGCCGCGCTGAAGCTCGAACGCTACGCCCTGGTCGGCCACTCGATGGGCGCGCGCATTGCCGCGCGCGCGGCGCTGCGCGCGACGCCCGCGCTGGCATCCGTGGTGCTGGTCGACCCGCCGGTGTCCGGGCCGGGCCGCCGCGCCTATCCGGGCCAGTTGCCCTGGTACATCGACTCGATGGCGCTCGCGCGCGCGGGCACCGACGCCGAAGGCATGCGCGCGTACTGCCCCACGTGGACCGACGACGAGTTGCGGCTGCGCGCCGAATGGCTGCATACCTGCGACGAGCGCGCCGTGCGCGCATCGTATGAAGGTTTCCACAGCGACGATTTCCACGCCGACGCCGCCCGGCTCGAGGTGCCCTCGCTCCTCATCACGGCCGAGCGCGGCGACGTGGTGCGCGACGAAGACGTGGCCGAATTGCAGCGCGCCACGCCCGCGATGCATCACGTGCGCGTGCCCGCCGCGGGCCACATGATTCCATGGGACAACGCGGCCGGCTTCTACGCGGCGTTCGGCGAATTTCTCGGCGCACCGGTTTCGCGCGCCGCCGAGCGCGCCGCCGCCTGATCGCCCGCGCCAACTGGAGACCCCCCGATGTCCATCAGCGACCATCAATTGATCGAGGCGTGGAAGGAAGTGCTTACGCTTTCGCGCCTCGAAGCCGGCCAGACCGTCACGATCCTGACGAGCGCCGCCACCCACCCGCAGACCCTCGCCTGCGCGCTCATCGCCACGCAGCAAATGGGCGCGATCGTGAACCGGCTCGATCTGCCGCCCGTGAACGGCGAAAAGGCCTTCAGCCGCGACTCGCTCGCCTATCTCGGCACCACGCCGCTCACGGGCAACCACGCGGCCATCGCGGCGCTCAAGGCGAGCGATCTCGTGCTCGACCTCATGACGCTGCTCTTCTCGCCCGAGCAGCACGACATCCTCAAGTCGGGCACCAAAATCCTGCTCGCGGTCGAGCCGCCCGAAGTGCTCGCGCGCCTCGTGCCCAGGCCCGAGGACCGCGCGCGCGTGCTGGCGGCCACGCAGAAGATCGGCGCGGCACGCGAGATGCGCGTGAGCTCCCCGGCCGGCACGGCGCTCGTGTGCCCGCTCGGCGAGTTCGGCCCGACCGCCGAATATGGCTTCGTCGACGAACCGGGCCGCTGGGATCACTGGCCGAGCGGCTTCGCGCTCACCTTCCCGGACGACCGCACCGCGCACGGCACCATCGTGATCGACCGCGGCGACATCCTGCTGCCGCAAAAGCGCTATGTGAGCGAGCCGATCGTGCTCACCGTCGAAGGCGGCTACGCCACGAAGATCGAAGGCGGCGTGGACGCCGCGCTGCTGCGCGACTACATGGAAACCTTCGGCGACCCGGAAGGCTATGCGATCTCCCACATCGGCTGGGGGCTCCAGCCGCGCGCGCGCTGGTCCACGCTCGGCCTCTACGATCGCGAGGCCACCATCGGCATGGACGCGCGCGCGTTCGAGGGCAACTTCCTGTTCTCGCTCGGACCGAACAACGAGGGCGGCGGCCAGCGCACCACCACCTGCCATATCGACATTCCGCTGCGCAACTGCACCGTCCGGCTCGACGACGAAGTGGTCGTGCGCGATGGGCGCGTGTGCGCCTGAGCATTCACCCTTTGCTACGACTCCCGACATGAACGATCTCTCGCAACTCCCGCAGCACGCCGAAGCCTCGGTCTACAAACAACAGGGCTTCGGCACGCCGCTACCCGTGAAGGGCAATATCGGACTCCTGATCGTCGATTTCGTGGTCGGCTTCGCGGACCCGAAGACCTTCGGCGGCGGCAACATCCTGCCCGCCGTCGCGCGCACGCAGCAAGCGCTCGCGCTGGCACGCGAGCACGGCTGGCCAGTGGCGCACAGCCGCATTGTCTACGCCGCGGACGGCAGCGACGACAATGTGTTTTCGCTGAAAGTGCCGGGCATGGCCACGCTCACCGAGGACCATCCGAACAGCGCGATCGTGCCCGAACTCACGCCCGCGCCGGGCGAGCTCGTAGTGCGCAAGACCGTGCCTTCGGCGTTCTTCGGCACGCAGCTCGCCCCCTGGCTCACGCAGCGCGCCGTGCAGACGCTGCTGGTGGCCGGCGCCGTGACGAGCGGCTGCGTGCGCGCGAGCGTGGTCGATGCCATGTCGTACGGCTTTCGCCCGCTCGTGCTGGCCGATTGCGTGGGCGACCGCGCGATCGAGCCGCACAACGCGAATCTCTTCGACATGCAGCAGAAGTACGCGGCCGTGATGCCGCTTGCCGAGGCCATCGCCGCAATCGAGGCCGCGCGGCGCTGAACGCGGCGTGCGGCTCGTTTGACGCGATGTTTTTGTCGATTTAACGTTAGGTACGCATCACGCCATCGTCACGCGTGGCCGCGCATGAATGAAGCGCGGCCGGGCGGGACGTGCACGCGACGATGCTTGCTGCGTCCGCACTGGAACTCTCTGCCGTGAACCGCTCCGAATTGCTCGCCCGCGCGGGCTGCCTCACCGTCGTGCGCCAGCCCGCGCCGCCCGTCAAGCCCGCGCCCGGCCAGCCGGGCAGTCTGTCCTCGTTCGTCCCCGAGGTACCCGAGGTATTCGTGGCGGTGCTCGACGACGGCCGCATGCTCGCCTTCAACGGCCACGTCGATCTGGGCACTGGCATTCGCACTTCGCTCGCCCAGATCGTAGCCGAGGAACTGGACGTGCCCGCCGCGCGCGTGCAGATGCAGCTCGGCCATACCGCCGTCACGCCGAATCAGGGCCCCACCATCGCGAGCGCGTCGATCCAGATCTCCGCCACGCCGCTGCGTTGCGCGGCGGCGCAGGCCCGCAACGCGCTGCTGCAACTGGCCGCCGAACGTTTCGGCGTGAGCGTCGAGGCGCTCGCGACCGATAACGCCGAGGTGTTTTTCGCCGATGCCGCCTCTGCAACCACCTCTGCAACCGACACGCGCCGCGTGAGCTTTGCCGAACTCGTCGCGGGCCGGCGCATCGTGCTCGATCTCGACCTCAAAGCCGCGGTCAAGGATCCGTCGACGTATCGCGTGATCGGCAAATCGTCGCCGCGCGTCGACATTCCCGCGAAGGCCACGGGCGCCCTCACCTTCGTGCACGACATGCGCGTGCCGGGCATGCTGCACGGGCGCGTCGTGCGCCCGCCCTATGCGGGCATCGACAGCGGCGCCTTCGTCGGCCGCCTGCTCGACGAAGTCGATCGCGACTCGGTCGCGCACGTGCCGGGTTTGCGCGCCGTGGTCGTGCTTGGCGATTTCGTCGGCGTGGTATGCGAGCGCGAGGAGCAGGCCATGCGCGCCGCGCGCGAATTGCGCGTGAAGTGGAAGCCACTGCCGGCGCTGCCCGCGCTCGACGACCCGGGCGCCGCGATCAAGGCCGCGCCCGCGAAGCGCCGGCTTTTGCTCGAGGAAGGCGACGTGGAGGCCGCGCGCGCCGCGCCCGGTACGCTCACGATCTCGCGCACTTATGTGTGGCCGTATCAGATGCACGGCTCGATTGGGCCGTCGTGCGCGCTCGCCGACTATCGCGAACCCGGGGCGGGCCGCATCACGGTCTGGTCGGGCACCCAGAACCCGGTCTCGCTGCGCTACGACCTGGCGACGCTCGCGGGCCGCGATGAAGCCGACATCGACATCGTGCGCATGGAGGCGGCGGGCTGCTACGGCCGCAATTGCGCCGACGACGTCTGCGGCGACGCGCTACTGCTCTCGCGCGCGGTAGGCGCACCCGTGCGCGTGCAGCTCACGCGCGCCGACGAACACGCTTGGGAGCCCAAGGGCACGGGCCAGGTGATCGACGTGACCGGGACGGTGACGCGCGAAGGCCGCATGACGGGCTACGACTTCGTCGCGCGCTACCCCTCGAACGACGCGCCGCTGCTTGCCGCGCTGCTCACTGGCGTGGTGTCGAGCGAGCCGCGCGTGTTCGAAATGGGCGATCGCACAGCGGTCTCGCCGTATCTCAGCGCGAGCCGGCGCTTCGCCTGCGACGACCTCGCGCCGCTCGTGCGCGCATCGTGGCTGCGCGGCGTCTCGGCGCTGCCGAATTCATTCGCGCACGATGCGTTCGCCGACGAGCTCGCGGCGCTCACGGGCGTCGACCCGCTCGAATTCCGCCTGCGCCATCTTGGCGACACCCGCGACGACACGCGCGCCGCCGAGTTGCTCGAAGCCGTTGCTCAACGCGCGGGCTGGCAGGCGCGCGCCTCGCGCAACGCGCCCTTGCGCGGGGGCGAGCGCTACGCGCGCGGACGGGGCGTCGCCTACGCGCGCTACGTGCATAGCCGCTTTCCCGGCTTTGGCGCCGCGTGGTCTGCGTGGGTGGCCGAAGTCGTGGTCGATCGCCTGACCGGAGAAGTTCGCGTCGAGCGCATCACCGTGGGCCAGGACACGGGCACGATGATCAACCCCGACGGCGTGCGCCATCAGATCCACGGCAACGTGATACAGGTGTTGAGCCGCTCGCTGAAAGAGCGCGTGCGTTTCGCCGACGGCAAGGTCGCCAGCCGCGAATGGGGCAGCTATCCGATTCTCACCTTCCCCGAATTGCCCGCCGTGGATGTCGTGCTGATGCCGCGCCAGGGCGAGCCACCGCTAGGCGCGGGAGAATCGGCCTCGGTGCCCGGGCCGGCGGCGCTCGCCAACGCGATTCACGACGCAACCGGTGTGCGCTTCTATGCGCCGCCCTTCACGCCCGACACGATCCGCGCGGGGCTGCGCGAAGCAGGCGCGCTGCTGGAACCGCAGCACGCGGCGCACGTCTGATCGCGCCGCTCGTGGCGGCTACGGCGAACCTCGCGGCCAATCACCACCAATCACCACCAATCACGATCCCGCGACGAACGCCGGCGCCGCTCACTCGCCATCGGCTTCCATCATCTTGCGCAGCAGGAACAACAGCGCCACGCGCTCTCCCGCATTGAGCGGGCCGTAAGTGCGCTCGGTGACCTGCTTCGCGAACGGCACGGTGCGCTCGATCAACGCAAGGCCCGCGGGCGTGGCGCGCACGAGCAGCTTGCGGCCGTCCGTGGGATCGGGCAAGACCTCCACGAGCGCCCGCGATTTCAGGCGCTCGACCACGCCGCGTATGGTTGCCTGATCGATGGCCGTAGCCTTGACGATGTCATTGAGCGAGCAGCCCCGCTTTTCCTTCACCGCGCATAGCGTGACGAATTGCGCGGCAGTGAGATCGGAATCGGGAATGGCTTCCTGAAAGATGGCGACATGGTGCTGATAGGCGCGGCGCAGCAAATGGCCCACCTGATCGTGAAAGTCGTAAGAGTCCTTGTGCGACGACATGAATGTGCAGCCCAATACGGGTCCGATGACGAAAAATATAGTGTACACCTTCGAGATCGACGCATGACGCACGCACCATGCGACGGCTTGCTCGAGGTTAACCCCAGACCCATGTAGTGATTTGCGGAGCCCCACCCGGCACGCAATGATCATGCCACCCATAATCCAGCGATAACGCTGGATATCCGAGTGCATACGCACCAATTCGCTGCTTCATCCGCACGCTGTACGCGCACGTGGCATCACCCCGATCGCCCGATGAATCGTGCCTTTTCCCCGAGGCATTTCGCGTCTCCAGCACTCGCTTCAAAACTGCGAATTCTTCGATTCAACCAGGTAATTTAGAGTGTATACGCTTGTATTTTGACATGCTATACAGACACCTGTGAGCGCTCGATGTGTGCACGCATCGAGCGGCGAACCTCAACCCCAACTCATCCCAACCGGGAGCCCACCCATGTCTACCGTGCAATCCGGCAGCGCCGCCCTCGCCCCTGCTGGCGTTCAACACGTGGAGTTGTACCGCAAGGTCACGTTCCGTCTGATCACCATTTTTTGCCTGTGCTATTTCGCGGCCTATCTGGACCGTATCAACATCGGCCTCGCAAAACTGCAGATGCTCGACGCACTGAAGTTCAGCGACACCGTCTATGGGCTTGGCGCCGGCCTGTTCTTTGCCGGATACATTCTGTTCGAAGTGCCAAGCAATCTGATCTTGCAGCGTGTGGGCGCGAAGCTGTGGATCGCGCGCATCATGATCACCTGGGGCCTGCTCTCCGGCGCCACCCTGTTCGTCAAGACGCCGGTGCAGTTCTACACCGTGCGATTCTTGCTGGGCGTGGCGGAAGCGGGTTTCCTGCCGGGCGTGCTGCTCTATCTCACGCAGTGGTACCCGGATGCGCGCCGCGCGCGCATCGTCGCGCTGTTCATGGTCGGCCTGCCGCTCTCGAGCATGATCGGCAGCCCGATCTCCGGCTGGATCATGCGCTTCTTCGACGGCGCACACGGACTGGGCGGCTGGCAGTGGCTATTCCTGATCGAAGCGCTGCCGTCGGTGCTGCTCGGCTTCGCGGTCCTGCGCTGGCTGCCGAATAGCATCGAATCGGCGAAGTGGCTCGACGCCCACGAGAAAAAGGCGCTGCGCGCCAATCTCGATGCCGATCCGGCCGGCAACAAGAGCCACGCGCTCGCCAAGGCTTTCTCCGACCCGAAGGTGTGGGCGCTCGGGCTGATCGACCTGTGCGTGCTGCTCGGACTTTACGCGGTCAGCTTCTGGCTGCCGTCGATTTTGCGCGACACCGGAGTGAAGGACACCTATGCGATCGGCTGGCTGATGGCCGTGCCGAATGCCGCCGCCGTGATCGGCACGCTCTGGTGCGGGGCAAGCTCGGACCGCATGGGCGAGCGCCGCTGGCATATCGTCGTGCCGTTCCTCGTCTCGGCAGTGGCGCTCGCCGTGGCCGCAAGCGGCACACATGGCACGCTCTCCACGGTGATCCTGTTCTCGCTCGTCAATGCGGGCGCGGCCGCGGCGATGCCTGTGGTGTGGTCGCTGCCCTCGACCTTCCTCAAGGGCTCGGCGGCGGCGGGCGGCATCGCGTTCGCGTGCTCGCTGGCCAATCTCGGCGGCTTTGGCAGCACCTACTTCATCGGCTGGCTGCGCGATACCTTTCATTCGGAAAGCGCGGGCCTTTATGGCTTTGCGGTGTGCATGGTGATCGGCGGCGCGCTGGCGCTCTCGTATCCCAGGAAGCTGGTCAATCGATGATGCATGCGATCTGCGAGGTCAACCGCTAAGCCGCACGAACGCACGAACGCACGGTGAAACCTGGAAGCGGGAAAGTTCGATGGCAGCCGCAACGGCGCCACTTCTTTCCCGCCTCCAGTATCAGCCGCATCCGGGTCTTCCGGTGCGTGACCATGAATCGCGCCGCGCCGCGCCCACCTCCAGCGCATCACCGCGCAACAACCGGCTCCCCCATTTCCTCCCGATGCGGCCGCGCGCACAGCACCAGCACGCCGCCAACCAGCCCGCAGCACGCCAGCACCGAGAACGCCAGCGTGAAGTCGCTGCCCCGGCCCGATAGCAGGCCCACCAGCACCGGCCCGATGAATCCGCCCACCAGATTGCCCACCGCACCAATGAACGCGGTGCCGACGATCGCATCCGGCGCGGGCAGCAGCTCCGTCACGTAAGTGAAGATGAGCGGCAGAAACATCTGGAGAAAAAAGCCCATCGCCGTGAAGAGCGTCATGCGCAGCGCGAGCGAGCCAGGCGGCACGTTCGCCGCGATCAGCAACAGCATGCCGGCAATCAGGATCGGCACGCCCGCATGCAACCGCCGCTCCTGATGCCGGTCGGAGCTGCGCGTCGACACGAGAATGCCCACGATGCACGCCGCCCACGGCAGCGCCGACAAAATCCCCACCTCCACCGGCCCGAGCTTTTGCGACGCCGCGATCGAAGTCGGCAGCCAGAGCATGAAGCCATAGACCACGAGATTGATCAGCGAAAAGCCGCCCGCGAGAAACCACGTCGCCTTGAGCGAGACGACGCGCCGGATGCCCGAATGCTGCGTCACGCCCGTGAACGCCGCCTGCTCTTCGGCGAGCGCGCGCGTGAGGCTCTGCTTCTGCGCATCCGAGAGCCAGCGCGCCGAGGCAATGTCCTTCGGGATCGTGAACCACCAGACCATCGCCCAGATCCACGCGGGCAGGCCTTCGATGATCATCATCACACGCCAGTCGTGATGCACCAGCAGGATGCCCGACACCGGCCCGGCCAGCAGCGCGCCCAGCGGCGAGCTGATCACCCACAGCCCGAATGCGTTGCCGCGCTCCGAGCGCACGAACCACGCCGCCGTCAGGCTCGCCGCGGCCGTCCACACCGGGCCTTCGGCAATGCCGAGCACGAGCCGCACGGCCAGCAGTTCTTGCAGATTTCTGACGAGGCCCGTCGCCATCGCGGCGGCGCCCCAGCAGATCAGGGCCACCAGCACGACCCGGCGCGCGCCGTAGCGCGATACGAGCCAGCCGCCCGCCATGAAGGTGATCACGTACCCCCAGAAGAAGATGCCGCCCACCAGTCCCGCATGGGCCGCGTCGATGCCCAGGTCGCGGCGGATCGAGGGCAGCGCGAGGCCGATGTTGGTCCGGTCGAAGTACGAGATCGTGTACATCAGGAAGATCACCAGCACGATCCGGCTCCAGCGCACGGAGCTGGACGAGTTCACACTCGCAAGGCCTGCTTCCTCCATGGTTTGTCTCCTGGTTGTCTCATGTTTGCGGGGGCTTTCGCATTTGAATCGAGTTTCGAATTGCAACTGAATAACAACGTTCCTGCGCGCACTTCCGGCGTTTCCCGCGCACGGCGCGCGGGCCGCATGCGCTCTACATCGTCGCGGCGGCGGGCGTTGCCGAGGTCGCGAAGAAGCGGTTCTTGAGCGAGGCCTGGTTCTCGTAGATCGATCCCTGGCGGGGTGCGGGCGGCAGCGGCATGATCACCGGCACCGGCTCGACGCGCGGCGTGATGGTGGGCTCGCCGGCGATGATCCGTTCGTTGAAGGCTTCGAGCGAGCGGTGCTGGCCGGGGCCGTCGAGCAGCGGCCACGCGTCGGCGGCGGCGACTTCGTACAGCAACAGGCGGCGCGGCCGATCCGACGTGTTCTCCGCCGAGCCGTGAATGGTGCGCGCATGATGGATCGAGAACGAGCCGGCCTTGCCCGTGCACGGCACGGCCCGGGCGAAATCGACATCGCACTGCGTGGGGTCCATCGCGCCGCAGAAATAGCCGTCCGTGTGATGGCTCCAGACCGGGCCCTTGTGGCTTCCCGGCAGCACGAGCAGCGGGCCGTTCTCGATTTCGCAGTCGTCGAGCATCACGCCGATGGCGAGCACGTCCTCGTTGGTGTGCGGATAAAACGCCCAGTCCTGATGCCATTCGACCGGGTCGCCGACATGCGCCTCCTTGAGATTGAGCTTGGTGTTGCGCACGCGCAGGTTCGGCCCGAGCAGGCTCTTGAGCGCGGCGATCAGTTGCGGATGCGTCAGCGCTTCCATGAAGACCGGGTCGACCTTGACCGGATCCTTGATGCGCCGCACGCGCGGCCGCCCGGCGCTATGCGACGGCGCGAGGTCGAACACCTCGTTGGACGCCCTGACCGCACGCGATTGCTCGACGAGATCGTCGGTGACCTGGCGCATGCGCTGCACGAGGTCGGGACTGAATACATCGGTGACGACCACATAGCCGTCGGCGTGGTACTGCGCTACCTGCTCCTTCGTAAGCACGGTTCGTCTCCTGTTCGATGGGAGCGCTCCCATCCGGCCACATGAAAACGCGCGAAAAGCGGGATTTCCGCGTTCAATTCAAGGTTTTTTGATGATGTGCGCGCTCCCATTCAAAGTAGAATGTATCTTTGAGGGTGTCAAGAAAACACGATTCGATATGGCACAGCGTTTTCCCCTGGCCGTCCCGCCCATCCAGCCAACCCGCCCATGAAAAGAAGCGACACCGCGCCCGAGAACACGCCTGCCGCCGCGCTCCAGCCCCGTCCGACCATGGAGGACGTCGCGCGCGAGGCGAAGGTCGGCCGCATGACGGTCTCGCGCGCGCTGAACCAGCCCGAGCTCGTTTCGCCTGAGTCGCTCGCCGCCGTGCGGGCCGCCATCGAGCGGCTGGGCTACGTGCAGAACCTGAATGCCGGCAGCCTCGCGTCGAACCGGTCGCGCATTGTCGGCGCGGTGATCCCGACCATCGAGCATCCGTTCTTTTCGGACACCGTCAGCGGGTTATCGCAGGCGCTGGCCGTGAGGGGCTATCAGTTGCTGCTGGGCCAGTCGAACTACCAGGCCGCCGAGGAACAGCGTCTGTTCGATGCTTTCGTCGGGCGGCGCGTGGACGGCATCATGCTGATCCGCACGTCCGCCCCCGCGGAGCTGGTGAGCCGCATCCGCCGCTGCGGCGTGCCGGTTATCGAAGCGTGGGACACGTCGAACGATCAGATCGACATGCGCATCGGCTTTTCTCACCGCGATGCGGGCGCGGCGGTGGCGCGTTTTCTCGCCGGGCGCGGCCGCCGCAAGCTCGGCTATCTGGGCAGCGCCGATGTCCGGTCGTCGCAACGGCTGGCAGGGCTGCGTGCGGGCGCACAGGAAAGCGGCATCGAGCAGCCCGAGGCCGTCGTGCTGGAGCGGCCCGCGGGGATCAACGACGCTCCGGCGCTGCTCGCCGCCCTGCTCGAGCGCCGTCCCGGACTCGACGCCGTGTTCTGCTCCAGCGACATGCTCGCGGCGGGCGTGCTGTTCGAATGCCAGCGGCGCGGCATCCGTGTGCCGGACGACGTGGCGCTGATGGGTTTCGTCGATCTGCCGATCGCGGCGGCAACGCATCCGGGCATCACCACCGTGCGCGTGCCGTCGCTGCAGATCGGCAAGCTGGCCGGCGCGATGCTGCTCGATTATCTCGACGGCAAGCGGCCCGCCGATCCGCACCTCGATCTCGGCTTTTCGATTGTTGAGCGCGCAACGACATGAGGTGAACGTTAACTTGCGTCGGGGATAAGCAGGATCTTGCTGGATTTTGCAACGCCCTCATGCAAATCCGCGAACGCCTGCGCGCCCTCTGAAAGCGGTCTCTGTTCCAGCCACGCCAGCGAACCCAACGCCCCCTCGTGCAGTGCAGCGACGGTTGCGCGCAAATCCGCCATGGTGTACGTGTAAGTTCCGAGCAACGTGATTTCCGCCAGCGTGAGCTTGCGCATGTCAATCTCGCTCGCCCAATCCTGCAAACCAATGTGCATCACCACACCACCCGGCTTCACGGCGGCAAGCGCGCTGGTGCGGGTTACCTTCGCACCTACGGCGTCAATCACAAAATCGAAGTGATTTTCCGGAGCGTCCTGGTCGCGCGGGTTGAGCGTCTTGCAGTCAGTCTCGCGTTCTACCGAGGCCCGGCGCGCGGCATTTGCCTCCGCAACGCTCACATCGCGGCAACCATAGGAGCGCAGCAGCAACGCACAGAAAGTACCGATCGCGCCCCCGCCGATCACGAGCGCCCGGCACTCGGGCAGCGGCCGTGTCAACGCGCGCATCGTGAGGTTCACGGCATGCAGGGCTGTCGCCGCGGGTTCCGTCGCCGCCGCGATGTGCGCGGGCATGTCCTGAGGAATCGCGACCAGACTCGTAGCTGGAATCGACATGTAGCTGGCAAACGCACCCGGCCGGGTCATCCCAACCATCGTACGATTCGCGCACAGGTTGTCCCGGCCCTGTACGCAAAATTCGCACATGCCGCAGGTGATGAGCGGATTGCCCGTCACGCGTGTGCCTTCCTTCCACTTGGCATCGAGGCTTTTTGTGATCGTGCCGGCGAACTCGTGACCGAGTATGAGCCCAGGCTTGCGGCGCGGATCGTGGCCGTGATACGCATGCATGTCGGAGCCGCAAATGCCCACTGCCTCAATCTTCAAGACGACTTCACCCTGCTCCGCAACGGGGTCCGGTTGCTCGAGCAACTGCATTTCGTTGGGTTGTGTGTAAACAAGCGCTTTCATAGCTGGTTCCTTTGACTGTCCTGCAATAGCAGGCTTGTCCCCACCGGGTTGGGCAGGTTCGCTCAACGCGCGGTATAGCCGCCGTCGACCATGATGGTTTGACCGCTGATGTAGGCAGACGCGTCACTGGCAAGAAAGACCGCGAGCCCGTCGATGTCTTCCAGTCTGCCGTTGCGGCCCAGGCAGGTCTGTTCGGCATGCTTGCTGGCGAGTGCTTCATCGGCGAAAACGGCCGCCGTGAGAGCCGTTGGGAAGAAGCCCGGTCCGATCGCGTTACACGTGATGCCGTGACGCCCCCATTCCTGCGCGATTGCCCGCGTTAGCTGCACAACCCCGCCTTTCGCCGCACCATACGGCGCGCTGTTCGCAAACGCCCGATATGACTGAAGCGACGCGATATTGATGATTCGGCCCCACCCGCGCGCCTTCATGCCAGGCGCGAGCGTCTGCGCAAGAAAGAACGGCGCGCCCAGGTGAAGCGCCAACTGGATTTCCCACGTTTCCGGAGTAATTTCGGCGAATGGCTGGCGCAGATTCACGCCTGCGGCATTCACCAGAATGTCAATGTGTCCGTTTTGCCCGATTGCCTGCTCCGCGCATTGCTTCGCTGCCATCGGGGTGCCGACATCGCCGGCGATGAAAGCCGCTTCAATGCCTGCGGCCGCGAGCTTCGCCACTGCATCGCGCAACGCGTCTTCGCGCCGGGCAACCAGGACGACGCGCGCACCTGCACGCCCGAGTGCGCTTGCGATCGCGAGGCCGATGCCGGCGTTGCCGCCGGTCACGAGCGCGATGCGCCCGTTCAGACTGAACATGCTTGCAAGATCCATCGATCGCTCCGTCAAATGTGTTCGCGGCGCTCAGACTTGCACCGTCTCGCCCTTTTCGAACTTCTCGCTCGGGAAGTATTTCTTCAGACGGTCATCGGCGGTGCGCGCATGGGCTTCCATTCCTTCCAGGCGCGAAATGCGCGCGGTCACTTCGCCGATGCGCCGGGCTGCGTCGCGGGTCATGCGCTGCCACGTCAGCGTCTTCACGAACTTGTGGATGGACAAGCCGCCCGAGTAGCGCGCCGCGCCCTTGGTCGGAAGGACGTGGTTCGGGCCGCTCGTCTTGTCGCCGAAGGCAACCGTCGTCTCCTCGCCAAGAAACAGCGAGCCGTAGCACGTGAGGTTGTCGAGCCACCAGTCCAGATCCACCGCCTGCACTTCCAGGTGCTCGGACGCGTATTGGTCGGAGACCTCGACCACTTCCTCGCGCGTGTCGCAAACGATCACCTCGCCGTAGTCTCGCCATGCCGCGCCCGCGGCATCGCGGGCGGTCGGCGGCAAATCCTCAATGAGGCGCGGCACCCGCGCCATGACCTCTTCGGCGAGCGCCTTCGAGGTCGTGAACAACCATGCGGGCGATTCGTGACCGTGCTCGGCCTGGCCGACGAGATCGCTTGCGACAATAGCGGGATCGGCGGTTTCATCGGCGATGACTGCCACTTCGGACGGTCCCGCGAACACATCGATGCCCACCTTGCCGAACAGGGTGCGCTTGGCTTCCGCGACGAATTTGTTGCCTGGCCCGACCACCACATCGGCCGGCTTGCCCGTAAAGAGTCCGTACGCCATCGACGCGATCGCCTGCACACCGCCCAGCGTCAGCACCACATCCGCGCCGGCGGCGTTGAATCCATACAGCACATAGGGATGAATGCCGCCGCCGCGGAACGGGCTCGAACAGGCGATGACGGTCTTTACGCCCGCCGCCTTGGCGGTCGCCACGCCCATGTATGCCGATGCAATGTGAGCATACCGGCCAGCGGGCGCATAACAACCCACGACGTTCACCGGAATCACGCGCTGCCCTGCGGTCACGCCGGGATACAACTCGACCGAGAAGTCCTCAATCGAACGGCGTTGTGCCAAGGCGAAGTCGTGTACCTGCTTGACCGCGAAGTCGATGTCGTCGCGGATATGCTGTGGCACTTCGCGCGAGCGGCGTTCGATTTCCTCGCGCGGCACGATAATGTCGCCTTTCCAGCCGTCGAGCTTCCCGGCATAGGCGCGCACGGCGGATTCGCCGTTGGCTTCGATCTCCGCCAACATTTCGTTGACGACACGCTGCGCCGTTGCGGTTTCGGTTTCCGGGGTCTTGGTAGCCTTCTTCAGATAAATCACCGACATGGTCCGCTCCTTGGATCAAACGAAGATGCTGGATACATTAAATGCAATCGCTTGCATTTGATTGCCAAAAAATTGCGCGCTGCCTATTTTCCGAAGTCAACGCGGAAATGTAAGCGCTTGCATTTCATCATAGAAACATTGATTGCGGTTCATATCGGGATTTCCCACTAGAGCCGTGAACAGTTTGTGCTTCGTGCCGGCCGACGATATTCGTAAAATCACAAGATCCAGGATGACCAACGCACTTTCCATGAACACCGCTGAACGGCCGCGCATCGCAGATGTCGCGGCGCTCGCAGGCGTATCCACAGCCACCGTCTCCCGCGCGCTGTCCAGCCCGGAGAGGGTGAAAGGACGCACGCGCGAGCGGATCTTGCAAGCCATTGCCCAGCTTGGCTATGTGCCTGACGGCTCCGCGCGCGCCCTTGCCCTCGGTCGCGCACGCATGATCGGCGCCATCGTGCCAACGCTCGACAACGCCATTTTTGCGCGAGCGGTCCAGGGCCTGCAGAGCACGCTCTCGAATGCCGGCTACCAGTTGCTGATCTCGGCGCACGAATACAGCCTCGCCGCCGAGACCGAAGCGGCCCGCTCGCTGCTGGAGCGCGCGGTGGACGCTCTCGTGCTCGTTGGCGGTGATCACTCGCACGAAACCTGGGAGCTTGTGCGGGGAAGCCGTATCCCCGTGCTGATCACCTGGACCAACGCCGTGGCCGCGAGCGAGTTCCTCACCACCACCACGCCGCTTATTGGCTTCGACAACCGGCTTATCGGGAAGCTTGCTGCGGAACATCTTCTTTCGCTCGGCCATCGCACATTCGGTATGATCTCGGGCCTCACCCGGCATAACGATCGTGCGCGACATCGTGTAGACGGATTTCGCACCGCGTTGGCCGACGCCGGCGTGCGGTTGCCTGAAGCGAACGTGATCGAGCAGCCGTTTGGCTTCGACGGCGGGCGCGCGGGCCTCAAACACCTGATGCAACTTAAGCCGCGCCCAACGGCTGTCTTCTGCGGCAATGACGTCCTCGCGCTCGGAGCATTGTTTGAGGCGCAGTCCATGAGGATCGACGTGCCACGCGAGCTCTCTATCGTCGGCTGCGACAATATGCCGATTTCCTCGCAGATCACGCCGGGGCTCTCGACGGTATTGCTTCCAACATACGAACTCGGCCAGCGCGCGGCCGTTACGTTGCTGGACTGGCTTATTCAGCGGCGCACGCCGACGGACGTATGTTTGCCCGTCGAACTCGTGGTTAGAGGTACCAGTGCGCCGCCACCGGTTTGACGGGCATGATTCGCTGATGCCCAATCTCAAACTGGCGTGAGCATCACCGTGTCACGCGGGCGAGTTCGACAGGAGCGTTCGAGACATCGGGCAAGTTGGCTCCCCCGCTGAAGTTTGTCAGGCGTTTCGCTCCACGACCGCACCCGCACTACCCTGCTCGTCGCTTTCCTCGATACCGGCCCCGACCGGTTCCCATTTGATCAGCAACGCCGCAGCCAGCCCGAGCGCGGGAGCAAGCATCAGAATGCCGATCATGTTGTAGAAGCCTACCGAGGCGACGAGGATCGGAAAGAAGTAAAAGCCCGTGATGCTTCCCACGCGGACCATGCCTTGTCCCCAGCCTGTGCCGACTCCGCGAATACGCGTCGGATACGACAACGCGGCCATTGTCATCCCCTGGGCGCCTGGCCCGAATGCATGCCCGAAGATCATAAGACCGATAAGCACTCCAAGGTATCCAAGAGGCAGCGTGTCGTGCAGTTTGAAGAGCGCGAGCAGGGAGAGCAGTACGACGACGTAGCCCACGATTGCCATCCGTCTCGCGCCCATTCTCTTCGTGACCGCAACGCCCAGAAGGGCGCCCGCAATCCCGAACACGTTGAACGCTATTGCACCGAGTATCGCGTTGATGAACTCTTTGCCGAAAAGTGCCTGAGAGATCGACGGAAGGTTGAACCCAATCGCGAAGTATTCGAGGCTTTGCGTCGCGCAGATCACAGAGACGAGGATCGTTCGCTTGATGAATCGGGTTGTGAAGATTTCACCGAAAGTCGCCTGCTCTTTCGGCTGAGGGCTGCGCTGGGTGGCGTCCTGCACGACCCGCGTCCTGATTTTATAGGTGGCCTCCAGAATGCGTGCGGCCTCGGCCAACCCCAGATTCTGCGCGGCCCATGGCGCACTCTCCTTCACATAGCGAAAGCGCAGGATGAGGATGAGCAAAGCAGGAAAGGCGCCGAACCCGACCGCCACGCGCCACAGGTTTTCGCCAAAGCCCGCGAAGTAAAAGGGAATGACAATCAGACCGGTGCACGACGCGGCCACGTACCACATCAATTGCCACAGATTGACACCCGCGCCGCGCTTGCGCTTGTTGACAAACTCGGCAATGAAGCTGAGGGCCACAGGAAAGTCCAACCCCACCCCCAGACCGAGAAGAAACCGGAAGACAAGCAGCATGGGCAGATTAACGGAAAACGCGGCACCGAGCGCAGCCGCAACGAGCAAAACCAGATCGACAAGAAACATCTTGTATCGGCCAACCTTGTCCGTTGCCTTGCCGCCCCAGATTGCGCCGATGAAGGCGCCAATCGCCATCATCGCCGTCACGCTCCCAATCTCGAGCGGACTGAGCCCGAACGCCTTCGTAAGTGCGGGAACACCAATGCCCAGGCTCGTAAAGTCGTAGGCATCGACGAAAACGCCGCCAAGGGCAATCAGCACGATCAGGAACGTGGAGCGGCCACCGGGTTGCTCGTCGATGAAATTCGAAACGTCTCCCGCATTTCGGATTACTAACTCCTGTTTCATCCTGCCTCCTCGTGGACTCTCAATTGGAAAACCATTCAGGGACTCGCTGCCCGTTCAAAACCTTCACTCAGCAACGGCCAAAAGATCTGTCGAAAGCGTGGCTCCGATGCCGGAAGAGCGCGGTGGCGTCCGGGCCAGTCGTCGCTTGCGATGCCCGCATGATCGCCACCCGGCTATGATCTGGCGCGGTTTTGCACGAAAAATGTAACCGCTTGCATTCAAGAATAAGCCGATTTCGAGGTGCTTCTATCGGGATTTCCACCGAGTCAATGCAAGAACCAGATCGCGTGCTTGCAGGGAGAGTTACAATCCCTGCGTTCCCAACCCGTATCGAGGGCAAGCCGTGAGCACCTTGTCCCGGGCACGCATCAACGATGTCGCCGCACTCGCCGGGGTGTCGACGTCGACGGTTTCGCGTGCGCTATCCTCCCCGGACGTCGTAAAGCCTGACACCCGTGCCCGCATACGCGATGCGATCGCGACGCTCGGCTACGTGCCGGACGGCTCGGCCCGGGCGCTCGCGCTCGGACGCGGGCGTCTGGTCGGCGCAATTGTGCCGACGCTGGACAACGCAATCTTCGCCCGAGCGGTCCAGGGCCTGCAAACCACGCTTTCGGATGCGGGCTATCAGTTGCTCATCTCCTCACACGAATACAATCCGGCGGCCGAAACCGAAGTGGTCCGCGCGCTGCTCGAGCGCTCGGTCGACGCTATCGTTCTGGTCGGCGTCGACCATACCCCGCAGACACTGGATTTGATTCGTGTGAGCCGCGTGGCGTTACTGGAAATGTGGACATACCCGGGCTCAGCGGCCGAAGGCGCGGAGAACGCTGCGCCCGTAGTCGGCTTTGATAATCGTGAGATCGGGCGCCTTGCTGCGCAACACCTGTACGAACTTGGACACCGGCGTTTCGGCGTGATTTCGGGGTTCACGCGACAAAACGACCGCGCCCGACAGCGGGTCGAGGGTTTCAGACAGATCCTTGCGGAGCACGGCATCCGTCTACCGGAAGCGAATGTCGTCGAACAGCCGTTCGGTTACGACGGCGGGCGCGCGGGGCTGAAACTGCTGATGCAATTACGCCCTACGCCCACCGCGGTCTTTTGTGGAAACGACGTTCTCGCGATGGGATGCCTGTTCGAAGCCCAGGGCAGCGGCATCGATGTACCCCGTCAGTTGTCGATTGTCGGCTGCGATGATCTGCCTGTCTCGTCACAGATCACGCCCTCCCTGACAACCGTTCTGCTGCCGACCTACGAACTTGGTGTGCGCACGGCGCATGTCCTGCTGAGTTGCATGAAGGACGACGCGCCACCGGAATCCGAATGCCTGCCGATCGAGCTCGTCGTCAGAGGCACCAGTGGCCCGCCTGACGCGTGACGCAGCAACCAATGCGTGCTGGTCTCAACGACGGGTCTCGAACACTTACGGCACCCCTCTGCGGAACGACGGCGCCGCTACGCCTTCGATCATGATGTTCACGCATGCGGGGAGTTTCGAGCCCTGTGCCTGATTCATGGCGTCTCCCACGCCGGCCGCACGCTCGACGTACGCACCAAACCCGCCGAAAGCCTCGGTGACGCGATCGTAGCGAGCCGGCAAGAGCTCGCAGCCAATCAGCCGTTCCGGGCCATAACTGCGCAACTGGATCTGATACTCGGCGTTCCAGCGCGCGTCGTTTCCCACTACCGCCACAAAGGGCAATCGATAACGCACGGCGGTATCCATTTCGGCCGCATGAAACCCGAAGGTGCCATCCCCCATGACGGCCACCACAGGCGCATGAGGAAAGACAATGCGCGCGGCCAGCGCGAACGGCAGCGCGGCGCCAATGGCCCCGGCGACGCCATTGATGACGCGATGAGGCGCGCGCAGGCACGCTTGCGCCCATTGTCCGAACTCGCCGCCGTCCGAAACGAAAACGGCATCGGCATGGCTGTCCAGCAAGGTCTGGAATGGCGAGAGCGCCTCAACCGGATGAACACGCTTGTCGAGCGACGATGACGCCGCGCGCCATTGCTCCGGCCGCCAGGCAATCGCTTCCTGCACATCGCGCGCCCAGCCTTCATCGCGCTGGCCAGTATCGGCGCGAACCGTTGCCAGCATTTCGAGCGCCGGAAAACTATCCGCGGCGGCCGTTCCGATCAAACGCTCACCCACGGCGCGACGAGTGCGCGCAATCTCCTGCGGCTCCGGGTCGATCTGCAGGAACGTACAGTGCGGCGAAAATGCCGGCGATTTCCCGAATGCGAGAGTGAAATCCAGCCGCTTGCCGAGCAGCATCACGCGGTCGGCTTGCGCGAGGACTTCGGCAAAAGCGCCCAGACCTGGATCGTTGATTCCGCGCGGGCTCTCCATGCCGATCACCGAAACGCCAAGCGCCGCCGCGAGCGCGTCGGTCCGCTCGCGGCCAGCCCGGCCCATGCATGCCGGGCCCACCAGGATCAACGGGCGCGCTGCGTCGGTCAGGCTCGCGGCCAGACGCTGCGCCGTGGCGGCGTCGAGGTGCTGCCTGGCGGGCAGGAAGTGGCCGGCATTCAACTCGTCGGGGAGATGAGCGGCGCCCTCCAATACATCTGTTGGAAGGCTCAAATGGACGGGCCCGGGTCGCCCGGACTGCGCAACGCGCATCGCGTGGACGAGTTCGTCGACGAGAGTATGGGGATGCTGCACAGTGGCCGCCATCTTGACGAGAGGCGCCGCGACATCCGCCTGCCGCATCTCCTGAAAAGCGCCCAGGCCCAACTGATCGTGCGGCGCATGTCCCGAGAGAAGCAGAACGGGAGACTCCGCCATCCGGGCCGTATAAAGACCCGCAACCGCATTCGCATGGCCGGGGCCACCGGTCACCAGCGCCACGCCCACTTGCCCCGTCAAGCGCGCGTAGGCGTCCGCCATATGCACGGCCGCCGCTTCATGGCGCGTGTGGAACAACTCGATGCCCGCGCCAATGCAGGCGTCGAACACCGGCATGATGTGGTTTCCCGACAAGGTGAAGATATGCTTCACCCCCGCCTTCGATAACGCCTTTACCAGCGCGTCAGCGCCGCGGCATGCAATCGACATTGCGATATCTCCTGTTCAAGACGTTTTGATTCCCGCGTTGCATGGATATCGGGTGGATTATTCGCGCCATCTACGCCTGCGAAAAGTCAGTAATTCTTGAAGTCAACGAAAGATTCTCTTCGGCTCGCACGCGCCGACGCATCGACACCCATGTTTTCCCTGATGGCAATCCGAAGGCTAACACACTACATTGCAACTCATACATATGAGTTGTATGACTATGCCGGGCAGGCATCGCGCCCTGCAAGCCGCGTGCTCGCGCTGGCTACACAGCAGAATTAAATTCGTACTGCTATTTCTCCCGATCACCCGGTAGCCGGATCCCGTTGCCGGCCCCCGTTCTCCCGACTTCATGCGCCTGGCAGCGCTGCGGATGTCAATCGCTCAGGCAGCGGAGGTGTGCATTGAATCGCAGACTTTCTTTCAGCAAGGATTATTACGCCGGCGCACTGATGGTCGTGATCGGCGTGAGCGCCGCGTATGCCGGCATGTCCTATGACATCGGAACGCTCACGAGCATGGGCGCGGGTTTCTTTCCCGTGGCCGTGGGCGCGCTTCTGGCTTTGGTCGGCATTCTGATCGCCGCGCTGGCGAGAGACCTGCCCAAGCCCGCCTCACCCACGGCGGACCCGCATGCGCGGCTGCCCGACCTGCGCGGCGCGGTGTGCATCATCGCGGGCACGCTGGCCTTCATTGTGATCGGCAAATATGGCGGCCTGCTTCCCGCCACGTTCGCGATCGTATTCATTTCCGCACTCGGAGACCGGACCAATACCGTGTTTCGCGCAGCCGCGTTGTCGATCGTCATGTGCGCGATCGCCCTCGTTGTCTTCTCATGGGCGCTAAAGCTTCAACTGGCGCCATTTGCCTGGGGATAGAGAGCAACATGATCGAACAATCCTTGCACGATCTCTTTTACGGCTTCTCCGTTGCGCTTCAGGGCTCCAACCTGATGTGGTCGTTCTTCGGCGTGCTCGTGGGGAACATGGTGGGCGTATTGCCGGGCATGGGAGCGCTTTCGGCCATCTCCATCCTGTTGCCGCTCACCTATGTCATGCATCCCGTCCCGGCCATCCTGATGCTCGCCGGCATTTTCTACGGCTCGCAATACGGCGGCGCGATCGGCGCCATTCTGCTCAATCTCCCGTCTCACCCGCCCCATGCCATTACCTGCCTCGACGGCTATCCCATGGCGAAGGCCGGCAGAGGCGGCGCGGCGCTCGGCATCACCATGTTGAGCTCGTTCTTTGCGGCATCGACGGGCATCATTTTGATGATTTTCGCCTCGCCGTTGCTCACGGCCATGGCATTCAAGTTCGGCCCCGCCGAAATCTTCTCGGTCATGTTGCTGGGCCTGCTCGCCGGCTCGACGATGTCGAGGGGCTCGGCGCTCAAAGGCGTGGCCATGACGCTGTTCGGCTTGCTGTGCGGCATGGTGGGCACCGATGTCAACACCGGCACGTTCCGCTTCACCTTCGGCCTGACCGACATGAACGACGGGCTCGAACTCGTCGCCATCGCCATGGGGCTCTTTGGCGTGGCCGATTTCCTCGTCAACGTCAACAGGATGCAGGTATCGGGCAAGTCGCTCAACGTGCGCCTGAAGGACATGCGCCCGACGCGCGAGGAACTCAAAGCCACCTTCTGGCCCATGACACGCGGGACGGCCGTGGGCGCGCTGTTCGGCGCCATGCCCGGTACCGGGCCAACCATCACGACGTTCGTGGCGTATGCGCTCGAGCGCAAGCTCTCGAAGCATCCCCAGTCGTTCGGAACCGGCGTGATTGCCGGCGTCGCGGCACCCGAGGCGTCGTCGCACTCGAAAACGCAGGTCGACTTCATTCCGACGATGAGTCTTGGCATACCGGGCGATCCGGTCATGGCGCTGATTCTGGGCGCGCTGATCATTCAGGGCATTACGCCAGGCCCTCAACTGATCTCCGAGCACCCCGATATCTTCTGGGGACTCATTGCGAGCTTCTGGATCGGGAATATTCTTCTCGTGCTGCTGAATGTGCCGATGATAGGCGTCTGGGTGAAATTGCTGAGACTCCCCTATCGCTATCTCTTTCCTTGCGCGATGTTCTTTATCGCGGTGGGCGTGTTCAGCACCCAGAACAGCCTGTTTCAGGTGTGGCAGGTTCTGGCGTTCGGACTTTTCGGCGCCGTGTTCAACTACCTGGGTTTCTCGGTTGCGCCTATCCTGCTGGGCTTCGTCCTCGGGCCGATGATCGAGGAAAACTTTCGCCGCGCACTGCTCATTTCGCACGGCAATATCGCCATTTTTATCGACCGGCCCATCAGTTGCGGATTCCTCGCCGCATCGCTGTTGCTCGTCGTGATGGTCACGCTATCCGCGCAACGCAATCGCCGCCGCGCGAACAAGACGGAACGTGCGCATGCGGGCGGTTCGAGTGCCGAAATGCCCCGGACCAGCAGCGACTGATTTCAGGTAATTAACTTCACGAGATTACTTCAGCCAGACCGTTCGCTCGCCATATTGCGTTGAAGATCACGCGATAAAAAAAGCCCTCCACGATATTGCATCTGGAGGGCTTATTACATGAATGAAAACCGCAGGATCGTTTTTTATACCCGTTCAACCGCCGGTTTTACACCGGCGCCGTTCCTCACTTCGCGGTGATATGACTCGTGCTGACGATCTTTTGCCATTTCGCCGATTCCGTGGCGATCCGGCTTTCGAGCTGCTGAGGCGTATCGCCCACCGGGTCCATGCCGAGCACGGCGAGGCGTTTGCGAATGTCGGGCTGGGCAAGCACCTTCACGGTGTCCTGCTGAATCTTGTTGACGACATTCGCGGGCGTGCCGGCCGGCGCCACGAGCGCGAACCAGCCCGTCACGTTGAATCCGGGCAGCCCGGCTTCGCCGACGGTTGGAATATCGGGCCACGCGCTCGAACGATGCTCGCCGGTCACGGCAAGCACCTTTATCGTCTTGCCCTTCATGAACGGCATGGCCGCGGCGATGTTGGGCAGCACGACCTGCACGCGGTCCGCCATCAGATCGTTCAGCGCAAGCACTTCGCCCTTGTACGGCACGTGAACCATCGGAATGCCCGCGGCGCCCGCGAAGGCTTCATCGGCCATGTGAACCTGGCTTCCTATGCCCGCGGAGCCGAAGTTGAGCTTGGGATGTTGCGTCTTCCCGTACGCGATCAGCTCTTTGACATTCGACACCGGCAGCGACGGGGCAACGGCCACCACCATCGGATTACTCGCCACCGTCGTGATATAGCTGAAATCCTTGCCCGTGTATGAAATCTTCTTGTAGATATACTGGTTGACGGTGAACATGCTGCCCGAGGCCAGCATCAGCGTATAACCATCCGGCGCGGACTTCGCCTCGACCTCGGCGGCAATCATGCCGCCTGCGCCGGGACGATTGTCTATCACCACCGACTGCTTCCAGAGCGTTCCCAATCCCTGCCCGATCGTGCGCGCCAGCACATCGGTCGAACCACCCGCGGAAAACGGCACGATGATCCGGATCGGCTGCGAGGGCCACGCGTCCTCCGCATGGGCGACCGACTGCGCCTGCAGGACGGCGGAAATTGCGGCGGCAAGCACGAGAGCGCGCCGGAACGTTTGAACGAGATTGGGGTGCATCGCGTTGTCTCCGTTTGAAATAAGGTGGATCGGCGCCGGCCCGATTCGAACCGGCGCCGCGAAGCGGTTTTCGGACCTGCGCTTGCCACGCGGCACGCCTCATTCCGCCATCTGCTCGCAAAGAATCGTCTCTCCCGGCCGTACCCGGCTGAACACCACGGGCTCCTGCTTGATCTCGACTTCTCCTCCACTTTTTCGAATCGTCGTGTAAGCGGACCTTTCCAGATCGCCGGCCTCCGGAAAGTCCTCGCGGAAATGCGCCCCCCGCGAATTCTCGCGGGATATTGCCGCCTCGGTGATGATCTGGCTAACCGAAATCAGATTCTTCAGGTTCAGCCAGTCGTGCCACTGCGCGTTGAATGCGCGCGCGCCGTCCACGACGCCCGTCAGCATCAGACGTTCATAGAGCTCGCTCAATACCGCTCGCGCCCGCAAAAGCCCGTTGCGATCGCGAATGATGCCGACATTCGTCCACATGCACTCGTAGAGCGATTCGCGAATGCCCTCCAGATCTTTGCCGTTTTGCGAAAAAGGCAATTCGGCACCGCTGATGGCATGTTCGACGGCGGACGAATCGGGTTCCCGCAGTTGACCGTGCGCTTTTACCCACTTCGCCATGTGGTCGCCCGCAATGCCGCCGAATACCGTGGAATTCGCCACGCCATTGCCGCCCAGCCGGTTCGCTCCGTGCACGCCGCCCGTGTCCTCGCCCGCCGCGAAGAGCCCGCTCAGCGCAGTGCTGCAATCGGTGTCGAACGTCACGCCGCCCATCATGTAGTGCGCGGTGGGCACCACTTCGACAAGCCCGCCCGCGAGATCGAACCCGCAGTCCGCGCAACGCTCCACCATGCCCTTGAACTGCTTGCGGACCTTGTCCGCCCCGAGGTGGCTCATCTGGATGTACACCCCGCCATTGGGCGAGGTTCGTCCCGCGCACATTTCCGCATAGATGCCGCGCGAAACGATATCGCGCGTGGCGCGTTCCCCGCGCGCGTCATAGTGATTCATGAAGCGCTCTTTCGAGCCGTTCAATAACTGTCCGCCCGCCCCGCGCAATCCCTCTTCGAGCACGGTTCCGGTCATGCGGGTGTGGCTGCCGGCCAGCAGGCCCGTGGGATGAAACTGCACCATCTCCATATCGCGGAGCGTGAGGCCCGCGCGCAGCGCCATGGCGAGTCCGTCGCAGCTCTTGTCCCCCGACGGCGTATGAAACTTGTACATCGTCGGACCGCCGCCCGTTGCGAGCAGCACCGCCTTCGCCTGCACGAACACGAACTTGCCGGTTCGCATGTCGATCATCAGGACGCCCGCGATATGCTCGCCGTCGCCGGTCTTGATCAGCTCGATAGCCCTGTGCTCCTCCAGCCGCTGGATACCGCGGCTCCACACCTGCTCGGCCAGCCGGTTGATGATCTCGATTCCGGTCAGATCGCCTTTGTGGACGGTCCGGTCGAAGGTCTGGCCCGCGAACGCCTTCTGATGAATCGACCCGTCCGGATTGCGGTCGAAGAAGCAGCCAAGCTCGTTCTCGAGCTCGCGCACGCGCTCGACCGCCGTGCTCACCAGCGCCCAGGCGAGATCCTGATTGGACAGCCATTTGCTCCCTTCGATCGTATCCATGAAGTGACGCTCGACCGAATCGCCGGGAGCCAGCGCGACGTTGTAGCCGCCCTGCACCATGCGCGTGCAGCCGCATTTCCCGAGCAGCCCCTTCACGGCGACGGTGATCGACAGATCCGGCGCCTGCTTGTGCGCATGAAGCGCGGCAAACAGACCCGCGCCACCCGAGCCCAGAATCAGGATGTCCGTCTTGACGCGCTCGATATTCATTTGGTTGGCACTCCGAGACTTTCGAGCACTTCGGCCCGTCGTGAGGCGGTGTCGCCCCGGACCTCGTCGTAGAGGCTGCCGCCGTGGCTGTCCATGGCCACGAGCAGCGGGCCGAAACCCTTGATCCTGAACTTCCAGAGCGACTCCGGATTGAGATCGTCGAGATCCACGGCCTCGATCTGCTCGATCCAGGTGGTTTCGAGCGCCGCGGTGCCGCCGATGATGGCCAGGTAGACGCCGCCCAGATCCTGGAAGGCCGCCTTCGATGCTTCGCGCAAGCCGCCCTTTCCGACGACGATGCGCACGCCGTACTGCTCCATCAGCGGGCGCGTGAAACGCTCCATGCGGTCCGAGGTGGTGGTGCCGATGCAGACAGGCTGATAGCCGGCCGGAAATTCGGCGCTTCGCGCAACCTTGCGCACATTGGGCGCGGTGTGAATGACCGCCTGCCCTCGCAGGTCGAATTCCGTCGTGCGCCCTTTGTCGAACAGATGAATCTGCGTCGCGTCCCGAATGCCGAACAGCGTTCGATGCAAGGTCACCGTATCGTTCACCCGCAACTGGCGGATCTGCGACTCGTCAACGGGCATATGAAGGTCGTAATGAGCCATTTCAGAATCCGTAAGTGAGACCGTCGGTCGTGAGCAGCGCCTTCGCACGCCGCGCGGAATGGCATTGCATGTTGACCGCAATGGGATTCATCGTGATATGCGTCGACGCCAGTTCGATGTGCACCGCGAACGCCGTGCTGTCACCGCCCAGCCCCTGCGGGCCGACACCGAGACGGTTCACCGCCGCGCTCAGTTCGCGCTCCAGCGCGGCGCCCTCGGGGTCCGCGCACGCGGTGCCTAGCGCGCGCGTCGCCGCACGCTTGGCTAGCGCAATGGACAGATCGGACGTGCCGCCAAGGCCCACGCCCACTATGGTCGGCGGACAAGTCTTGCCGCCCGCGGCAATGACGCAGTCGACGACGAACGTCTTGATCGCGTCGATCCCTTCGGCGGGCACGGCCATTTTCAGGAACGAATTGTTCTCCGAGCCGCTGCCCTTCGGCACCATCTCGATGGTCGCGGTCTCGTTCTCGTCCGTGAAGTCGATGTGAATGACGGGAACCTCGATGCCGCACGACGTGTGATTGTTCTTGCGTGTGAGCGGATGAACCACCGACGAGCGCAACGGGTGTTCCCTCGTGGCGCGCTCACAGCCCTTGCGGATGGCCGCCTTCAGCCCGAATCCGTCGAACTCGACCTGCCGGCCGAGCGTCACGTTATAGATGGGAATGCCGGTATCCTGGCAAAGCAGGTTCTCCGCATTCTCGGCCACGCGGATATTGGTGCGCATCGTCTCCAGCACGCGCTGCGCGACCGGCGAGGTTTCGGTGGCGGAAAGCCGTTCAATGCCCGCTTTCACATCGGGCGGAAGCAACTTGAGGGCGCGGATATAGAGCTCTTTCGAGGCTTCCTCGACAACGTCAAGGTCAAGTTTCATGGCCGTCTCTTCCGGATGGGTAATGCAGATGGAGGTGTCATGGCTCAATGCGCTGCGCCGCTAATGAATGAGCGCGAGCAGAAATGCGAGGCCCGTGCAGGTGCTGGCGCCCAAACCGAAAGCGAGCCAGTTCTTTTTCAAGCCGGTCCACGGAAAGAATTCGATCAGCAGGAGGCGAATGCCGCCCATCATGTGAAGCGAGAGCAGAACCACGAGCCCCCATTCGCCGAACTTGAACAGCGGCTGGTCGGCCAACCGGAGAAAGCCGTCGAGCGACGCCTCGCCGCTAATGGCATGCCCAAGCGCCCAGAAATGAACCGGCAAGAACAGGGCCAGCGCCAGACCGGAAAGACGATGCACCAGAAAGGCCCACCATGCAGGATGCGTGCGGGCGCGATAATCGTTCTTTCGCATCACGAGACGACTCCATAAACGGCGCGCAGACCCATCAGCGCGAGAGCGGCGCTCAGAGCAAAGCAGACGGCCTGCGCGGACCTTCCGCGCCAGCGCAGCCATTCCTCCGCGATTCTGAGCAGCCCAACGGGAACATGGATCGCGCACGCAATCACGAATACGGAATAGAACGCGCCAAACAGCAGATTCCCACGCGTGCGGCCGAGAATGGCCGCCGCGCTCAGACCGCTATGAACGGCGTAAATGATGACGCCGAGATGCACGAACACGCACAGCGCCAGCACCGTCGCGCTCATGCGCTGCCAGTACCAGAGACGAGCCTGGGCACGAAGAGACAGGGCTGGCATTACAGGTCTCCTTCGCGCGCGGCCTTCATCGTCATCCGCTTGAGACCGGCAATGCCGGCCGTGGGCGACAGATGCTTGGGACAACGCTCCGTGCACGTGCCCTGCGTGTGGCACGAGTGGCAGCCCGCATCGCCCGCCACGGCGCGCAGGCGCTCGAGCTTTTGCGTGTCGCGTTCGTCGTTGACGAGCGTCCACGCCCGATTCAGCGCGGCGGGCCCCAGATAATCCGGACGCCATGTCACGACATCGCACGACGAATAGCACACCCCGCAACCGATGCATTCGATCCCGGCGTCCGCGGCTTTTCGTTGCTCGCTCTCGGGACTCACTCTGGCGAAATCGTCGTGACGGGTCAGACTTCCCGTGAACTGCCCCCGTGCCCGGCTCCATTTGTCGAAGAAGGCGCTCATGTCGGTCACCAGATCCTTGATGACCGGCAGATTCGACAGCGGCGCGATCTCCAGCGCGCTGCGCGGCGCGACCTTCGAAACGTGTGTCCGGCAGGTCCAGCGCGCCTTGCCGTTGACGTTCATCGCACAGGACCCGCACATGCCCACGCGGCACGCGAACCGGTATGCGAGATCGGGCTGCAGTTGCCGCTGAATGAACGTCACGACGTCCAGCACTGTCTGACTTTCGTAGCGCGGCACCTCATAGGTGGCGAAGCCGCCGGTAGCACTTCTCCAGACGTTTACTCGAAGTTTTTCGGTATGCATGATGCCTCTCGAACCACTGCTGACGCAGTACGATTGAACGGGTTGCGCACATCGATTGTTCAGCAGTTCATCGACAAGAAAAACCGAATAATTCTGGCGTTCAGGCCAAGCTTTCCTATGCCTCGCCGCGCACCCGCCCGAGCTTCAGCACCGTGGCCATTTGCGCGTTGTCGCGCTCCTTTTCGAGCCCCGAGACCACGAGCGTGGCAACCGCATTGCCGATCATGTTCGTGACGGCCCGCACTTCGGAAATGAAGCGGTCCACGCCGAGAATGAGCGCCGCGCCTTCAATGGGAATCTGCTTGAACGCCGTGAGCGTGGCGAGCAGCGTGACGAAGCTCGCGCCCGACACGCCGGCCGCGCCTTTCGAGCTGATCATCGAAAGCACCATCAGCGCGACTTGATCCCCCCATGACAGCGGCACGTTGTAAGCCTGGGCGATGAACATGGCGCAGATGACCTGCGCCACGCAGGTGCCGTCGAGATTGAACGAATAGCCCATTGGCATCACGATGCCCACGACCTGCTTCGGACACCCCATGCCTTCGAGCTTGCGGATCAACTGCGGAAAAACGGATTCAGACGACGTGGTGGCGAGGACGAGCAGAATCTCTCCCTTCAGATGATTGAGCAACCGAAGCAGCCTGAAGCCGCTCATCCGGCAGATGGTGCCCAGCACGACCACGAGAAAAAACGCGGTTGCCACATAAACCGTGACCAGCAGCATGCCGAGCGAATTCAACGCGGACAGTCCATATTTCCCGACGGCAAACCCGATCGCGCCCAGCGCGCCGAGCGGCGCGAGCTTCATGATGAAGCCGACGATCTTGAAGAGCACCTCCGACACCGAGTCGAAGAACGTCAACACCGGCTGCCCCTTCTCGCCGATATAGGACAATCCCACCGCGAACAAACTGGCAACCACGACGATCTGCAGCATGTCGCCCGAGGCAAATGGGCTCAGGAAGCTCGACGGAATAATGTTGAGAAAAAAGCCCGTGAGGCCGCCGCCGTGATGCACTTCCGTCTGATACTGCGCCAGCAGATGGACATCGGCGGTTCCCGGCTGGAGATTCATGCCCATGCCGGGCCCGATCAGATTCACCATCAACATGCCGATGAGCAAGGCCAGCGTCGTCACCACCTCGAAGTAGATGATCGTCTTGCCCGCGATCCGGCCCAACGTGCGCATTTCGCCGATCTGCGAAGCACCGCATACGATCGTGGTGAATATCAACGGCGGCGTGATCATCTTGATCAGACGAATGAACGCGTCGGATAGCGGTTTCAGGGACTGCGCGAAGGTCGGGAAAAAGTGGCCGATTGCGATTCCGATCAGGATGGCGATCAGGACCTGGACATAGGTGTGTCTGCAAAAACGACGCAACATGGTGTCTCCTTGATCTCGCCTCGCACCGGCTGTGCCCGGGGAGAACGTGACCGTACGCATTAACGGGCGAATCAACGGACGTATAAGCGGACGTATAAGCAGGCGCTTTACCAGCGCTTCGTCTTGATGTTGTGAACGTGTGCGTGCTCGCCAGCCCGGATGGGAGCCACCACCTTGCCGATATCGGCGCCGTACTTGTAGACGGTGTCGCCCACGGCCATGTCCTTGAGCGCCACCTTGTGGCCGATCGGAATATCCTGCCGTGCGATAACCGTGACGATCTTGTCGTCGTCCATGATCCAGGCATTCAACGCCACGCCCGCCTTGATGCCCTCCACCACGGCAACGCCAACCGTGTCTTCGCGCTCGTGCAGTACCGCGTGAATCATCGTCTACTCCTTGTTCGGGTTGAACGGGATGTGAACCGGAATGCGCCACCGCCAGGCCAAAGCGAGGAATGACCTAGCCGGACAAAACCGGCACGGATCGAATGATCAGATTGACCGCCGCGATGATCAGGACGATCCAGAGCAACGTCAGGACGCGCGGCGCTGAAATGGCACTGCGCAGCCTCGCGCCGGCGAACAGGCCCACCGCGCCACAGGGCAGCAGAAAACTGGCGAGCGGCAAGACCGCGGGGTTTTTATAGAGTCCGGAAACCGCGAACAAGATCAGCCGGGCGACGGCGGTTGCGGTAATGAGCGTGCTGATCGTCGCGCGCCGCTGGTCGGGGTCGCGCAGGCGGCCGGCCAGATAAATCGTATAGACGGGGCCACCGGTCCCAAAGACGGCGGTCAGGCATCCGCCAAAGAAGCCCAGCGGAAGCGCCCAGCGCCTGCCGATTTCACGAAACTCGCCCCGGAACAGGATTTTCCAGAGCGAATACGCCAGCAGACACACGCCCAGAATGAGTTCGAGCGGCTTTTCCGGCACGGAAACCAGCACGCTCACGCCCAGCAGAAGGCCGAGGCACAGCCACGGCCCAAGCCGCTTGAGTTCCTGAGTCTGAACGGACTGCAGATTGCGCATGCCCACGAGCATTCCGGCAACCAGGTCCAGCACCAGCATCACGGGGGTTGCCGTGCGCAGCGGAACAAGTTGCGTGAGCAACGGTATGGCCACAATGGATGAACCAAAACCCGTCAGCCCATACACCAGATACGCAATCGCCACGACGCCTCCAGCCACCGCGATCGAACCGGCACCGATTCCGATGGCACAGGCAGCGATTTGTGCGTTCAACCAGGCGATCATGAGTGAAGAGCCTCGGTGCGAATTTCAGCGTTGTGATTGAATGTGGGCGATGACTTGCTGGCACCGCCCCTGAAATTTCGGCCGCATTACTGCGTCCATTGTCGCGCGCAGTTCGTTAAAGATAAACGCAGTAATGGTTTTCCTGAGACCAGGAAATACTTTAGGGTGCGTATAATTTTCGGCATCGAATCGAGCATGTCTTTAGCGCAGTCGCGAGCAATGCCATCCATTCGCACTCTGAAAATATTTCTCTCTGTCGCCCGGTGTGGCACCTTTGCCGCCGCTGGCAACAAGGTCGGCCTCACCGCCGCTGCAATCGGCCTGCAAATCCGCGCACTCGAAAGCGATCTCAATGTTCAGTTGTTTGACCGCAACGCACGCGCCGCTGTGCTGAATCCGGTTGGCCGCGCACTCATTCCCGAGATCGAGGACATCGTGCGCCGCTACGAACTCCTGGAAGTCTCCGCTGGCGGCGACGAAATGTCGGGAACCGTCGTGATCGGCGCACTCGTTTCCGCGCTGATGGGCGCATTCGCGGATGCCTTGTGGTCGATCCGTGGCAAGCATCCCCGCCTCGACGTGCGTCTGCTCGCCGGCATGTCCAGCGATTTCGCGCACCAGGTCGAAGTGGGCGAACTCGATGCGGCAGTTGTCACGCAGTCGCCGCATCCGCTGGCGTCCACGCTGCTTTGGACGCCGCTGTATTCAGAACCGATGATTCTCATCGTGCCAACCGCGCCGCATTTCGCTTTGCCGCCAGAGCAGGACGACATCCTCCGCCACGCGCCATTCATGCGCTTCGACCGCGGCACATGGACCGGACACCTCGTGCAGAACGTGCTCGATCAATGCAAGGCCGACGTCAACGAAGCCATGGAGCTGAACTCCGTCGAAGCGATCGTCGCGCTGGTGCGCCAGGGCTTCGGCATTTCGATCGTTCCCGAACTCGCGAACGTCGATTTCGCCAACGATCGCGCCATTCGCGTCATGCCGCTGGAGGGCGTTGACGTGCGGCGCCACGTGGGGCTGCTCGAACGCGCCAGGCACAGCCGCACGGCGTTCACCGACGCGATCAAAAGCTATTTCACCGCAGCCTGACGCGGCTCGCGAACGCACCACGCGCTCAGCCCGCCAGCGCTCGCAACTGATCGAGCAAGGCGTCAGGAATCTCGATGCCGTCCCGCGCGGCGGCGCTTGCGAGCGCGCCCCGCCGCTGCCCCGGCAGCCGCACGTCGGCGTCCTGCAGCATCACTTCGATCAACGCCTCGACACGCGACAGATAGGCGGCATTGCCGGCCAGCGCACCCGGATCGATCGCCCAGAACAGGTGGCCCACGCGCGACTTCTCGCCCGCTTCGGTGAGGAACGAACCCGCCTCGTAGCCAAAATTCGCCCCGGCCAGCGCGGCCGCCAGCAATTCCACCATCAACGCGAGCATCGCCCCTTTCGCCCCGCCGAACGGCAGCATCATGCCTTCCAGCGCAGACTTGGCATCGGTGGTCGGCCTGCCGTCGCGCGAGGTCGCCCACCCTTCGGGAATGGGCTTGCCTTCGCGGGCGGCCACCATGATCTTGCCGCGCGCGACGTTGGACAAGGACAGGTCGATCATCAACGGCTCGCCGTCGCGGCGCGGAAACACGGCCGCCACGGGATTGGTGCCGAAGATGGGCTGCCGCCCGCCCCATGCGGGCATCGCGGCAGGGGTGTTGCTGAACGCGAGGCCCACCATTCCCGCTGCGCCAACCGGCTCCAGATGCCAGGCGCCCGCGCCGAGATGATGGCTGCGCTTCACGCTGACGACCGCGCTGCCGTGCTCCCGCGCGCGCTTGACGAGCGTTTCGATTGCCAGCTCGCAAGCGGGAAACGCCATGCCGTCACCCGCATCGACCAGCACAGCCGCGTTGCGCGACTCGACTATCGCCGCGCTGGCGTTCGCATCGACTCGGCCGTTGCGCAACTGCGCGACATACATCGGCAAGCGCGCAACGCCGTGCGAGGACAAGCCTCGCTCGTCGGCATAGACGAGCGCGCGCGCGGTGGCCTGCGCCGTGCGCGGCGTAGCGCCCGCCGCAAGCATCGTGCGCGTGGCAAGGTCGTAAAGCGCGCTGGACGAGATCCGCGTCATGTCAGATTTCCCTCGTTGTCGTTGAGTCATGCTCGCCCGCGAGCAAGGTGTCCATCACGCGCGCCGCGACCAGCGTGCTGACGCGCTCGTTCGACTGCACTGTCAAGCCGGCAATATGCGGCGTGAGGATCAGGTTCGGCACGCCCGCCAGCGGCGAGCCCGCTTTGAGCGGTTCGTCGGCGAACACATCGAGCGCGGCGCCGCCCAGGCGGCCTTGCGTCAAGGCATCGGCCAGCGCGCTTTCGTCGATCACTCCGCCCCGCGACGTATTGATCAGGACTGCGTGTGGTTTGAGCATTCTCAGTTGCGCCGGGCCGAACAGATTGCGCGTGCTCTCCACGAGCGGCACGTGAACGGTCACGACGTCGGCGGCACGCAGCGCGTCGTCGAACGACATGCCCCGCGCGCCGGTTTCCTGCCAGCAGGGCGCATCGGCGGGAATCTGCGGATCATGGCCCACCACCTGCATGCCGATCCCCCGCGCGAGCTGCGCGACGCGACGACCGATGCCGCCAAAGCCGATCACGGCCATGGTGCCGCCCGCCGCTTCGCGCCCGTTCGAGAGCGCCGTGCGCGGCCATTGCCCCTGCGCGACGGCGCTGCTCGACAGATACGCGCCGCGCAGCAGCATCAGCGCCGTGGCGATCACGTATTCGGCCACGGCAAATGCGTTCGCGCCCGTGGCGGGAAACACCTGCACGCCGCGCTCCCTGCACGCGCCGAGCGCGATATTGTCCAGCCCGACGCCGAGCCGTCCGACCACCGAGAGGCGCGGCGCGCCATCCAGCAGCGCGGCGGTGACCTGCGTCCGGTTGCGCACGATCAGCGCGTCGGCGTCCGCCAGCAGGCTGCGCAGCCGCTCGTGTTCATCGACGAGCGACGCTTGCGCGTGCACCTCGAAATGGCGCCGCAGCGAATCCACCGCCGCCTCGTCCATGAACTCGCTGATGACGATCTTCTTGCGACCCGTGTTCAATTGGTGCGCTCCTGTGCGTAAGCGGGCGGCTCTCTTTCACCGGCGCCATCGTCCGGTTCCGGCTGCGCGTCGCCGGCGCCGTGGCTGTCGCGCGGCGCAGCCAGCACCCTGCGCGCCGCCTCGGCGTCGAACGCGCCCTCCCAGCGCGCGACCACGATCGTCGCCACCGCGTTGCCGATCATGTTGACGAGCGCGCGAATCTCGTTGAGCACGCGGTCGATGCCGATGATCAGCGTGATGCCCGCCACGGGAATGAGGTTGTGCGTGGCGAGCGTGGCCGTGAGCGCGACCAGCGCCGCGCCCGCGACACCGGCACCACCCTTCGACGTCAGCAACAGAATGGCGAGCAGGCCGAGTTGTTGCAGCAGCGACAGATGCGTGTTGGTGGCCTGCGCGATGAAAAGCGACGTCATCGTGAGATAGATGGCCGCGCCGTCGAGATTGAACGAATAGCCGGTGGGCAGCACGAGACCGACGATGGGCTTCGGGCAGCCGAGGCGTTCGAGCTTGTCCATCAGGCGCGGCAGCACCGACTCCGTGGTGGAGGTGCCCAGCACGATGAGCAGTTCCTCGCGCAGATAATTGAGCAGCGGCCATAAGCCCACTCCAGCCCAGCGGCAGATCGTGCCGAGCACCAGCACGACGAACAGGATACTGGTGAGATAGAGGCACACGATCAGCAGGCCGAGCTGCTGGAGCGTGCCGATGCCGTACTTGCCCACCGTGAACGCCATGGCGCCGAATGCGCCGAGCGGCGCGAGCCGCATGATCATCTCGACGATACGCATGAGCGCTTCGCCGCTCTGCTCGATCACGCGCGCGAGGAACCGGCTGCGGCGCGACATGATCGACAATGCCACGCCGAACAGCACCGAGAACAGCAGCACCTGCAAGAGATTGCCGCGCGCGAACGCGCCCACCACGGAGTTCGGCACGATCTCTTCGAGAAAGCTTTGCGACGCCGCCGTATGCGCTTCGTTCACGTAGTGGCTGACGGCCTGGGTGTCGAGCGTGGCCGGGTCGATGTTGAGCCCTGCGCCCGGATGCAGCAGGTTCGCCACCACGAGACCGAGCACCAGTGCGAGCGTCGTCACGGCTTCGAAGTACACGATGGTCTTCACGCCCACTCGCCCGACATGCTTGAGATTTTCCATCCGCGCGATGCCGAGCGACACGGTGCAGAAAATCACCAGCGTAATGAGCATTTTGATCAGGCGAATGAAGGTGTCGCCCAACGGTTTCATTTCCACGCCGAAATGCGGCCAGCAATAGCCGACGAGGATACCGGCCGCCAGTCCGATCAGGACCTGGGCATAAAGATGTCTGAGCATGCGCAAGGTGGTGTCTCCTCCACTCGCTGCTGCTTGTAATGAACTGCGGCGAAACTGCGTTCGCGAAGCCCGCCGCACGAGCGGGCTTGCGGAGAGTCTGCGTACTTCAGGCGCTTTCGAACAGCCGCGTGAGCACGAACTCGCGATGGCCGAGCGTTTCCGCCGAGGTCCAGCGGCCATTCGCTGTCGCCAGCATCGATTCGAGCAGCTTGTCGCCCGCCTGGTCGAGGTTCTGCTCGCGCTGCAGCAGGCCCGACACGTCCACGTCGATATGCTCGCTCATCGTGCGCACCGTGCGCGGGTTCGCGCAGATCTTGATCACCGGCAGGATCGGATTGCCGATCACGTTGCCCTGCCCGGTCGGGAAGAAGTGCACCGCGAAGCCGGAAGCCGCGCACAGCGTGACCATCTCCGCCGCCGCCGAGGACGAGTCCATGAACCACAAGCCCGCATGCGCCGGTTCCTCGGCTTTGTCGAGCACGCCGTCCACGCGGCACTTCTTGCCGATCTTCTGGATGTTGCCGAGCGCTTTTTCCTCGATCGTCGTGAGGCCGCCCGCGATGTTGCCCTTGGTTGGCTGCGACTCGGAGAGGTCGTCGGTCTTCCAGCGGTTGATCATGTCCTGATAGCGGTCGAACATGAACTGGAAGCGCTCGCGCACCTGATCGTTCGCGCAGCGCGCCGCAACGATCTGCTCGCCACCGGTGATCTCCGAGGTTTCGCCGAACACGAGCGTGGTCCCCAGCCCATAGAGCTTGTCGAACGCGTTGCCCACCGTGGGGTTCGAGCCGCAGCCCGAAGTGGTATCCGACTCGCCGCACTTGGTCGACACCCACAGATCGGAAATCGGGCACTCCTCGCGCTCGAGCGTCGTTGCCCACTGCACCATTTCCTTCGCGGCCTTCGAGGCGCGCATGATCGTGTCATGGTCGCCGTGGAGTTCGATGCCGAAGCCCATCACCGGCTTGCCCGACTTCGCAATGCCGTCCACCACGCGCTTGGTCCAGCCTTCCTCGATGCCGATCACGATCACGCCGGCCACGTTCGGGTTGCAGCCCGCGCCGATCAGCGTGCGGAAATGCAGATCGAGGTCCGCGCCGAACTGCAGGCGGCCGTACGGATGCGGCAGCGCCATGGTGCCCTTGATGTTGTGCTCGACCGCTTGCGCGGCGGCGTTCGACAGGTCGTCGACGGGCAGGATGATGACGTGGTTGCGCACGCCCACGCGCCCGTTCGAGCGGCGATAGCCGCGGAAAATGGTGTTCTGGTCAATCACGCTCATGGTGTCTCTCTCTGATGGGGAGGGGTTCAACAGGCAAGCTCAAGCGCCGTGGCGCCCGCGGCTTACCAGCGCTTCGTCTTGATGTTGTGAACGTGAGCGTGCTCGCCCGCCTTGATGGGCGCCACGACCTTGCCGATATCGACGCCGTACTTATAGACGGTGTCGCCCACGGCCATGTCCTTGAGCGCCACCTTGTGGCCGATGGGAATGTCCTGCTTTGCCGCGACCGTGACGATCTCGTCCTCGTCCATGATCCACGCGTTCAGTTGCGTGCCCGCCTTGATGTTCTCGACGACCGCGACACCCACTGTGTCCTTCGCCTCGTGCAGCACGATATGGATCGTCCTGCGCGCCGGATCGGCGTGGGCCGCCGTTGAATCCGCCTGCTGTGCTGTTTGCGCTGCCTGGCTCATTTGAGTGTCTCCAGTGTTGTTCACGGGGGGGTGGCGCGTGGCCATGCTGCGAATCATAGGCACCCAGCTCATCCATGTCAACCATATCATCTATATGTGTTAAATAAACCAGATGAAGTAAAATCGGGGCATAGTCCGGGCAGTACGAAGAAGGGAGCACACAGCAATGAACACGTTGAAGAACGGCGCGGCCTACGCGGCGGGCGCGGCAAGCGCGCCCGTGATCGGGGGAACGCGGTACAAGGAAGTGAAGAACGGGATCCTCGCCGCGCTGTCGGCGAAGGAATGGAAGGGCGGCGAGGCCATCCCTTCAGAAAAGCGCCTTTCGGAGCGCTTTGGCGTGTCGATCGGGACGCTGCGCAAGGCCATCGACGAACTGGTGGCGGACAACATCCTCGTGCGCCATCAGGGGCTCGGCACGTTCGTCGCGCAACACCAGCGCGACCGTTACTTCTTCCGCTTCTTCCGCGTGGTTCGCCAGGACGGCGACAAGACCTATCCCACGGTCAGCCTCGTGTCGTTCACGAAGGCGAAGGCCACGCGGGAGATCGCCGCGTTGCTCGGTATCGAGCCGAACGCGCGCATCTTCTCGTTCGTGAATCTCCTGGCGCTGCACGGCGAGCCCGTCATGGTCGACAGCATCTCGGTGGCCGAAGAGCGTTTTCCCGGCCTCAGCGAAGCGGCGCTGCGCGAGCGGCCCAGCACGCTTTACAACTTCTATCAGGACGCGTTCCACATCAACGTGGTCGGGACGGAAGAGCGCTTGCGCGTCGCCACGGCCAGCGGCGCCGAGGGCGAATTGCTCGGCGTGGCGCCCGGCACGCCCTTGCTCGAAGTCCGGCGCGTGGCCTGCTCCTATCACCAGGCGCCAGTCGAGGTCCGCATCTCGCACGTGAATACGGCGCGCTACGAGTACGTCGGCCCCTCGGCCTCGCACGAGGAGCCGCTCTAGAGCGCGGAGGTCACCACATCGAGTTCGAGCGCGGCCTTGCCCATGCTGCCGTGCTCGACCACGGCGAGGAAATAACGCAACTGTCTGAGTTCCATGATCGGATGGAGCGTGACGGGGAGACCTATTCTCTCATCATGCGGGCTCCATTCCGGTGGCGTTCGCGGGCGGCTGCGCCTCAGATTCTATGTGCGCGTGGTTGTTTGATTCCGCTGGACCTCGTTTGCAGCGTCATAGCGCGGCGCGAGTCCGAGGTGTTCGAGCAGTTGCCCGAACTCGCCGATCCGGCGCTTCACGTAAGCGGGCACCTCGACGTCCGCATAGTCGTAGAAGCCCCGGCCGTCGCGTATGCCGTCGCGCCCTGCCTCCATGTGGCGCGCGACGATGTCCGCCGCTTCGAAGCGCGGGCCGATTTCCTTCGCCAGATAGCGCGATGCGTAATAAAGAATGTCGCAACCGCCCCAGTCGATGAATTCGAGCAGCCCGAGGATCGAGAAGCGCAAGCCAAAGCCCGTGCGCACGGCCGTGTCGATGTCGTGCGCGCTCGCCACGCCCTCCTCCACCATGCGCGCCGCCTCGTTCATGACGAGCGCCTGCAGGCGCGGCACGATATAGCCCGCCGAGGGCGCGCATTCCACCGGCACCTTGCCCACGCGGCGCAGCAGGTCTTTCATGCGCTCGACCACCGCGTCGTCGGTGAGGCTGCTGCGGCTGATCTCGACGAGCGGCATCAGGTGCGCGGGATTGAGCCAATGCGCGTTGACGAGCCGCTGCGGATGCGTGACCACTTTCTGCAGATCGGTCACGAGGAACGTCGATGTCGTGGACGCGATAGTCGCCTCCTCGCCGATATGCGCGCACGCCCACGCCAATGCGGCCTCCTTCGCCGCCATCACCTCGGGCACCGCCTCGAACACGATCTCGCACGCTTCGAGCGCAGCCTGGGCGCTCGCGCGATCGACCACTTCGACGCGCGCCAGCGCTTCGTCCGCCTGCCCCGCATCGATGCGCCCGAAATCGACCTGCGTGCGCAACTGCCGGCCGATCTCGCCGAGCGCGGCCGCCGCAAAAGCGGCGCGGGCCTGCACGTTCCGCTCCTTGAAATCGATGAGTGTCACACGCAGCCCCGCGAATGCGAACGCGAGCGCGATGCCCTGTCCCATGCGTCCCGCGCCGAGCACATGGATATGCTTCACGTTGGTGGTGTTGTCCGTCATGCGAGCCCCCGCGCCAGAAGCTCACGCATGGCTTCGCGCGAGAGCGCGGCAAGTCCGAGATTCTCGAGCGTGCGGCCCTCGCCGTACAAGTCGCGTTCCGACACCGCGCTCGCCATGCTCAGGAGTCCTTGGGCCACTGGCGTCGGCACGCCCGCCCAGCGCCCCACCGACACGATGAACGAGAGGCCGAGCCGCGTGTCCTCCAGCATGTAGCGGTGCGCCTTCAGGTCGATTTTCTCGCGCCAGTCGCCGCTGTCCGTGAGCTTGCCGTGCGCGCCGCGCCCGTACATCCACTCGTCGCCCTCGCTCGCGTAGTGGTCGGCGAGCGGAAAATGCGGCGCGCCGTATCCCAGCGCTTCGCGCACGGCCATGCGCTCGGCGTCGAGCGCGTTGGTCACGCGGCGAATCGAGGGCTGCGTGCCTTCGTTGTGAATGTCCCAGACTTCGAAATGCTCGAGCGGCCCGGCATTCATCATGATGAGCGGCGGATGAATCACCGGGCCCGCGTTCATGAGCGCGCCGCTCAGCGCGTCCTCGATCGGCTCGACGCTCGGGTAGGCCGCCTTGAGCACCGGGAACGCCCAGCTGGCCGCTTCGGCCGGGAACACGCCAGTAGGCAGGCGCGTGGCATAGGCGCTGATGACCACCTCGTTATCGCCGTGGCGGCGCACGAGATACGGCAGCGTGCCGGTTTCCGCGAACGCCACGCGCGCGCGGTTGCCCGCGTCGGCCATGGCCTTCGCGAACACATAGCTGCCGAAGGTGCCGGGCGGCAGATACACCACCTGCCCGTTGGCAAGATGCGCGGCGAGCTGGCGCGCGAGCGACTCGTGCGTGGTGGACGGCAGCGGAATCACGATCAGTTGCGCCTCGCGCACGGCGCTGCCGAGATCGTCGGCGAGACGAATCTCGCCGCGCGCCTGGCCCACCGGCACGCGGCGCTTGCCGCGCCAGTCCCGCACGTTCAGGCAGCCCAGCTCGCGCAAGCGTTCGCTAGCCGCCGTATCGCGCCGCCACCAAGTCACGTCGTGGCCTTTTTCGAGCATCTCGATCGCCGCGGCAAAGCAGCCATGCCCGCCACCCAGTACGCTAATTTTCATTGCCCGTCTCCTTGTGCAATCGCTTGAGCATTGGCTTCCAGATTAATAGGGCCGCCCGCGCGCCGCGCGTCACCACGCGCAAGCGTTGTTCAACTCCGGCAACGCAATGGCGGCCTATGAGGGTCATTCCGTTCTTGCGCGGACTTATTGACCATCGGATCATGGGGGCGAGGCGCCCCGCCGTCCTTTCGAGGCCATTGAACGATGGAAATTGCAATTCCGCGCAAACACAGCAACCGGCTTGGCGCCACCCGCGCGCACGAGGACGTCGAGCGCGAAGTGGCGAAGCTGCTTTGCGAGCACCGCATGGAGGTGTCGGGCCGCGAGCCGCTGAACGCGGAGCTCTATGGCGTGCCGATGCATCGCGCGAGCCTGCTCGAACTGTGCTACGGCCGCGCGACCCAGATCGACGCGGGCGAGCTCGACCATCATTACCTCTTTCGCACGACGCTTGCCGGCCGCTGCGAACTGCAATCCGGCGATGAGCGGGCGTCGCTTTCGGCGGGCAGCCTCAGCGTGTCGTCGCCGTCGCGCAAGAGCCGCATTCGCACCGACACGGCGTGCCGCAGCCTGCTGTTGCGCGTCGATCGCGCCGCGCTGGAAATCAGGCTCGCGGAAATGCTGCAAAGCTCGCTGCGCCAGCCACTCGTCTTCGACCTCGAAATCGACCGCGCGCACAGCGGGGCCGCCGTATTTCATTCCACGCTGCGCTATTTGTGCGGCCTGTGCGAGCAGATCGAACCCAGCGCCCGCGACAGCCTGCTCGGCCCGGAGCTCACGCAGTGGCTCGCCACCTTGTTGCTCATGCAACTGCCTCACTCGTACAGCGAGGCGCTGGCGCGTGGCGCGAAGCCGCCGCTGCCCGCGCATGTGAAGCGGGCGCGCGAATTCATCGACGCGCATCTGGGCGAAGCCCTTTCCATCGCGACGCTCGCGCAGGTGGCGGGCGTGTCGCCGCGCACGCTGCAAAACGGCTTCAACCGGTTTCTCGACCAGTCGCCCGCCGAATACATCCGCGAAAAGCGCATCGAAGCCGTGCATCGTGCGCTGAAAGCGGACCCCGGGCGCAGCGTCACCGACGTATTGCTCGAGCACGGCGTGCACAGCTTCGGCCACTTCGCGAAAGCGTATGCGCGGCGCTACGGCCATGCGCCTTCCGCGACCGCGAGGAGAGCCCAGTGAGCCCAGTGAGCCCTGTGAAGCCCACCTCCATGCCGAACGCCGCCGACTCCATTGCGCCTCCGGGCAGCGAGCCCGCCGACACGCTGCGGGTGCAGGATCTCGACCTCAATCTGCTCAAGACCTTCAACGCGGTCTATGCGGAAAAGCATGTCGGGCGCGCCGCGCTGCGCCTTGGTGTCACGCAGCCTTCCGTGAGCCACGCGCTCGGCCGCCTGCGCCTCTTGTTTCATGACGCGCTGTTCGTGCGCACGGGCGGCGGCGTCGAGCCCACGCCGCGCGCGCAGCGTCTCGCCGCCTCGATCGACCGCGCGCTCGCCATTCTCCAGGCGGTGCTCGACGAAGGCGCCCAGTTCTCTCCCGCCACCTCGCGCCGCACCTTCCGGCTGCACATGAGCGATTTCGCGGAAACCGCGTTCCTGCCAATCCTCATGCGCGAACTGGACGAGCGCGCGCCGGGCGTCGTGATCGAAACGCTGCATATCGACGAAAGCCAGTTCAACGTGGCCGTGGAATCGGGGCGCATCGACTTCGCGATGGGACACTTTCCTCACGCGTCCGGCCACTTCCATCGCAGCGAGCTTCTGCAGGAGCGCTATGTGCTGATGATGGCGCGCCGCGTGGCCGAGCATTACGGGCTCGACGACCACTTCGTGCTGGACGGCGCCGCGCCGCCCGCGCTCCAGTTCATCGCGGTCAGCTCGCACCCGCAGTCCACCGCCTTGCTGGAGCAGCACGGGCTCGCCTCGCGCATCCGCGTGGCGGTGCCAAACTTCATGGTCGTGCCCGCCATCCTCTACCGCTGCGACTACGCGCTGATTCTGCCGAAGACGGTTGCGCGCGCCTTCGCGCCGCTCGGCGAAATGGCCGCGTTCGAGATCGCCAATGCCTCGATGTGGCCCGTCAATGCGTACTGGCATCGGCGCTTCGACGCGGACCCCGGCCACCGCTGGCTGCGCGCGCTCCTGATGGAGCTGTTCCGCATCGGCGCGCGCGAGCCGCACGATAGCTGGCTCGCGATCCCGCCCAAACTGAAGCCGCCCGTCCTCAATGCGTGAAGCGCACGAAAGCGGCGCCACGTACACGGCTAGAACGACGTGAGGATGCCCGCCACGACCGAGCTGGCGGTCGCGCCGGGCTTGCCGACCGGCACCGCGCCGCCGCCCGCGCCGTTGATCGAGAACGCCGCGTGCTCGCCGTTGTGAACCATCGCCGCGCCCGTGTAGAGCACCGTGCGCTTCGAGAGCGGGTAGTCGAGACGCACGCCGTATGAATCGGCGTTGCCCTGGCTGTCCGCGATCTTGTGATAGTGGCCGTAGCTCACGAGCAGCGACGCGCGCCCCAAAGGCACCGTGGCGTTGATTTCGAAAAAGTCGTTGTGCGGATTCGAGTAAGCGCTCGCGACCGCCGTCGTCACATCCGGCCCGCCCCGATGCCGCAAATAGATGAACGCGGGCTTCACGAAACCGAAATCGTAGGAGATCGCGCCGAGCACGTAGTTGCCGGTGCCGGTGGGGCTCGTGGGCGAAAGCGTCGCGGCCGTGGCCGTGCTGAACTTCTGCTGCATGTAGTCGACGTCGATCGAGAGCGGCCCGTTGGCGTAGTTGAGCCCGGCGCCGTAGGTATCGCCGAGCGTCGAGGGCACGTTGCTCGCGCCGTTGGCGCCGCGCGATGCGGCGGCGCGCAGCATGAAGCCGGCAATGCGTGGCGACGTGTAGCGCAGCGTGTTGCTCGTGCGCAGGAACCACGGCTGCACGAAATTGTTCGACGCGTTGCCCCATGCCAGGCCCGCGCCGTAGCCGGGCAGGCTATAAGTCACGAACGACGTGTGGAGGATCGTATAGGTCTCGCCGGCCTGCAGCCCGCCGAAGGGCCCCGTCAACCCCACCCACGCCTCGCGGCCGAACAGCGAACCGTTGCCGCTGATCGCGCCCGTGGCCGAATTGAAGCCGTTTTCGAGCTTGAAGATCGTGGCATAGCCGCCACCGAGATCCTCGATGCCCTTCAAGCCCCATTGCGTCGCGAAGAGATTGCCCGTGCCCATGCGCACGACGTGGTTCGGCCCGAAGTTCGCGTACTCGATCGCCGTGTCGATGCGGCCATAGAGCGTGATGCTCGACTGCGCGAGCGCCGGCGCCGCCACCATGCCCACGATTGCAATGCACCACTTCCGGTTGGTCACTGTTGTCGTCCCCGCGAGTCATGAAGAACCGGAGCGAGTCTAGAAAGACCAATATCCAGCGTCGATCAAGCGGGCCGCATATCACTTATAGATCTGGTTCATGAGCACGGCGGCAGGCGCCGACGACAGCCGCACAGGCCCGCCAGCGCTGGGTTTGTCGGGAATGCGACGGTCGTTTCCAGGGGCCAGCCCGTGATTGCCGGCGCTCGCCTGGGAGATTCGCGCCTATGTCCGCGAAATTTGTTTGCGTAGGCTGTTGCCACCAGCGTGCACGCACCCGAGACCGCACGACTCACCTACCGGAGGTATGCAATGCCCCCCACCCAAGCCAGCGCGCCGGCCAGCGCAACGCGCGCCAGCAACGCCCGACGCTATACCTATGAGTGGTATGTGGTGCTGATCTGCATGCTTGCCTATGTTTTTTCATTCGTCGACCGCCAGGTGCTCGCGCTCATGATCGAGCCCATCAAGCGCGACCTCCATCTCACGGATACGCAGTTCAGCCTCGTGCACGGTTTCGCGTTTTCGCTCTTCTATGCCGTGATGGGCATTCCGCTCGCGTACCTCGCGGACCGCTTCGCGCGCCCCCGCATCATCGCCACGGGCATCGCGCTCTGGAGCGTCGCCACGGCTGCTTGCGGCATCAGCCAGAATTTCCTGCACATGTTTCTGGCACGCATGAGCGTGGGCGTGGGCGAAGCCTCGCTCTCGCCGGGCACCTATTCCATGCTCGCCGACTACTTCCCCAAGGAAAAGCTCGGCCGCGCGGTGGGTGTGTATTCGCTGGGCTCGTTCATTGGCGGCGGCATTGCGTTCCTGATCGGCGGCTATGTGATTGCGCTGCTCAAGCAGGCTTCCATGGTCACGCTGCCGCTCGTGGGTTCGGTGCATGCCTGGCAGGTCACGTTCTTCATCGTGGGGCTGCCCGGTCTTCTCGTTGGCCTCGTCTTCATCCTCACGGTGCGCGATCCGCAGCGCAAAGGCCTCGTGCAGGACGCGAGCGGCCAGGCGCGGCGCGTTTCGCTCGCCGATTCGGCCCGCTTCATCCGCTCGCATGGGCGGACATTCTTTTGCCACTACATCGGCTTCTCGTTCTACGCAATGACGCTGTTCTGCCTGATGAGCTGGACGCCCGCGTTCTATATGCGCCGCTTCGGCATGTCGCCGGTGGAAGCGGGCTACACGCTCGGCGCGATCATGCTGCTCGCCAACACGACCGGCGTATTCTGCGGCGGATGGCTCAACGACTGGCTGCTGCGCCGCGGCCGCAGCGACGGCCCCATGCTCGCGGGCTGCATCGGCGCGGCGGCGATGTTGCTGCCCGCCACGGCCTTCACGCAAGTGGACAGCCTCGGCCTCTCGCTCACGCTGCTCGTGGTGGCGATGTTCTTCGCTTCTTTCCCCATGCCGACTTCGACCGCCGCGATGCAAACGCTGGCGCCCAATCAAATGCGCGCGCAAATCTCGGCGGTGTTCCTGCTGGTGTCGAACCTGATCGGGCTGGGCATTGGCACCACGCTGGTCGCGCTGCTGACCGACAAGGTGTTCGGCTCGCCGCTCGCCGTCGGTCACTCGATGTCGATCGTGAGCCTCGTTGCGGCGCTGCTCGCAGCCGTGCTGCTGGGACTCGGCTGCCGCGAGTTCCGCCTGAGCATCGCGCGCGAGGAGGCGCAGGCGCGCAACGCGGACGCAGACATGGAAGCGCAAGGCGCGACGGCTTCGGCGTTGAGCGCCACGCGTATGTGATGCGAGCGCGCGCATCGCGCTCGCTTGATCGATGGGCGGTTTAATCCTGGCGTTCGAGCACGTGCTCACAGGAAACCAGATAGTCATCCGGGTCGGCGTATAGCGCGTCGGCCAACCGCTCTCGTTCAGCCTGCATTGCCGCCCTCGCGCCTGCCGCGCTAAATCCCGGTGTGCCGAAAGTCGCTCCATGCAGATAGGCAAAAATGCCAGCCTGATTGATCTCCGACACGGACCTCGCCTGGCGGATGCTCGCCCACAAATAGCGCTGCTCCTGCTCCTTGAAAATCCGGATGGCTGAGACCGTACAGCGCTCAGCGACGACAAACAGCGCGAGTGCAACGACAAGAGCCATCCCGAGTGCAAGCCAATTGTGCGCTATCGCCAAGCCCACTGCGCCAGCGAGGACCAGCGCAAGCAGTATCGATATCCCCTTCGCGAGCCACAGCTTGCGGTGGCCCCGCCGTTGCAGGTCAATCTGTTCCAGGCTGTTTCGCAATTCGTTCAGCACGGCGGGAAACTCACTGGCGGGCCTCGCTGCCGCGCTGTCTTTCGTTTTCAAGGCTTTGAGCCAATGTATCGCCTGCTCGCACTGGTCGGCCGAAAGTTCGCCGGCGTGAGCGTGAATGGACGCGGCGACGTCGGCCAAACCGCTTGAAGAGGGTGGCAGCCCAGCAAGCGGCCGACCGGATTCGTCAAGCAGTGGCATATTGGCGCCCGAAGACATATCGGCAAAGTCTTCCGCATTCATCTGCGCATCGGGCATTCGAGGCGCCTCAATTGGCGTATGCATGTGTCCCACTCTGTTTTCCTTTTTGTCCGCTATCGCAGAACATTAATCCAGAGCGGTGAACGAACCACCAGGCACGGTGGCCGATGACGGCAGAATTGCCGCTCGAATACTTTCTGTCCCTCGCCCATTCCTTATACCCTTCGTGGCAACAGCATCTTAAATCATGTAGCGGCCACGAAGTCCTGCCCCTTTTACGCCTTGAATATTCGCGCAGTAATAAAACGTAATGGGGGCGCCTGAAATTCGTAAGCATGCTTACAATCAGGATATACGGAGGAAGGGACTCGATTATGCGGTGCGGCGTCGCATATCGAGCGTCTACTCTATGAACGTTTGTTATCCAACGACGCGTTTGCCTCGATATTCAAATCGGATAACACAATGTGAAAGGGTCAACATAAAAAACACCTTGAAACCCGCACCTGAATTTGGGCCGGGCTTATATCCCGGCGCAGAGCCGCGAGTTTTAAACGCGATATTTTCGGGTCAGCATAACATCAACTGCAATGCCACCCTCACCCCCGGCCCGCCGTCGCTCCAGCCGTACCCGTGAGGGCCCTCTGCCGCTCCGCGCCAGCATCAGCCGCCACCGGCTCGCCCGCATTCGTATCGTGCAGGCGATCCGGAATGAACAGCGCCATCACGCCGCTCAGGAAAAACACCGCGCCCACCACGAGAAAGCCCATGCCGATAGAAAACTGCGTGGCGATATAGCCAATCACAATAGGCGCGGCGCCGGAGCAAAAACGGCCCACGTTATACGAGCCGCCCACGGCCGTGCCGCGAATGCGCGTTGCGAAGCTCTCCGACATGAACGTGCCCATCGTGCCAAGCGGCACGCCATAGAGAAAGCCGAACACGAGCATCAGCCACGCGATATTCTCGCGCGTATGGAACAGCACGATGACCGGCAGAAAGATGGCGGCGCCCACGCAGCCGACTACATACACGCCACGCCGGCTCCAGCGGTCGCCCAGCCAGCCGGCCACGATCTTGCCGACGAAGGCGACCACCCAGGTCGCGGTCATATAGCCCGTCATCGAGCTGAACTTGATATGCAGTTCGCTTTCGAGGTAGGTCGGCAGCCAGTTATTCAAGCCATAAAACCCCGAGAGCGCGAACACCGATGCGAGCGACCAGAAGATGAACAGCTTGCGCGCCTGCTTGTCCGCGAAAATCAGCGCGTAGCGGTTATCGCGCCCGCGCCCGCCGCCCGGGTGCGCCGCCGCCTCGCTCGTGCGCCAGCTCGGCGGCTCCGGCACGAAGAAGTGAATCGCCACGGCGAGGAAAACGGGCGCCACCGCCATGTAGAACAGCATGCGCCAGCCATGGTGCGGCAGGATCCAGTTGCTGAGCGCGATCACCGTGATATAGCCCGCCGAGATGGCGGTTTGCAGCACGCCGAGTATCAGCGAGCGCCGCGCCATCGGCACGTATTCGGCCACCAGTGTGCTCACCAGCACCATGCAGCCGATGCCCATCGCGCTGATAAAGCGGACGATCGCGAATTCGAGGAAGCTGTGCGTGAGACCGAGCAGGCCCGCGCCGGCCGAGAACAGCATCATCGCCCAGACCACCACGCGCACGCGCCCGAGCGAGTCGCTCGCCCAGCCGCCCAGAATGCCGCCTATCGCCATGCCGAGCAGCGTCAGGCTACCAAGCGCGCCGGCCTCGACGTTGGTGAGGCCGAATTCGCTCTTGATGCGCGTGAGCGTGAGGCCGTACATCATGACATCCGCGCCATCGACCAGCAGCGCGAGATAGCCGAGCGCGAACACGAGCAGCCAACGGTTGGCGTTGCCTGAGGAAGTCGTTGTTGCCATGAACTGGAGTCCCGTGAAGAGGGGCTTTAGCGCGCCGCCGCGGGCAAGCCGTGTGCGAGCAGCGCCGCCGCGAGGAACGCGCCGAGCAGCAGGCCCGTTTCCTCATGGCGCGGCGTGTACCAGCCCGCCACGTGCGTGAGGTTCATCGTGCCGACGCAGCGGCCATCGTACGCAATCGGGATGTTCAGGATCGAGCCGAGGCCCATCGCGGTCATCACCGCGTGATCGTCGAAGGCCTCGCGCAGGCCATCGGGTGTCGTCGCGCGAAACGGTTCGAGGTCGCTGAGAATGCGCCGCGCCCACGGCGTGCCGCTCTTCCTTTTGCGCCCGCCCGTGGGGTAGACATCGGGCATGTTGGTGAAAACGCGCTCCACTTCCTGGCGCTGCGCGTCATACGCCATGATCGTGAAGAGACGAAAGCCGATGGACTCCCCGGCCATTGCGCACACTTCGCGGAAAATCGCGTCCGGCTGGCCGGGCTCGCGCATGACACGGGAAAGCCGCGCAAGATCCGCGATCTCGCAGCGGCGCGTTTGCGCTTCGTTCACAAGGTGATGGGTCGATTGCATGAAGAAGTACGGAGAGTGTGAAGCCGGTGGCTCAGCCGCGCAGCCCGTCGCCGGCCAGCGGCTTGGGCGCCTCCGGGCTCGGGCCCGAACCGCTCGCCTCGATGTCCTCGAGCGAACGGTTGCGGGTTTCGATGCCGAAGAAGAACACCATGCCGGCACCCGCGAGCAGCACGGCGGTGGTCATGGCGAACACGCTGAAGAAGCCGAACGCCGGATACACGATGCCGACCAGAATGGGCGCGCTCACCGAGCCGATGCGGCCGAACGACGAAGACGAACCGGTGCCGGTGGTGCGCACGGCCGTGGGAAAGATTTCCGGCGTATAGGCGTAGACGCCCGCGAATGCGCCGTTCATGAAGAACGAGAGGCACACGCCCGCCGCGGTGATCTCCAGGCCCGTGCGCGAAAACGCCAGCGCGATGGCGGCGAGCCCGCCGAGCGTCATGTACGACGCCACCACGCCCTTGCGGCCGATGCGTTCATTGAGCCATGCCGCCGAGAAATAGCCGGGAATCTGCGCGCCATAGATGGCGATCGAGTAGCCGAAGCTCTTGGTGAGCGTCAGACCTTCCTTGACGAGCAGGCTCGGGATCCACGAGAAGAACGAGTAGTACGCGAACGCCACGGAGAACCACATCAGCCAGCTTACCGCCGTGGTGCCCGCGAGCCGGCGCGAGAACAGCGTCAGCACGTTCTGTAGCGCGCTGCCGCCGCCTGGCGTCGTGGCGGGAATCGCGCTCGCCGGGGCGAGCGGCGCGAGCTCGATGCCCTCCGCCGCGAAGCGGGCCTCGATCGCGCGCACGATGCTGTCGGCCTCGGCGGAACGCCCCTGGCTTTCGAGCCAGCGCGGCGATTCGGGCAGCGTCCGGCGCCACCAGAGCAGCATCACCACCGGCAGCGAAGTGAGCACGGCGAGGTAGCGCCAGCCGTCGGCGAAATTGCGCACGACGGCATAGCCCAGAATCGACGAACTTAGATATCCGAACGACATGAAGCCAACCAGCGCGCCGCAGAACATGCCGCGATAGCGGCGCGGCACGAACTCCGCGAGGAACGGCGCGATCACCACGGTTTCCGCGCCCGAGCCGAAACCGGCCAACACGCGCAGCGCGAAAAACGTGTGCCAGTCCTGCGCGGTGGCGCTCGCCATGGAAGCCGCGCAATAAATGGCGAGCGCGCTCATCATGATGCGGCGGCGCCCGATCACGTCGGCCAGCACGCCCGAGAGAAACGCGCCGAAGAAATAACCGATATACGTGCTGCTGGCGACGAGCCCCGTCTCGGCGCTCGTCAAATGCCAGAGCTTGCTCACGACGGGCAGCAAGAAGGCGAGCGACGACGAATCGAGCCCGTCGAACATATAGCCGAGCCCGCCGATCAGCAGCAGTTTGCGATGGAAGCCCGCGAGCGGCAGTCTTTCGAGGCGGGCGGCGATGGCGGACATGGTCGATGAATTCCGTGCGAACGTCTGGGCAAAAGTGGCGCGCTCAGCGCCCGATCGCGTAGGCCTGCATCTGGCGAGGCGTGGCCGCGCCGCGCATCAGGCCATTGCGGATGCCCACCGCGCACACGCGCCCGAGCCCCCAGGGCTCGGCCACGGTCAGGTCGTGGCCGCGCGCGCGCAACTCGGCGAGCGTGGCCTCGGGAAAGCGCGCTTCGGCGGACATCTTGCCGAGCTGCATCGCGCGCGGATAGAACGAGCCGGGGAAATGCGCAGTCTGGAACGAGGGGGCATCCACGGCGGCCTGCAGGTTCATGCCCGCATGCACGTGCCGCAGGAACAGCTGCATCGACCATTGATCCTGCTGGTCGCCGCCCGGCGTGCCGAAGGCCGCATACGGCTTGCCCTCGCGCGTAACGAGCGTGGGCGAGAGCGTCGTGCGCGGGCGCCGGCCCGGCCCGAGCGACGAAGGCAGGCCCTCCTCCATCCAGAACATCTGCGCGCGCGTGGTGATGTTGAAGCCGAGCCCCGGCACGGCGGGCGAAGCTTGCAGCCAGCCGCCCGACGGCGTGGCCGAGACCATGTTGCCCCAGCGGTCGACCACGTCGAGATGAACCGTGTCGCCGCGCAGTTCCGGCAGCGGCGCGAACGTGGGTTCGCCCTGGCCAAAGCCGCCTGGCTGCTGCCGGCCCGCATTGGCGAGGATGCGCGCCGCGCGCGCCTGGCTATCGCCGAGCGTGCCCGGACGAAATTCGAACGAGGCCTTGCGTGGATCGATCTGGCGGCGGCGCTCGTCGTTGTAGGCGTCGCTCAGTAGCGTCTGCATCGGCACGTCGGCAAAATGCGGGTCGCCGTAGAACACCTCGCGGTCGGCGAATGCGAGCTTCGACGTTTCGATCACCGTATGCACGAAATCCGGTCCGAGCGGGTCCATCGCGCCCAGATCGAAGCCCTTGAGCAGCGCGAGTTGCTGCAGGAACATCGGCCCCTGCCCCCACGGCCCCGTCTTGTGCACGCGCAGCCCGGCGTATTCGTACGAGAGCGCTTCCTCGTAGGCCGGCTCCCAGCGCGCGAGATCGTCGGCGGTGAGCAGGCCGCGATTGCGGCGGCCCGAGGTATCCAGCACCTCGGTGGAGCGGAAATACCGGTCGATCGCATCGGCCACGAAGCCGCGGTAGAACGCGGCGCGCGCGAGTTCGCACTGCTCGGCGCGATCGCTGCGGGCACTCGCCTCGCGCAGAATACGGCGATACGTGGCCGCGATTGCGGGATTGGCGAACAACTGGTTCGGCGCGGGCGCCTCGCCATTGCGCAGCCATTGTTCGGCGGAGGTCGTCCACTCGCTGAGGAAGAAGTCCTTGATGGCGAGAATCGAGGCGCACATGCGCGGCAGCACCGGATAGCCGTGCTCCGCATAGCCGATTGCATAACTCAGCACGTCTTCGAGCGGCAACTGGCCGTAGTCGCGCAGCATCGTCATCCATGCGCCGAACGCACCCGGCACCACCGCGGGCAGCAGCCCGGTTCCGGGCACGACTTCGAGCCCGAGCCCGCGCATGCGCTCGATCGTCATGGTCGCGGGCGTCACGCCCTGGCCGCAGAGCACGCGCACACGGTCTTCGCGCGCGCTGTAGAACACGACCGGCAATTCGCCACCGGGACCGTTGAGATGCGGCTCGACGATCTGCAGCACGAAGCCCGCGGCGGCGGCCGCGTCGAATGCGTTGCCGCCTTTTTCGAGCACCGCCATCGCGGATGCGCTGGCCAGCCAGTGCGTCGACGCCACCATCCCGAAGGTCCCGATCAGCTCAGGACGCGTTGTGAACGACATCTGCCACTCCTCGTGCAATGGTTCCGGCCATGCCTTGAACTATTAAACGATTGGTACCACATCACTCCGTTCTCAGCTTACGAATCCGGGTTTTTGTCCGCACCCGGAGTTAACCCTTATTTCCAACGCAAAATGCCCTTTTACCGGCAGAACTGCGCGATATTCCGGCCGTTCGCGCCAGTGCCTGCTAGAATCGAACCAATCAATATTGGTTCATACTGCACCATGGAAAAAACCGCGCTCGACAGCCTGCTCGCCCATATCGCGCGACATCAGTTGAAGGACGGCGATGCGTTGCCCCCCGAACGCAAGCTGGCCGAGGAGCTGGGCGTGAGCCGGCGGGAACTGCGTGCGGCGCTCGCTTCGCTGGAAGCCTCGGGCCGCATCTGGCGCGGCGTGGGGCGCGGCACCTATCTGGGCACGCGGCCGCTCAAGTTCGCGCCCACGCTGCGCGCGTTGCGCGCGCGCACGAGCCCGGCCGACATCGCGGAGATGCGCCTCATGTTCGAGCCGGCGCTGGCCGGCCTTGCCGCACTCAAAGCCACGCCGGAGGATCTGGCCGAGCTGGAAAAGTGCGCGAAAAAGAACGCGATGGCAAAAAACGATGAGGAGTGGCAACTATGGGATCAGCGCTTTCATCTGCTGATTGCCAGGGCCTCGCGAAACCCCGCGATCATCGCGCTCACGGAGGTCATCAATGGCATGCGGCTCGAGCCGCGCCAGCGTGAAAGGACCGTCGATCAAGCCACTCGCCAGCACTTCGCACAGCAGCACCAGGCTATCGCCGATGCCATTCTGGCGCGCGACGGCGAAACCGCCGCGCGCTGCATGCGCGAGCATCTGATGAACGTGCAGCGGTATAGGGGGTTGTGATGGGAAAGGGGGCGCCCGCTGCACGGTCACAGGGATCAGTACGCCCTCATTGCTCGATCTGCCGGTTCCAGCGCGAGTCCCACTGCGCGCGATGCGCGTTGATCACGTCCCAGTCCACCACCGTCACTTTCTTCACGAGCTGATCGAGGTTGCCCAGGCTCTTTTGCATGTCGGGCGGCATGGTTGCGTTCTGATTGGTGGGAATCTGCCTGCCTGCGGCTGCGGCCTTGCTCTGTGCGGGCGCCGAAATCAGGAACTGCGCGAGCTTTTGCGCGAGCTGCGGGTCGGGATTGTTCTTCACCACGCACAGGTCGACGAGCAGCAGCACGGCGCCCTCCTTCGGGTTCGCGTAGGCCACGGGCAGGCCCTTGGC
>JAITTX010000298.1 GCA_031286755.1 Paraburkholderia sp.
GGCGGCAACGTGCCGTGGACGCTGCATCACCAGCATCGTGACCACGAGATGCTCAAGCCGGCGTCGCAGTGCAAGCCCATCGAGTATCCGAAGCCCGACGGCAAGCTCACGTTCGACCGTCTCTCCTCAGTGTTCATTTCCAATACGAATCACGAAGAGAACCAGCCCGCGCATTTGACGCTGAAAGATGCAACGGTGCCGGTCGGCATCAACCTGAAAACCTACGCGGGTCCCGAATCGCGCTTCTGTCCGGCAGGCGTTTATGAATTCGTCAAAGTCGATTCGGACGAGGACCGCCTGCAGATCAACGCGCAGAATTGTGTGCACTGCAAGACCTGCGACATCAAGGATCCGACGCAGAATATCGTTTGGGTCACGCCCGAAGGCGGTGGCGGCCCCAATTACCCGAACATGTAATGCCCGCAGCGCATTCGCGAGCGAGCCATTGAACAAGGAACGCAAATGAGCAAAGAAGTCGTGGTGGTAGGCGGTGTGCGAACCGCAATCGGCAAATTCGGCGGCAGCCTGAAAGATTTCGCGCCCAGCGAGCTGGGTTCGATCGTGTTGCGCGAGTTGCTCGCGCGCAGCGAAGTCAAGCCCGAGGACGTGGGCCACGTGGTGTTCGGCAATGTGATCACCACCGAGCCGAAGGATCTCTATCTCTCGCGCGTCGCGGCCATCAACGCGGGCATTCCCGATACGACGCCCGCTTTCAACGTCAATCGCCTGTGCGGCTCGGGCTTGCAGGCCATCGTCTCGGCGGCGCAGACCATTTTGCTGGGCGACGCCGATGTCGCGATTGGCGCGGGTGCGGAGAACATGAGCCGCGCGCCGTATATCGCGCCCGATATGCGCTTTGGCGCGCGCATGGGCGACTCGCGCTTCGTCGACATGATGCTCGGCGCGCTCAATGACCCGTTCAATACGGTGCACATGGGCGTGACCGCCGAAAACGTCGCGCGCAAGTTCGACATTTCGCGCGAGCGTCAGGACGCGCTCGCGCTCGAGTCGCATCACCGCGCCGCGCGCGCCATTGCCGAGGGCCGGTTCAAGAGCCAGATCGTGCCGGTCACGCAAAAGGTGAAGGGTCGCGAAGTCGTGTTCGACACCGACGAGCATCTGCGCACCGACGCGACCATCGAAGACTTCTCGAAGCTCAAGCCCGTGTTCGCGAAGGAGAACGGCACGGTGACGGCCGGCAACGCCTCGGGCATCAACGACGCGGCCGCGGCCGTGCTGCTGATGTCGCGCGAAGCCGCCGAGCAGCGCGGTGTCAAGCCGATGGCGCGTCTCGTTGCCTATGGTCACGCGGGCGTCGACCCGCTGCACATGGGCATTGGCCCGGTGCCGGCCACGCGCCTCGCACTGGAGCGCGCGGGCCTGCGTGTCGAAGACCTCGACGTGATCGAGTCCAACGAAGCCTTCGCGGCCCAGGCGTGCGCGGTCACGCAGGAACTCGGCCTCGACCCGGCCAAGGTGAACCCGAACGGCTCGGGCATCTCGCTCGGCCACCCGATTGGCGCAACCGGCGCGCTCATCACCGTGAAGGCGCTGCACGAGTTGCAGCGCACGGGTGGCCGCTATGCGCTGGTGACGATGTGCATCGGCGGCGGCCAGGGCATTGCGGCGATCTTCGAGAACCTGGCTTGAGGCTCGTTAAGGCTCGAAAGTGCATTGATAGTGCCGGCGCGCCGCGTTGATTGAACCCGGCGCGCCTTGTAATTGAACACACCGAATGTAGAGACCGCCATGTACGACCAGGCTAGCGAAGCAATGTCATCGGCTTATGCCTACCCCCTCTTGATCAAGAACCTGCTGCGCACGCCGATGGCGCACGCGCCGGATCAGGAGATCGTCTACCGGGGCAAGGTCCGCATGACCTACACCCAGCTTCAGGAGCGCATCGCGCGGCTCGCTAACGGTCTGCAACGGCTTGGCGTGGAGCACGGCACCACGGTTGGCGTGATGGACTGGGACAGCCATCGCTATCTGGAGTGCTACTTCGCAGTGCCGATGATGGGCGCCGTGCTGCAGACGGTGAACATTCGTCTTTCGCAGGCCGAGATCGCCTATACGGTCAATCATGCGGGCGCGCAGGTGCTGCTCGTCAACGCGGATTTTCTGCCGGTGCTGGCGGCGATTCGCGACAAGCTCGAGCACGTGCGCGCGATCGTGCTCATCGACGACGAAGGCAATGCCGCGGCTTCGTCCGAGCTTGAATTCGCCGATGAATACGAGCATCTGCTCGCAACCAGCGACACGCAGTTCGATTTCCCCGATTTCGACGAAAACACGCGCGCCACGACGTTCTACACCACGGGCACCACGGGCCTGCCCAAGGGCGTGTATTTTTCGCACCGGCAACTGGTGCTGCACACCATCACCGGGATGGCGGCGCTGGCGAGCCCCGAGTCGGGCCAGCGTTTTCACCGCGGCGACGTCTACATGCCGCTCACGCCGATGTTCCATGTGCACGCATGGGGCATTCCGTACATCGCGACCTTGATGGGCGTGAAGCAGGTGTATCCGGGCCGCTATGTGCCGGACCGGCTCGTCGAGCTGATTCGCGACGAAGGCGTGACCTTCTCGCATTGCGTGGGCACGATCCTGCACATGCTGCTGAGCTGCCCGCAGGCAAAGACCGCCGACTTCAGCAAGTGGACCGTCGTGATCGGCGGCGGGGCGCTGCCGCATGGTCTGGCGCGCACCGCGCTGGAGCGCGGCATCGACGTATTCACCGGTTACGGCATGTCCGAGACTTGTCCGCTGCTCACGCTTGCGCAGTTGAAGCCCGCCAGCGAGCCGCGCGACATCGACGAAGAAGTGAGCCTGCGGTGCCGCACGGGCTTGCCGGTGCCGCTCGTGGACCTGCGCATCGTCGACGACGAGATGCGCGATCTGCCACACGACGGCATTGCCAGCGGCGAAGTGGTCGTGCGCACGCCATGGCTCACGCAGGGCTATCTGCACAATCCCGAAGCCTCCGCACAATTGTGGGAGGGCGGCTATCTCCACACCCAGGACGTGGCGCGCATTGGCACCGACGGCTATCTCCAGATCACGGACCGCATCAAGGACGTGATCAAGTCCGGCGGCGAATGGGTCTCGTCGCTGGAGATCGAGAGCCTCATCTCGCAGCATCCCGCCGTGGCCGAAGTGGCCGTCATCGGCATCAAGAGCGAGAAGTGGGGCGAGCGGCCGGCGGCTGTGGTGGTGTTGCGTCCGGAGCACGGCGTGCCGGTGAGCGAAGAGGAAATCCGGCAGCATGTCCTGCGCTTCAGCGAAACCGGGCAGATCTCGAAGTACGCGGTGCCGGAGGTCGTCAAGTTCGTCGACGCGCTGGAGAAGACCAGCGTGGGCAAGATGAACAAGAAGTGGCTGCGCGAGAACTTCGAATGAGGTGAGGGGCGTTGCCCCCGGCGCCGTTGCGTGCGGCGCCGGGGGCAACTGCCTGGCCGGCGTACGCGCGGGTAGGCGAAAAGAACGCTATCAGATACATTTCATGCACACCGTAGCGCACCTTGGGTGCGCTTTTTTCATTGGTGCGTGCCGTAAGCGATGCGCTTTTTCGCTCACGCGATTACGCCCACGCGAAAAGGATCACGAATGACCCGGAAGATATTGGTAAGCGCCTGCCTGCTCGGCAGCCCGGTTCGCTATAACGGCTCGGCCAAAACACTCGCCCATCCGGCGCTCGACGCCTGGCGGCGCGAAGGCCGCATCGTGCCGGTCTGCCCCGAGTTGAGCGGGGGATTCGGCGTGCCCCGACTCGCGGCCGAGATTGCACGGGCTGAATCGGGTGAGGCTGTGCTCGCGGGCGCTGCCCGTGTCGTCGATGTGGCGGGCGCGGATGTCACCACGTTTTTTCTCGCGGGCGCGCGGGCGGCGCTGGAGCTCGCGCGCGAACACGATTGCCGCTTCGCATTGCTGATCGATGGCAGTCCGTCGTGCGGCAGCCGCTTCATTTATGACGGCAGCTTTTCGGGCCAGCGACGCGCCGGGGCAGGGGTGACGGCTGCGCTGTTGCGCGAGCACGGCATCGAAGTTTTCGCGGATTCGGAAATCGACGCGCTCTGTGCCAGGTTGACTCGAGAAGGCTGAGCGTCAGGGTGGGTGTGGGGAGGGGCGGGAAGCTCTTGCTTTCTTTTCGCAAAGCGCCCGGGCGGAAAACTTTCCCAGTCGTCCATTCTCAGCCTGGGACCTTCGAAGACAGTCGATGTGCATGGATTGGGTTCAGATCGAGCCAGCCGGCGTCACGGCGGGAAAGTCCTTCTCGGGATCGAACACGTTGTTGAAGAAATTCGTCAGGGAATACATGGCCACCAACGCAACAATCTCCATGACGTTCGCGTCCGCGTAGCCGGCATCGCGGACCGCTTTCAGATCGGCATCGCCGACCTTGCCACGCGTCTCGATGACTTTGCGCGCGAACTGGAGGGCGGCGTCGCGCTTCGGGTCGGTGGCATGGCCCTTACGCGCGAGAATGATTTCATCGGGCGAGAGCTTGGCCATATGCTCGGCCGTAAAGCTGTGAACTGTCAGGCAGTAGTTGCAGCCATTCAGTTCGGAGACAGCCAGCCCGATGCCGTCACGCGTCTTCACGTCGAGCGTCTTGCTCAAGGAGCCGAGCAGGGCGGCCCATGCGTTGAACGCGATCGGGCTTTGCGCGAAGGCCGCCATCATATTGGGTGTGAACCCGATGTTCCTGGTGAACGTATCGAGTGTCGGTTTCGAAGCGGCCGGCACCTGTTCCGGCTGTAGGGTTGCAGTTCTTGCCATCATCATCTCCATAAGTGACGGGTTTCATCGATTCGGGAACGTCCGTACGGGAACGATCCTTCGGCTTGCTTTGTGCCCAGGTTCTGCGTGGAAGCAGGTCGGGGCTTCAAGTGGAAAGTAGCGTGTGGTTGTCTCTCGCCTGGCGGCCGCTTTGTCGTTCTGCGCGATCGTGGCCACAGGGGTGCGCCTAGACCAGATCCAGTACGTCGGCCACCGGACGGCGCGGCTTCTGCAGCCAGTTTCCCGGGCGCTCTGCCCCTATGGACAACAGCATGACCGGGACTTCGTTCGCGGCCAGGCCGAATTCGCGGTGCACCGCTTCGGCGTCGAAACCGATCATCGGTGTCGAACCGAGGCCCAGCGAGCGCGCCGCGTAGATCATCGCCGCCGCGCCGAAGGTGCCGGTGCGTACTGCCTCGTCGCGCTGGCGCTGTGGGTAGTCCATGTACAGATCGCGCGCGGGGATTTCCCACTCAGGCACCATCGTTGCCGGCATGACGCCCGATTCAACCAGAGGCGCCAGGCGTTCTGGGATGACGCTGGAGTCGGCCAACTGGCCGCAGATGATGAAAGTCACGGCTGCATCGGTGACTGCGGGCTGATTCCAGGCGATCGGACTCAACCGGGCCTTGGCTTCACGCGTGCGCACGGCGATGAAGCGCCAGTTCTGCAAATGGAAGGATGTGGGCGCGGTGGTGCCGATTCGCACCAACTCGCGGATCTCGCCGTCGCTCAAGGTGGCGGCGGGATCGTAGTATTTGGCGGCGCTGCGGCTCAGAATGCATTCGATGACGGCGTTGCTCATGGTGATTCCTGTGCATGAGTGGACAAGGTGAGGGACAAGCGTGCTTTCGCTCTATGCGGACTTGCTTTCGTTCAATAGGCTGTGCAACGTTTTCTCCTCTGCTTTCGGTGGCGGTAGAACGGATCAATGGATAATTCGATGTCCTGAATGAATTCATCGATCTATGAGAGACAAATGACCGCTCCGGCTTACGCAAGCAGCAGCGGCCCGTGTATTTTGGCTGTGCGCTGGGCCACAACAGGCTACCGCGAACTACCAGGCTCAACCCCGGAACAGATGTGACGCGTGCGTGATGGCGCCGCCCGCACGAATGGCCGCCGCCACGAGGGCGACTTCCGACAGTTGCGCTTCGCTGGCGCCCGCGTCGCGCGCAGCTTTGGTGTGCAGCTCGATGCAATAAGGGCACTGCGTCGTCAAGGCGACGGCGACGGCAATGAGCTGCTTCTGTAGCGCGCTCAACGCACCTTCTTCAAAGACCGCCTTGTCAAATGCCCAGAAACTTTTCATCGCTTCCGGTGCGTTTTCGTCCAGCTTCTTGAGTCGGGTAAGATGCTTCATATCGAACATGGAATTCTCCTGTAATTGAGGGGCTGCATACTCATGGTAGAGAGACGCACGTTCCATTTGATCTCGATTTGGTTCGAATTCGTCCATGACTAGCCGCCCTATCTTTGACCTGCCCGTCCTCGAACGCTTCCTTGCCGCACTGGATATCGGCGTGGCGAATTTCACCCTGTGCGACATTCGCGACGGCTGGAGCGCCCGCTTCGACGCCTGCGCAACGGCAAGCCTTCACTACTGCATGGACGGCAGAGGCGCACTCGTGACGCAAACGGGCGAGCGTGTCGCGCTGAGTTCGCACACTTTTGTGCTCTTACCGCCTGGCATCGCTTACGCGATCGAAAGCGGCCGCTCGTCGCCCGGCAACGCAACGAACCACGGACGTCTCACAGACTGGCCTTCGCGAGAAACCGTGCCGACCGTCCAGGCGGGTGAAGGCGCGGCCGGCGTCGCCACGGCATGCGGTGAATTGAAGTTCGACACGAATCACGGCACGGATCCATTCAGCGCGATGCGCCGGCCGCTGATCGCTCAGTTCGACGGGCAGTCGGGTTTGAAGAACCAGTTCGTCATGCTGCTGGCCGAATGCGCGCAGCCGGGGCTCGGCTCGCGCGCACTGGTGGAGGCGCTGCTCAAGCAGTGCTTGATCATGGTGATGCGACGGCAGATCGACGCGGGGGGAATGGAGCTGCCGTGGGCGACCGGCTTTGCTGACAAGCGGCTCGCGGGGGTGCTCGAAGCCATCTTTGAGCGCCCCTCATCGCCGTGGAGCGTGGAGCGGCTGGCCGATATCGCCGGCATGAGCCGCTCCGCGTTCGCTGCCCAGTTCATGAAGGCATTCGGGCAGCCGCCGATGAGCATGTTGAAGCTTGTGCGACTACGAAAAGCCGCCGAATTGCTGGCGACGACCACGCGCCCGGTCGCTGAAGTCGCGAGGATGGTTGGATTCACGAGTCGAAGCAACTTCTCGCAGGCGTTCCATGCAATGCATGGTATGGATCCGACTGCTTTCAGGCGTCGTTCGGGCGCGGGGAATTAATTTTTCGTCGAAATGCGTGAAGTCACGGCATTCGCGCATCCGTGATGCCGCGCAACACGCCCAATGCGATCAAGTCGTGGCCGCGCACGATGGCAGTGGGAGGGGGGCGTACTACTGGGCGCTCTGCTGACGCTGATACTCGTCGTGCCCCGTGGCGGCGGAGAGCTCCACGCGAAGATAATTGCCGGCCGCCCCGCGCGCCACTCGCGACTAGGCCTGTTGCTTGTGTTCGAGCAGGTCGGTTGCGAAAGACTTCGCGTGCGCCACGGCCTCTTGCGCATCGAGGAAAACGCCGAGCT
>JAITTX010000379.1 GCA_031286755.1 Paraburkholderia sp.
ACGAGCGGCAGGAACGGCGCCCACAGCGGCGAGCGGCGATAGTACGCGAGCATCGGCGCGTAGGCGCAGCACATCAGCGCCCAGGCCACCCATGCGGGCCAGCCGAGCGGGCCGAGCGAGAGCGCGACCACGGGCGGCGCGAGATAGATCACCGTCATGCCGAGGATCGTGCCCGCGAGCTGCCACGCCGAGTAATGAAGCTGCGTGAATGCGGTGCGCGCGATCATGTTCCAGATGTCCTTCCACGAGTCGTACGGGCGCAGCGAGACGCTCTTCGCGGCCACGTCGAGGCGGATCGGATGCTGCCCGTCGCCACGATGCTTGATGCGCGCAGCCAGGCTGCAATCGTCGATGAGCTCGGCGCGGATCGACTCGATGCCGCCCGCTTCCTCCAGCGCCTTGCGGCGCACCAGCATGCAGCCGCCCGCCGCCGCCGCCGTCTTGTTGCGCGGATTGTTGACCCACGAGAACGGGTAGAGCTTCGCGAAGAAGAACACGAACGCCGGAATCAGCGCCTTCTCCCAGAACGAGTCGCAGCGCAGGCGCACCATCAGCGAGACGAGGTCGCGCTTTTCCGCCTGCGCGCGCACCACGAGTTGCGCGAGGGCGTCGGGGGGATGGCCGATGTCGGCGTCGGTCAGGAGCAGGTAGTCGGCGTTCAGGCCCAGCGTGCGCACGGCCTCGATGCCCTGCGACTGCGCCCACACTTTGCCCGACCAGCCCGCGGGCAGCGGCTTGGCGCTCACCACCGTGAGCTTTTCCGGGCATTGCAGCGCGAGCGCGGCGGCGCGCGCGGCTTCGGCGGTGCCGTCGGTGCTGTGGTCGTCGATCACGATCACGTGGAACTCGCCGCCGTAGTCCTGCTGGAGCAGCGAGGCGACGGCCTCGCCGATCGCGTCTGCCTCGTTGCGCGCCGGCACCACGGCGCAGGCCGCCGGCCAGCCCGCCGCGGGCTCCACCACCGGCAGCGGCGCGGCGGGGCGCGCGCGCCAGAAGCCGCCCCGGCCGAACAGCAGGACGAGCCAGATCAGCAGCGAAAGGCAGGACACGGCAAAGAGAATCGTGGTCATCATGCGTTGTTACTCTCGATCGAAGGCACACCCGCGCCCACGCGGCGCGACAGCCACATGGCCGCCGTGCGCATCAGCACCACGGCCCAGTCGGCGGCGCCCAGCCGGGGCCGGGCGCGAAACACATCGTAGCCGCCGCGCTCGATGACCTCCAGCATGCGCAGGCCGCCGTGCACGACACTGCACAGTTCGAGGCCGAAGCGGCCCGGCACGCGCAGCGCGAGCGGCGCGCCGCTCAGCATGAGCGCGCGAGCCTGCGCCACCTCGTGCGCCATCAGCGCGCGCCAGGCGCCGTCCACCCGGCCCGCGGCAATCTGCGCTTCACTCACCTTCATGCGCTCGCGGTCGGCCTGCGGAAGATAGATGCGGCCCCGGTTCCAGTCGGCCGGCACGTCCTGCAAGAAGGTGATGAGTTGCAAGGCGGTGCAGATGGCGTCGGAATCGGCGAGATTCCCGGGCGTGGCCTCGTCGATCAGGTGCAGCATCAAGTGCCCGATCGGATTGGCCGAGCGGCGGCACAAGTCGAGCAGTTCGAAGCGGTCGGCATAGCGTGTGGTGCCGACGTCCTGCTCGAACGCCGAAACCAGGTCGTAGAACGGCTGCAACGGCAGCCGGCACTGATACGCCACTTTCGCGAGCTTCGCGAACAGCCCGGGGTGCACGGGCGCGAGGCGCCCTTGCGCCACGGCATCGAGCCCGGCGCGAAAGTCGGCGAGGCGCAGGCGGCGCTCCGCGACGCTCCAGTCGCCTTCGTCGGCAATGTCGTCAAGGGTGCGCGCGACATGGTAGATCGCTCCGACAGGCGCTCGGAGCGCCTTCGGCAGCAAAATGCGCGCTACCGGAAAATCGTCGTGTTGATCGGGTTCCATGAAGCGTCCAGATTGGGGTCGGGCCCGCAAGGCACAAGGCGGCCTGATGCGCGGGGACGATAGTTTAAGGGTTCCCGCATTGTGTTGCACTGCGCAATACTCTCGAGGCCGCCACGGGCTGTCCAGCAACAATGGCTTTGCCGAAAAAGCCCCTCGAAAAAGGGGGTCATTCCGATTGTCGTCGCGTGCGCGCCGCACCTTCCCGTTCGCCGCCCAGCAAAGCGGCGGCGAAGGGGTTAAAATGCGCGTCTGGTTTTTTTCCGCCCCGCCTTTCTGCGGATGCATGCGGATCTCAGCACTTAATTAATATGATGGTCGCGGCGAACGGGGCTTTTACAGCTTCTTCGAAAATCCGCGGCAGTCGGAGTTCGCCACCCTATGCGAGTCATCCTTGCCCAACCCCGCGGCTTTTGTGCGGGAGTTGTCCGCGCTATCGAGATTGTCGATCGCGCATTGCAGAAGCACGGCGCGCCCGTCTACGTGCGCCATGAAATCGTCCACAATCGCCATGTGGTCGAGAACCTGCGCAACAAGGGCGCGCGTTTCGTGGAAGAGCTCGACGAAGTGCCCGAGGGCGCGGTCGCCATTTTCAGCGCGCACGGCGTCGCCAAGACCGTCGAGCGGGCCGCCGATGAGCGCAGCCTCGACGTGCTGGACGCCACCTGCCCGCTCGTCACCAAGGTGCACGTGCAGGGCCGCCAGTATGTCGCGGCGGGCCGCACGCTGATCCTGATCGGCCATGCGGGCCACCCGGAGGTGGAAGGCACGATCGGCCAGATTCCGGGCACCGTGCTGCTGGTGCAAAGCGAGGCGGATGTCGAGAAGCTCGACCTGCCGCTCGACGCGCCGCTCGCGTACGTGACGCAAACCACGCTTTCGGTGGACGACACGCGCGGCATCATCGACGCGCTGATCCAGCGCTTCTCCGACATCGTCGGCCCGGACACGCGTGACATCTGCTATGCCACGCAAAACCGCCAGGCCGCGGTGCGCGAGTTGTCCACGCAGGTGGACGTGCTGCTCGTGGTGGGCGCGACGAACAGCTCGAACTCGAATCGCCTGCGCGAGATCGGCAGCGAAACGGGCGTGCCGAGCTACCTCGTCGCGGACGGCTCGGAAGTGAAGCCCGAATGGTTTGCGCATGCGCAAACCGTCGGCATCACGGCCGGTGCGTCGGCGCCCGAGGAAATGGTGGAAAACGTGATCGACGCGCTGCGCGCGTTGGGGCCTGTCGAGGTGTCGACGATGGCGGGCCGTGAAGAAA
>JAITTX010000399.1 GCA_031286755.1 Paraburkholderia sp.
GCGGGCCGGCTCGCCGATGCCGGCGCCTTCGAGTCGCTGCGCCAGGAGTCGCGCTGGGCGTCGATGCTGCACGCTCGCCATGACCACCATGCGCAGGGCGCGCACGAGCCCGCTTGAGCGCGCTCGAGAGCGGCACGCCAGCGAAGGCCGCGAGCGCGGCATCACAAACAGGAGACGAGGCGCACGATGTGCGCCTTGACGGACATAACGTAGTCAGACGATTGCCATGGATATTCAGATCAACCAGAAGCCGCTCACGCTGCCAGAGGGCGCGACCGTTGCCGATGCGCTCGCCGCATTCGGCGCGCAGCCGCCGTTTGCCGTCGCCGTGAACGGCGATTTCGTGACGCGCACCCAGCACGGCGCGCGCAAGCTTTCGGCGGGTGACCGCCTCGACGTCGTCAGCCCGGTGGCCGGCGGCTAATCGCACGCACACCCGCGCGCACCGCTTGCCCGCTGTCACCTGCCCAGGATTCATGTCATGACCACCACCCAGACCGCCGATGCCCTCACGCTCTACGGCGAAACCTTCGCGAGCCGCGTGCTGCTCGGCACCTCGCGTTATCCGTCGCTGCAAGCGCTCTCAGACTCGATGGAGGCCGCGCGCCCCGGCATGATCACCGTGGCGCTGCGTCGCCAGATGAACGAGGGCGGCGCGGAAGCCGGCTTCTTCGATTTGCTCAAGCGCCACCGCGTGCCGTTCCTGCCGAACACGGCGGGCTGCCTCACCGTCAATGAAGCGATGACGACCGCGCACATGGCGCGCGAAGTCTTCGAGACCGACTGGATCAAGCTCGAACTGATCGGCGACGACTACACGCTGCAGCCTGACCCGGTCGGCCTGATCGAGGCCGCCGCACGCCTCGTGAAGGACGGCTTCAAGGTGCTGCCGTATTGCACGGAAGATCTCGTGATCGGCCGGCGTCTGCTCGACGCGGGCTGCGAGGCGCTGATGCCGTGGGGCGCACCCATCGGCACCGGCAAGGGCGTGATCAATCCATACGGCCTGCGCGTGCTGCGCGAGCGCTTGCCCGATGTGCCGCTGATCGTCGACGCGGGTCTCGGCCTGCCGTCGCATGCGGCGCAAGTGATGGAGTGGGGCTTCGACGGCGTGCTGCTGAACACCGCCGTGGCGCAGGCCACGCACCCCGAGGCGATGGCGCGCGCGTTCGCACTGGGCGTCGAGGCGGGCCGCGCCGCGTTTCTCGCCGGGCCGATGGCCGAGCGCGAGGCGGCCGTGGCGAGCACGCCGGTGGTCGGCATGCCGTTCTGGCATCAGGATGGAGGCACGCAATGACCCAAACGCTGCGACTCGAAGGCCGCGAACTGTTCTGGCCGCCCGCGGACGAGCTCACTGAAACGGCGGAGCGCATACGCGCGCGTCTCGGCGACTGGCAGCCCACGCACGCGCCGTGGCGCGTGTGCCTGACGCCGCCCGACGCGCCCAACGGCGGCGACCTGATCGTCGTGACCGACGCCGCGCCGCATCTCGCCGACATCGCGCGCTGGATGACCGATGGCGCGGGCGTGATCGAGGCTGCGGGCACGCCCGCGGCTGGCCGCGCGACGCTCCATCTGGGCGGCGAGCGCTATGCGCTCGAAGGCGCGCTCGCGGAAGACTGGATCCCGGCGCTGGCGGCGTTCCTCGACTGCGGCTTCGACCCGCACGACGCGCTTGTGCTGGCGCTCGCCTGGCGTGACGGCGATGAGCGGCAGGCCGATGCGTGGCCCGTCGACATCGCCCGCTTTCCGCGCGTGCTCGGCCTGCCCGAGGCGCCCGCGCAGCCGTTCGCGCCGTGCCCCGCGAAGCTCGGCCTCTATCCCGTGCTGCCCACCGCCGATTGGGTCGAGCGCGTGCTCGGCTATGGCGTGAAGACCGTGCAGTTGCGCAGCAAGCAGCCGAAGTCGCCGGAACTCACGCGTGAGATCGAGCGCTGCGTCGCGGCGGGCCGCAAGCACGACGCGCAACTGTTCATCAACGACCACTGGCAGGCGGCGATGGCCGCGGGCGCATACGGCGTGCACCTTGGCCAGGAGGACCTGCGCGAGGCCGATCTGAACGCGCTCGCCGCGTCCGGCATCCGCCTCGGTTTGTCGACGCATGGCTACTTCGAGATGCTGACCGCGCTGCATTTCCGGCCGAGCTACATCGCGTGCGGCGCCGTGTTCGCCACCACGACCAAGGCCATGCCGACCGCGCCGCAAGGGCTCGCGCGCCTCGCGCGCTATGTGAAGCTGCTCGACGGCGTGGTGCCGATGGTCGCGATCGGCGGCATCGACTTCGCCGCGCTGCCCGCAGTGCTCGCCACCGGCGCGCCCAGCGCGGCGGTCGTGCGCGCCGTCACCGAGGCTGCCGACCCGGCCGCCGCCGTTGCCGCGCTGCGCAACGCGTTTACGCAATAATTAGCCCGCTTCGCAGCCGGCCGCGCCCCCGATTCGTCGGGGGCGGGCGGCCGCGAGGCGCGAGCCGCGCCGCCCTCAGGGGTTGTCCGGCTTGCGTCAAGGGGCTTGGGCGTGTCACGGCAGCATTTACACGATGGCCCTATAATCCCGCCTTCGTGTAAATGGACTGTCTGCCACGTGCCCTCAAACGCTGAGACCCTTCTGGAGCTGCGCGACGTCGACTTCGGCTATAGCGACCGGCTCGTCCTGTCCGGACTGAACATGCGCTTTCGGCGCGGTCAGGTGGTCGCGGTCATGGGCGGCTCGGGCGGCGGCAAGACCACGGTGCTGCGCCTGATCGGCGGCCTCGTGCGCGCCCAGCGCGGCCAGGTGCTGTTTCATGGGCAGGACATCGGCGCGCAATCGCGTGAAGGCCTGTACGCGCTGCGCCGGAAGATGGGCATGCTGTTCCAGTTCGGCGCGCTCTTCACCGACATGTCGGTATTCGAGAACGTGGCTTTCGCGCTGCGCGAACACACCGACCTTCCCGAAGAACTGATCCGCGACCTCGTGCTCATGAAGCTCAACGCCGTGGGCCTGCGCGGCGCGCGCGACCTGGCGCCCTCGGAAATTTCGGGCGGCATGGCGCGGCGCGTGGCGCTGGCGCGCGCGATCGCGCTCGACCCCGAGCTCATGATGTATGACGAGCCGTTTGCTGGTCTCGACCCCATTTCTCTCGGCATCACCGCGAACCTGATCCGCACGCTGAACGAGGCGCTCGGCGCCACCTCGATCCTCGTCACGCACGACGTGCCGGAATCGTTCGCGATTGCCGACTATGTGTATTTCCTCGCGAACGGCCGCGTGCAGGTGGAAGGCACGCCCGCCGAGCTGCGCGCCTCGACCGACCCGATCGTGCGCCAGTTCATCGACGGCGCGCCGGATGGCCCGTTTCGCTTTCACTACCCGACGAATGTGCCGCTCGACGCGGACTTCGGCATCGGCGGAGGCCGCTCATGACCGGCGCTATCAGTTCGCTTGGCCGCGCGGTCCTCGACTCGATCGCACGCGCGGGCCATGCCTCGCGCTTCTTCGCGCGCCTCGTGCTGGAATTTTTCCCGCTGCTGCGCCGTCCGCGCCTTGTCACGAAGCAGATCCACTTCGTCGGCAATTATTCGTTGCTGATCATCGCGGTGTCGGGCCTCTTCGTCGGCTTCGTGCTGGGGCTGCAGGGCTACTACACGCTCAACCGCTACGGCTCCGAGCAGGCGCTCGGATTGCTGGTCGCGCTTTCGCTCGTGCGCGAGCTCGGCCCCGTCGTCACCGCGCTCCTGTTCGCGGGCCGCGCGGGCACTTCGCTCACGGCCGAAATCGGCCTCATGAAGGCGGGCGAGCAGCTCACGGCCATGGAAATGATGGCGGTCGACCCCGTGCGGGTCGTGGTGGCGCCGCGCATGTGGGCGGGCGTGATCGCCATGCCCATTCTGGCGGCCATTTTCAGTGCGGTCGGCATTCTGGGCGGCTACGTGGTGGGCGTGCTGCTGATCGGCGTGGACGCGGGCGCGTTCTGGTCGCAGATGCAAGGCGGCGTGGATGTCTGGGCCGACGTGGGCAATGGCGTGATCAAGAGCATCGTGTTCGGCTTTGCTGTCACGTTCACGGCGCTGTATCAAGGCTACGAGGCCAAGCCCACGCCCGAAGGCGTGTCGCGCGCGACCACCAAAACGGTGGTGTACGCGTCGCTCGCGGTGCTGGGGCTCGACTTCCTGCTCACCGCGCTGATGTTCAGCTAAGCGCTGTTGTTCATTGGGCGCGGGCGCCAGCCGGAATGGAACGGCGTGGCGCCCGGGCTGCGAGGCAGGCGCCTCGTGCATGGCGCCGCCGCAACGGATTCTCATTGGGATGACGATGAAAAAGACTGCTCTCGACTTCTGGGTCGGCCTGTTCGTGGTGCTGGGCTTCATTGCGCTGCTGTTTCTCGCGCTGAAGGCCGGCAACATGAGCTCGCTTTCGTTCCAGCCGACCTACGCGGTCAAACTCAAGTTCGACAACATCGGCGGGCTCAAGCCGCGCGCGCCCGTGAAGAGCGCGGGCGTGACCGTGGGCCGGGTGGCGTCGATCGGCTTCGACAGCAACACCTACCAGGCGCTCGTCACGATCAATCTCGACCAGCAGTATCAGTTCCCGAAGGACACGTCCGCGAAGATCCTCACCTCGGGCCTGCTCGGCGAGCAGTACATCGGGCTGGAGCCGGGTGGCGATACCGAAATGCTCAAGAATGGCGACACCATCTCCATGACGCAATCGGCGATCGTGCTGGAAAACCTGATCGGCCAGTTCCTCTACAGCAAGGCGGCCGATTCGGGGGCTTCGAAGTCTGGCAATGGCGCTGCAAGCGGGGCGAGCGGCGAGGGCGCCGCTCCGGCTCCGGCGCCCGCGGCGGCCGGCTCGGGCGCGGCGGCGCAATAAGGAGAATAAAGATGATGACCACTCGCATGCGCGCTATCACGATCGGCGCCGCGGCATTCGCGCTGACGGCGTGCTCGACGGTGCAGACGCCGTCGAAGGAAGACCCGTGGGAAGGCTTCAACCGCTCGATCTACACCTTCAATGACAAGGTCGACCAGTACGCGCTCAAGCCGGTTGCGCAGGGCTACGTGAAAGTCACGCCGCAACCGGTGCGTGACGGCGTGACGAACTTCTTCGCGAACATCGGTGACGTCTACAACGCGGCCAACAATCTGCTGCAGTTGAAGATCGCCGACGGCGTCGAGGACATCATGCGGATCGTGATCAACACGGTCTTCGGCGTGGGCGGCCTGTTCGACGTGGCGTCGCTCGCCAAGCTGCCCAAGCACAACCAGGACTTCGGCCTCACGCTCGGCCATTCCGGCGTGCCGGCCGGCCCGTATCGCGGGCTGCCGCTGTTCGGTCCGAGCACCGTGCGCGACGGCGTGGGCCTGGTGGGCAACTACGTCATCAATCCGCTCACGTATGTGGATCCGCCGGCGCTCTCGTGGGGCCTCTACGGCCTGAACGTGGTTAGCGCGCGCGCGAACCTGCTGGGCGCGAGCGACCTGCTGGAAGGCGCCGCGATCGACAAGTATTCGTTCGTGCGCAACGCCTATCTGCAGCGCCGCCGCTACCTGCTCTCGGACGGCCATGCGTCGGGCAATCTGCCCGATTACGGCGACGGCGCGCCGCCGCCGAACTATGGCGAGCCCGATGAGGGCGCGGCGGCGCCTGCTGCCGGGGCAGCGGCTGCCTCGGGGGCGGCGGGTGTAGCGGCTCCTGCGGTCCCGGCATCGGGCACCGGGCGTGCTGCTGTGCCAACAGCGGCCAGCATGGCTCCTGCCACACAGGAAGGCCCGGCCGGCGGTGCGATGCCGGCCTCGGCACCCGCACCGGCTTCGGGCGCGGAGGCGCCGGTGGGCGTGCCCGCGGGGGCCTCCGATGCCGCGGTGCCGGGCGAGCAGTTCGTGCCTCCGGCGCGCATCGGCATCGGCGCTCCGGGCCTGCTGCGCTTGCATTGATCGCGATATCCGGCCCGGCGCGTGGCGCCGGAGCGGGCCTGCGCGAGCGCTTAAGTCTGACGTAACAAGCTGAAACGCTTGTCGCAGTTTCCTGGCACTCTTTGACTCGGTGTCCTGGTGCTCGCGTGATATCGTTGACCTCCAACGGGGCGTTGTTCCCCAACTTGCAGGACTTGCTATGAAAAAATTCTTTCTGTTCCCAATTTTCACCATGTTTTTTGCGTTTGCCGGCGCCGCCTCCGCGCAAACGGTCGACACCAGCAACCCCGACGCGATGATGAAGACGGTCACGCAGCAGGTCATGGACCAGATCAAGGGCGACAAGTCGATCCAGTCCGGCGACATCAGCAAGATCACGCAACTCGTGAACGAGAAGATCCTGCCGTACACGGACTTCCGCCGCACGACGCAGCTCGCCATGGGCCGCAACTGGCGCACGGCAACGCCCGAGCAGCAACAGCAGGTCACCGAGCAGTTCAAGACGCTCCTGATCCGCACGTACTCGGGCGCGCTCGCCCAGGTGCGCGACCAGCAGATCGAGTACAAGCCGTTCCGCGCGAACCCGGACGACACCGACGTGGTGGTTCGTTCGACCGTCATGAACAACGGCCAGCCGATCGAGCTCGACTACCGCCTGTACAAGACGCCGCAAGGCTGGCGCGTGTATGACATCAACGTGCTCGGCGCATGGCTGATCCAGGCGTACCAGCAGCAGTTCCAGGAAAAGATCCAGCAGGGCGGCGTGCAGGGCCTCATCACTTTCCTCACGCAGCGTAACCAGCAGCTCGCCGCCGGCAAGGCTGCTTCGTGAGCGAGCGTTTCGCCACCGATGCCACGCTGAACCTCGAGAGCGCGAAGTCCGCGCTCTCGGCGGGGCTCGCGCAAATCGCAGCCGGCGCCAGCGCCGTCGATTGCGCGCCGCTCACGCAGTTCGATTCATCGGCGCTTGCCGTGCTGATCGCATGGCAGCGCGCCGCGCACGAGCGCGGCGTCACCCTCAGCGTTCTCAATCTCCCCGCCGCGCTCGCTTCTCTCGCGCGCGCCTACGGCGTCGAAGCGCTCCTTCACGAGCGACATTGACGCGCGGCGGCCTCGCGGCCACGTCGGCCGGGCGCCATCCGGCGCTCGAACCCGATTGCCGCACGCCGCCGCTTCCGTCTTCGAGTCCAGACCAGGCCCAGGCCGGGCGTTCCGACTTGGCCTATAATCAAACGTTTTTTGGGCGTTGCCCCGGTTTTCGGGGTGCCGAAGGCGGCATCAGCCGTCCCCAATTCTGGTCTTTCCCGCAGCATTGATGCACTTATCAGCCGCGCCGTTCACGACGGGCGGCGCCTGAGTCATGTCAGCCATAGAAATCCGCAACGTCAAGAAGCGCTACAAGGAGCTCCAGGCGCTCAAGGGCGTCAGCTTCACAGTCGAAGAGGGCGAGTTCTTCGGGCTGCTCGGCCCGAACGGCGCGGGCAAGACGACGCTCATCAGTTGTCTCGCAGGCCTCGCGCGCGCCGACGAGGGCTCGATCGCCGTGCGCGGCCACGATGTCGTCGGCGATTACCGCAACGCCCGCCGCAATCTCGGCGTGGTCCCGCAGGAACTGGTGTTCGATCCGTTTTTCACGGTGCGCGAGACGCTGCGCATCCAGTCGGGCTATTTCGGCCTGCGCAACAACGACGCGTGGATCGACGAGGTCATGGCCAATCTCGATCTCACCGAAAAAGCCGACGTGAACATGCGCGCGCTCTCGGGCGGGATGAAGCGCCGCGTGCTGGTCGCGCAGGCGCTGGTGCACCGTCCGCCCGTGATCGTGCTCGACGAGCCCACCGCCGGCGTGGACGTCGAATTGCGCCAGACGCTCTGGAAGTTCATCGCGCGCCTGAATCGCGAAGGGCACACCATCGTGCTCACCACGCACTATCTCGAGGAAGCGGAAGAGTTGTGCGACCGCATCGCCATGCTGCGCCGTGGCGAAGTGGTGGCGCTCGAGCGCACCAGCACGCTCCTGCAACGCTTCGCGGGCACGCAGCTATTCGTGCGCTTTTCCGAAGGCGTGCTGCCCACCCAGTTGCGCGCGCTCGAAGTGGATACATCGAACCTGCCGAACGGCGGCGAGCGCCAGCACCTGCTGCGCCTCGCCAGCTACGACGACGTCGAGCGCATTCTCGCGCTGTGTCGCGCAAACGGCTGCAAGCTGGAAGAAGTGGAAGTGCGCAAGGCCGATCTGGAGGATGTTTTCGTGCAGGTGATGAACGGTCCTGAAGTGATCGAGGGGCTGGCATGAGCGGCTTTCGCACCCTGTTCTACAAGGAAGTGCTGCGTTTCTGGAAGGTCGCCTTCCAGACCGTGCTCGCGCCGGTCATCACCGCGCTGCTCTATCTGACGATCTTCGGCCACGCGCTGCGCGGCCGCGTGGAGGTGTATCCGGGCGTCGAGTACACGAGCTTCCTGATCCCCGGCCTCGTGATGATGAGCGTGCTGCAGAACGCTTTCGCGAACTCGTCTTCGTCGCTCATCCAGTCGAAGATCACGGGCAATCTCGTATTCGTACTATTGCCGCCGCTGGCTGCCTGGGAGATGTTTGGAGCCTACGTGCTCGCCTCGATCGTGCGCGGCCTCGCCGTTGGCGCGGGCGTGTTCGTCGTGACGATCTGGTTCATCCCGATGAGCTTTTCCGCGCCGCTCTACATCATCGCCTTCGCGGTGCTCGGCTCGGCCATCCTCGGCACGCTCGGCCTGATCGCCGGGATCTGGGCCGAAAAATTCGACCAGCTCGCGGCGTTTCAGAACTTTCTCATCATGCCGCTCACGTTCCTTTCGGGCGTGTTCTATTCGACGCATACGCTGCCGCCGCTCTGGCGCGAGGTGTCACGGCTGAACCCGTTCTTCTACATGATCGACGGCTTCCGGTACGGGTTTTTCGGCTTGTCCGACATTAACCCGTTCGCCAGTCTCGCGATCGTTTTCGTCTTTTTCGTGGTGCTGGCCGTTATCGCGATGCGTTTGCTCGCGAGCGGCTACAAGCTGCGCCATTAAATGCAATTCAGGCAGGAGCCACACACCATGTTGCCGACTCCGGAACAGGTCAAGCAGTACATCTCGGCAGGACTCGCGTGCGAGCATCTCGAAGTCGAGGGCGATGGTCAGCACTTCTTCGCGACGATCGTATCGCCGGCGTTCGAAGGCAAGCGCCTGATCCAGCGCCATCAGCTCGTCTATGCGGCGCTCGGCGAGCGCATGCGCGAGGAAATCCACGCGCTCAGCATGAAGACGCTCACGCCCGCCGAATGGCAGAACGCATAATCTGGAATCTCAGTGCGAATCACCCAGGACAATGGCGCCGCCGCGAGCGGCGCCGCACAACATGACGCGGCGTCGCAAGCCGGCCGCACCGATCAGGAAACCTCAGGCATGGATAAACTCGTCATCGTCGGCGGGCAGAAGCTCGCAGGGGAAGTGGCCGTTTCCGGTGCGAAGAACGCGGCGCTGCCCATTCTCTGCGCGGGCCTCCTGAGCGCGGAACCCGTCCACCTGAACAACGTGCCCGACCTCCAGGACGTGCGCACCACGCTCAAGCTGCTCAACCAGATGGGCGTGCGCACGGAGCAGGAGGGCAACCGCGTGCAGCTCGACGCCTCGAAGGTCGACAACCTCGTCGCGCCGTACGAGCTCGTCAAGACCATGCGCGCGTCGATCCTCGTGCTCGGGCCGCTCGTCGCGCGTTTCGGCGAGGCGAAGGTGTCGCTGCCGGGCGGCTGCGCGATCGGCGCGCGCCCCGTGGACCAGCACATCAAGGGCCTGCAGGCGATGGGCGCCGAGATCAACATCGAGCACGGCTTCATCGAGGCGCGCGCGAAGCGCCTGAAGGGCGCGCGCATCGTCACCGACATGATCACGGTCACCGGCACGGAAAACCTGCTGATGGCCGCCGTGCTTGCCGATGGCGAAACGGTGATCGAGAACGCCGCGCGCGAGCCCGAAGTGGGCGACCTCGCGCATCTGCTGGTCGCCATGGGCGCGCAGATCGAGGGCATCGGCACCGACCGGCTCGCCATCCAGGGCGTGGAGAAGCTCCACGGCGCGCAGCACACGGTCATTCCCGACCGCATCGAGGCGGGCACGTTCCTGTGCGCGGTCGCGGCCGCGGGCGGCGACGTCACGCTGCGCCACGTGCGTCCTGGCATCCTCGACGCCGTCACCGACAAGCTGCGCGAAGCGGGCGTGACGATCGAAGAGGGCGACGACTGGATGCGCGTGCGCATGCACGAGCGCGCGCGCGCCGTGAACCTGCGCACCGCGGAATACCCGGCCTTCCCGACCGACATGCAGGCGCAGTTCATGGCGCTCAACGCAATCGCGGACGGCACCTCGCAGGTGGTCGAGACGATCTTCGAGAACCGCTTCATGCACGTGCAGGAACTCAACCGCCTCGGCGCGCACATCACGATCGACGGCAAGACGGCGCTGGTTGCCGGCGTCGAGAAGCTCTCGGGCGCGAAGGTGATGGCAACCGATCTGCGCGCCTCGGCGAGCCTCGTGATCGCCGGCCTGTGCGCCGACGGCGAAACGCTCATCGACCGCATCTATCACCTCGACCGCGGCTACGACCGCATGGAAGAGAAGCTGAACAGGATCGGCGCCAACGTGAAGCGCATCAAGGGGAGCGCGGCATGAGCACGGTCGAGTCCAAGCCCACGCCGGCGGCGGCGGCCGGCGCGCCGCTCACACTGGCGCTCTCGAAGGGCCGCATCTTCGAAGAGACGATGCCGCTGCTGGCCGCCGCGGGGGTTGAGGTGACCGAAGACCCGGAAACCTCGCGCAAGCTCATCCTGCCGACGACCGATCCGAACCTGCGCGTCATCATTGTGCGCGCGACCGACGTGCCTACCTACGTGGAGTACGGCGCGGCCGACTTCGGCGTGGCGGGCAAGGACGTGCTGCTCGAGCACGGCGGCGGCGGGCTCTATCAGCCGATCGATCTCGACATCGCGTGCTGCCGCCTCTCGGTGGCGGTGAAATCGGGTTTCGACTACGCGAACGCCGTGCGCCAGGGCGCGCGCCTGCGCGTGGCGACCAAGTACACGGAATCCGCGCGCCAGCATTTCGCGGCCAAGAGCGTGCACGTCGACCTCATCAAGCTCTATGGCTCGATGGAGCTCGCGCCGCTCGTCGGTCTCGCCGATGCGATCGTCGACCTCGTCAGCACGGGCGGCACGCTGCGCGCGAACAATCTGGTCGAGGTCGAGGAAATCATGCAGATTTCCTCGCGCCTCGTCGTGAACCAGGCGGCGCTCAAGTTGAAGCGCGCTGCGCTGCGGCCGATTCTCGACGCGTTCGAACGCGCGTCGCGCGGCGCGCAGCCTGCCTGAGCGGGCCGGTCAGGCGGCCCGAAGAGACTCGCGCGAGCGAGCCGGGCGAACCCGCCCGCGCGCGGTGCCTCCGGTGCCCCGCGCACACAACCGTTACGGATGGATATCAGCATGGCTATCACGATGCGCAAACTCGATTCCAGCGCCGAAGGCTTCAAAGCGGCGCTGCATGCAGTGCTCGCCTTCGAGGCGAGCGAGGACGAGGCCATCGAGCGCTCGGTCGCGCAAATTCTCGCCGATGTGAAAGCGCGCGGCGACGCCGCCGTGCTCGACTACACGAACCGCTTCGACCGGCTTTGCGCCACCAGCGTCGAGGCGCTGGAGCTGCCGATCAGCGAGCTCGACGAGGCGCTCGAGAGTCTCGAGCCCAAGCAGCGCGCGGCGCTCGAAGCGGCGGCTGCGCGCGTGCGCGGCTATCACGAGAAGCAGCGCATCGAGTGCGGCTCGCATAGCTGGCAGTACACCGAAGCCGACGGCACCGTGCTCGGCCAGAAAGTCACGCCGCTCGACCGGGTGGGCCTCTATGTGCCGGGCGGCAAGGCCGCGTATCCGTCTTCCGTGCTGATGAACGCGATTCCCGCGCGGGTCGCGGGCGTGCGTGAGATCGTCATGGTCGTGCCCACGCCGGACGGCGTGAAGAACCCGCTCGTGCTGGCCGCGGCGCTGCTCGGCGGCGTCGATCGCGTGTTCACCATCGGCGGTGCGCAGGCCGTGGGTGCGCTCGCCTACGGCACCCGCACCATTCCGGCCGTCGACAAAATCTGCGGCCCGGGCAACGCCTATGTGGCCTCGGCCAAGCGGCGCGTGTTCGGCACGGTCGGCATCGACATGATCGCGGGCCCCTCGGAGATCCTCGTGCTGTGCGACGGCACGACCGACCCGCGCTGGGTCGCAATGGACCTGTTCTCGCAGGCCGAGCACGACGAGCTCGCGCAATCGATTCTGCTGTGCCCGGACGAGGCGTTCATCAAGCGGGTGGAAGACGCCATCGACGAACTGTTGCCCAGCATGCCGCGCGCCGAGGTGATCGCCACTTCGCTCACGAACCGCGGCGCGCTCGTGAAGGTGCGCGACATGGCCGAAGCTTGCGCGATCGCCAACGAGATCGCGCCCGAGCACCTCGAAATCTCAGCTCTGGAAGCGCAAAAGTGGGGCGCCGAAATCCGCCACGCGGGCGCGATCTTCCTCGGCCGCTACACGAGCGAGAGCCTTGGCGACTACTGCGCGGGGCCGAATCACGTGCTGCCTACGTCTCGTACCGCACGTTTCTCGTCGCCGCTCGGCGTCTATGATTTCATCAAGCGCTCGAGCCTGATCGAGGTGAGCGCTGAGGGCGCACAGACACTTGGCGAGATCGCCGCGGAACTCGCGTACGGCGAAGGCCTCCAGGCCCACGCGCGTAGCGCCGAGTACCGCATGAAGCAAGGCTGAAACAGAACAGAGACGCTGCGGCGCGCATGGGCTTCATGTGCGCCGCACACCCCTGAGGAGACGTTCGAGGACATTGGCGCAGCAGGCGCATTCACGCCTGAGCCAGATGCCTGGAACACCGAAGTAACCCGCGCCACGAACATGCGCCAATGAGGATGGCCCTGCAGTCCTATGGTCCAGCACCGTAGTCCGGCAGGCCGTCCGTGCCGGCTTTGCGCCTCGCGCGCGAGCCCATCGACATGACGACACCACAAGACATCATCCGCCCCGATGTGCTCGCAATGACGAGCTATCCGGTTCCCGACGCCACCGGCTTCGTGAAGCTCGACGCCATGGAGAACCCGTACCCCTTGCCGGCCGGTCTCGCGGCGCAACTGGGCGAGCATCTCGCGGGCGTGGCGCTCAACCGTTATCCGGCGCCGCGCCCCGAGGCGCTCATGGCGAAGCTCAAGGCCGCGATGCGCGTGCCGCCCGGGTGCGACGTGCTGCTCGGCAATGGGTCGGACGAGATCATCAGCATGATCACGATGGCGTGCGCGAAGCCGGGCGCGAAGGTGCTCGCGCCGGTGCCGGGCTTCGTGATGTACGCGATGTCGGCGAAATTCGCGCAGGTCGAGTTCGTTGGCGTGCCGCTCAAGGCCGATTTCACGCTCGATGGCGAGGCCATGCTGGCCGCTGTGGCCGAGCACAAGCCGGCCGTGATCTGGCTGGCTTACCCGAACAACCCCACCGGCACGCTGTTCGCCGACGCCGACATCGAGCGCATCATCGAAGCCGCCGGTGCCGCTGGCGGCCTCGTCGTGATCGACGAGGCCTATCAGCCGTTCGCGCAGGCGAGCTGGATGCCGCGCGCGGGCGAGTTCGACAACGTGGTCGTGATGCGCACGATGTCCAAGCTCGGGCTCGCGGGCATCCGTCTGGGCTATCTCGCGGGCCGCACGGCATGGCTCAACGAATTCGACAAGGTGCGCCCGCCGTATAACGTGAATGTGCTCACCCAGGCGGCCGCCGATTTCCTGCTCGACCATATCGACGTGCTCGACGCACAAGCCGCGCAGTTGCGCGCGGACCGGGCGCAACTGCGCGTGGAAGTGGCGAAATTGCCGGGCGCCGAAGTGTTCGAAAGCGCCGGCAATTTCCTGCTGGTGCGCGTGCCCGATGCCTCCGCCGTGTTCGATACCCTGCTGACGGCGCGGGTTTTGGTCAAAAACGTGAGTAAAATGCACCCATTGCTGGCGAATTGCGTGCGGCTGACCGTCGGCACCCCCGACGAAAACGCGCGTCTGCTTGCCGCCCTGAAGCTCGTGCTCAAGTAATCCGTCCTCACCGGTCCGAAGCGCGCAGCAACGCTTCGGGCTTCGTTCCATAAACCCTCCTGTTACGGGCTGTTTGAAGGAAATTGCCATGCGCGTCGCGCAAGTCGTTCGCAACACCAGCGAAACGCAAATCCGCGTGAAACTCAATCTGGACGGCACCGGCGAGCAGAAGCTCGCGACCGGCGTGCCGTTTCTCGACCACATGCTCGACCAGATCGCGCGACACGGTCTGATCGATCTGGAAGTCGAGGCGCATGGCGACACCCATATCGACGACCACCATACGGTGGAAGACGTCGGCATCACGCTGGGCCAGGCGGTCGCGCAGGCCATCGGCGACAAGAAGGGCATCCGCCGCTACGGCCACGCCTACGTGCCGCTCGACGAAGCGCTCTCGCGCGTGGTGATCGACTTCTCGGGCCGCCCGGGCCTCGAGTTCCACGTGCCGTTCACGCGCGCGCGCATCGGCACGTTCGACGTCGACCTGTCGATCGAATTCTTCCGCGGCTTCGTCAATCACGCGGGCGTGACGCTCCACATCGACAATCTGCGAGGCCTGAACGCGCATCACCAGATGGAAACCGTGTTCAAGGCCTTCGGCCGCGCGTTGCGCCAGGCCGCCGAACTGGACGAGCGTCAAGCGGGCAAGATTCCGTCGACGAAGGGCAGCCTGTAAGCGGCGTCTTCGGGCGCGGGTGCGCCGCGTGCACGCGCGCGATGCGATGCGCGCGTGTGCCAATCAAGCCGACGGACAGGAAAGAGCAAGGCCAAATCGGTCTGAGAAGCCGGCCTGAAAAGCAGGCCTGAATCGAGATGAAAACTTCAATTGCGATTGTGGATTATGGGATGGGCAACCTGCGTTCGGTGGCCCAGGCGCTGAGGCAGGCCGCGCCGGAAGCCGACGTGCAGATCGTCGAGCGTCCGGAAGCGATCCGCGCGGCCGACCGCGTCGTGCTGCCGGGCCAGGGGGCGATGCCCGACTGCATGCGCTGCCTCGCGGAATCGGGCTTGCAGGACGCCGTGCTCGAAGCCTCGCGCACCAAGCCGCTGATGGGCGTGTGCGTGGGCGAGCAGATGCTGTTCGACTGGAGCGCCGAGGGCGACACCAGGGGCCTCGGGCTCCTGCCGGGCAAGGTCGTGCGCTTCGAGCTGGAAGGCCGGCTCCAGGACGACGGCTCGCGCTTCAAGGTGCCGCAGATGGGCTGGAACCGTGTGCGCCAGTCGCGCGCCCATGCGTTGTGGGACGGCGTGCCCGACGAAAGCTTCTTTTATTTCGTGCACAGCTACTACGTGGTGCCGGCCGACGCGGCCCATACGGTGGGCGAAACGCCATATGGCGCGGCCTTTACCTCGGCGGTGGCGCGGGATAACATCTTTGCCACCCAATTCCATCCGGAAAAGAGCGCCGCGGCGGGCCTGCGCGTCTATCGCAACTTCGTTCACTGGAACCCGTAATTCACGCGCGGCGTTGCTGGCTGGGCCTGCCCGCGTGTGCAGGCGCGAAGCCGGCTTACATCAGCAAGGCCGCCGAAAGAGTTGTACTAAACTAGCGAAACGGCGCCGGATCGGGGGCTTTTCCCGACCGTTGCCGGCTGATTCCAACCACATTCCCAGACATCACCCGATTGCTATGCTGCTGATTCCGGCCATCGATCTCAAAGACGGTCACTGCGTGCGCCTCAAACAAGGCGATATGGACCAGGCGACGATTTTTTCCGAGGAACCAGCGGCCATGGCCCGACATTGGGTCGAGCGCGGCGCGCGGCGTCTTCACCTCGTCGACCTGAACGGCGCGTTCGCAGGCAAGCCGAAGAACGAAGACGCGATTCGCGAGATCATCCGCGAAGTGGGCGACCAGATCCCCGTGCAACTGGGTGGCGGCATCCGCGACCTCGACACCATCGAACGCTATCTGGACGACGGCCTGTCGTACGTGATCATCGGCACGGCGGCGGTCAAGAACCCGGGCTTCCTGCAGGAGGCTTGCACGGCGTTCGGGGGCCATATCATCGTCGGGCTCGACGCCAGGGACGGCAAGGTCGCCACCGACGGCTGGAGCAAGCTCACGGGCCACGAAGTCGTGGACCTCGCGCGCAAGTTCGAGGACTACGGCGCCGAGTCGATCATCTACACCGACATTGGCCGCGACGGCATGCTGCAAGGCATCAACATCGAAGCGACGGTGCGCCTCGCGCGCGCGGTGAAGATTCCGGTCATCGCGAGCGGCGGCCTCTCGAATCTCGCCGATATCGACGCGCTGTGCGAAGTCGAGGACGAAGGCATCGAAGGTGTGATCTGCGGCCGCGCGATCTATTCGGGTGACCTCGATTTCGCCCAGGCGCAAACGCACGCGGACAGCCTGCGCGAGTCGGACGACGCCTGAGCGTTGCGTGGACGGCTTTCCAGGCCTCCGGGTCCGGTGGGGCCTTTGCCCCTTTGTTCCTTTGGGGGCCTCGGAGCGGCCGGCGAGGGGCGCGGCGAATCGCGCCTCACCGGCTCGTTCGCCGGCTAAATTCGCGATAACCGCTATCGCGCGACAATGGGCGTAGCTGCCGCGGTTTTGGCGCGCCTGGCAACATCGGCAAGATCATGGCTCTACCCAAACGCATCATTCCCTGTCTCGACGTGACGGCAGGACGAGTCGTCAAGGGCGTCAACTTCGTCGAGCTGCGCGACGCGGGCGACCCCGTGGAAATCGCGCGCCGCTACGACGACCAGGGCGCCGACGAACTCACCTTTCTCGATATCACGGCCACCTCGGACCAGCGCGACCTGATCCTGCCGATCATCGAAGCGGTGGCCTCGCAGGTCTTCATTCCACTGACGGTGGGGGGCGGCGTGCGCGCCGTTGCGGACGTGCGGCGCCTGCTCAACGCCGGCGCCGACAAGGTCAGCATGAACTCGTCGGCGGTTGCCAATCCGCAGCTCGTGCGCGATTCCGCCGACAAATACGGTTCGCAGTGCATCGTGGTCGCCATCGACGCGAAGCGTACCTCGGCGCCGGGCGAACCCGCGCGTTGGGAAGTTTTCACGCACGGCGGGCGCAAGGCCACGGGCATCGACGCTGTGGAATGGGCGCGCAAGATGGCCGAGCTCGGCGCGGGCGAAATCCTGCTCACGAGCATGGACCGCGACGGCACCAAGAGCGGCTTCGACCTCGCGCTCACGAGCGCGGTGTCCGACGCGGTGCCGGTTCCCGTGATCGCCTCGGGCGGCGTGGGCGGCCTGCAGGATCTCGCGGACGGCATCGTCAAGGGCCATGCCGACGCCGTGCTGGCCGCGAGCATCTTCCACTACGGCGA
>JAITTX010000422.1 GCA_031286755.1 Paraburkholderia sp.
GTGCGCAGCGAGGTGCCGCATTACGACCTGGACCGCTACTTCGCGCCCGATATCGCGGCCATGACGCAGCTCGTGCAGAACGGCGCCATCGCGGCGCACAGCCCGTTCGCATTCGAGTCGGAAGCACGCTAACGAGAACAGCGGCAACAGTGGGGACAGGGCAGGCGGATCCGGCGTGAAGCGTGATGTACCGCGTTGCGTGAAGCCTTGCGCGGCGTGCCGTACAAGACGCGGCACGCCCAGTCCTCCGGCCCATTCGAGCAGGCGATGAACGCACCCGCATACCAGGGCATCAAGGACTTCATCCTCGCGCGCATCCACGCGGGCGAGTGGAGCGAGGGCGACCAGGTGCCTTCGGAGAATGAGCTCGCGCGCGAGTTCAAGGTCGCGCGCATGACGGTGAACCGCGCGTTGCGCGAGCTCACCGCCGAGCAGGTGCTCACGCGCGTGCAGGGCGCGGGGACTTTCGTCGCGCGTCCCAAGTACGAGTCCACGCTGGTGGCCATCCGCAGCATCTCCGACGAAATTCTCGCGCGCGGCCATGGCTACCGCGCCGAGGTGCTGGAGATGGGCGTGCTTCCCGCCGACGAGGCGCTCGCCATCGAAATGGGGCTGCGCACCAACGACAGGGTGTTCTACTCCCGCATGCTGCACTTCGAGAACGACGAGCCCGTGCAGCTCGAGGAACGCTGGGTCAATCCGGCCGTTGCGCCCGATTACGCGGAGCAGGACTTCACCTTCACCACGCCGAATCACTACCTCATGCGCGTCGCGCCGCTCCAGGGCGTGGAGTACCGCATCGAGGCGCTCGCCCCGCAGGGCGACACGCGCGTGCGGCTCAAGATGGGCGAGGTCGAGCCATGCCTCGTGCTGCACCGGCGCACCCGCTCGAGCGGGCGCGTGGCTTCGGTGGCGAACCTCTGGCATCCGGGCAGCCGGTATCGCTTCACGGGGCACTTCTAGGCCACCCGCCGCCAGAATCCTTTCTTTTTCATTTCAGATTCATTCGACCCATGGGCCCCCAAGGCTGGCACGGGGCTGGCACGGGCGGCATGCCCGGCGCGCCGCGGCCGTTGGCGGGTGCTGCCACCGCGCCTCGCCGCGCCATCGCGTGCGCGCAACACGCACCGTGGCGCGCAGGTTGCGTCCTGGCTCGCGATGCGGCTAACCTTCAGGCATCGGCCAAACAAGCCCGGCCCACGAGAGAGGACCTCCGCAATGGAAGATTCCGGCGCAACGCTCATGCCCGTGTGGCGCGCGAACCTCGCGCTGCTCACGCGCGAAGTGGGCGCGGTCACGCGGCTGGCGAGGATGATGACGTTTTCCGCGAGCTACATGAAGCTGATCGCTTCGGGGCAGCGCGATTTCAGCGCGGAGTTCGTGCGCGGCGTGGAGGCGGTCACGGGCCTGCCCGAGGGCTGGATGGACGAGCCGCACAGCGCCGCCGAGGTGCCCCAGGAGGCCCGCGACGCGATCGCCGACGAAACCCCGCGCGGGCGCTTTCGCGGCACCGCGCATCCGGTGCGCAAGGCGCCGGTGCTGCGCACCGAGCCTATCTTCGGCCACGGCGCGGATGTCCGGCGCGCGCAGAGCGCGGCCGGCCAGGACGCGCAGCGGCGCATGGCCGGCACGCGCAAGATTCGGGAGCTGGCCGCGCAGGACGTGCGCAAGCTCGAACGGCACCTGAGCATGCTGCCGGTGGAGCCGGAGGCGCTGCGCTCGCGCATCGAGGAAGTGATTGCCCATGCGGAGCACGACGAGCGTGCGCGTGCCGATCTCGAAGGCCGGCTCGAGCAGATCGAGAAGCATCGCGAGTTGCTGCTGCGCCACATCACGCGTCTTCACGCGCTGCTCACGCGATCGGCCGACGACTGACGTCGACTTCCCCCTTGGCGCCCCTGCGGCGCGTGATTGACCCGAGCGCCGCGGCTGGCGTAGCGGCGCTTGAGGCGCTTGAGGCGCGCGCATCGCTGCGCCGCAAGCGCGAAGATGCAAAACGCCTGGGCCTCAGACCCGCAGTTCCGCGAGAATCTGCTCGGCGAGAAAGTCGCACGTGGGCCGGTTCGAGCGGGCGCTGCGCGCGAGCACCACTTCGAGCTCCGGCAATTCCGGCAGACCGTGCTGGCGGCCCAGCGTGACGAAGGTTTCGGGCACCGCGCAGCGCGCGAGCGGCGCGACCGCGAGGCCCGCCGCCACCATGCTGCACAGGCCCATCAGGCTCGGGCTTTCGTAGGACGTGCGATAGGCGATCTTTTCGCGCTCCAGCGCGGCAATCGCGTTCGCGCGGGCGACGCTGCCCGCGCTGAAGAGCGCGATGGGCAGCGGCCGCTCGCGCCAGATCTCCCGGCCGATGGCCGCGCTCGCGCTGGCGGGCGGCCCGGCCCAGACCGTCGGCTCGAAGCGGATGAATTCGCCGGCGAGCTCGCGCGTGCCGGTCACGCACGCCAGGTCGATCTTGTTTTCCTTTACGAGCGGCGCGAGCGCGCTGCTCGGCAGCCCCACCACCTGAATTTCCACTTTCGGCCAGTTTGCCGAGAACTTGCGCAGCACGGGCGGCAGCAGCGACGACGCATAGTCGTCGGGCATGCCGATCGACACGCGGCCCTTGACCTCGGGGTGCGCGAGCGAGGCCCACGCTTCGTCGCGCAGGGCGAGCATGCGCCGCGCATAGGCGATGAGCGTGTGGCCGTCCGGCGTGGGCGTGACGTTGCGCGGCGCGCGAATGAAAAGCGGCTTGCCGAGCGTGTCTTCCAGCGCGCGGATCTGCATGGAGAGCGCCGCCTGCGAGCGGTGCACGAGCGCCGCGCCGCGCACGAAACTGCCGGCATCGGCCACGGCCACCACCATGGCCAGGACGTCGAAATCGAGGGTCTTCATGGGTATCGGACGCGCGTCGTCGAGCACGCGGCATCAGAAAAACTGATCGAAACATTCAATATAACGCGTTTGCCTGAACATGGCAGCGCTCGTATGCTGGTCCGGACGCGTTGTGGTGCGTCCCTTGCCTTGCCGCTGCGCCACCTTGCCCCTTCACGCTTTCATGCCGGGAAAACCCATGTCGACGAACCCGCCTGTTGATTTGAACTACGAACGATTCCGGCAATTGCGGATGCGCCTCGACATGTCGCGCGGCAAGCCCGCGCCCGAGCAGCTCGATCTTTCGCAGGGGCTTTTCGGCGCGGCGCCCGACGGGGGCTATCGCGCGCGCGATGGCTTCGATTGCCGCAACTACGGCCTCGCGTCGGGTTTGCCGGAGGCGCGCGAACTGGGCGCCGGGCTGCTGGGCGTGCCGGCCGCGCAGGTGATCGCGGGCGGCAATTCGAGTCTCGAACTCATGCACGACGCGCTCGCGTTCGCGCTGCTCCACGGGGTGCCAGCGGGTGACAGCAGCGAGGAGCGCGGCTTGCCGTGGCGCGCGCAGGGCGAGATTGCGTTCCTGTGCCCGGCGCCGGGCTACGACCGCCACTTCGCGATCTGCGAGGCGCTGGGCGTGCGCATGATCGCCGTGCCCATGCGCGAGGACGGTCCCGACATGGACGCCGTGGAGGCGCTCGTGCGCGCGGACGCCACGGTGAAGGGCATGTGGTGCATGCCGCTCTACAGCAACCCCACGGGCGCCATCTACGCCGACGAGGTGGTGCGCCGGCTCGCCGCCATGCCCGCCGCCGCGCCCGACTTCCGCCTCTTCTGGGACGACGCCTATCGCTTTCACCACCTCACCGGCGAGCGCCACGCGACGCTCGACGTGATCGAGGCGTGCGCGGCGGCGGGGCACGCAGAGCGCGTGCTTATGTTCGCCTCGCTCTCGAAGGTGACATTCGCGGGGGCCGCGCTCGCATGGCTCGCGGCCTCGCCGCGCAACGTGGCGTGGTGGCAGCGCTGCGCGGCGGTGCGCACGATCGGCCCGGACAAGCTGAACCAGTTGCGCCACGTGCGCTTCGTGCGCGACCGGGCGACGCTCGAAGCGCTGATGGCGCGCCATCGCGCGCTGCTCGCGCCGAAGTTCGCCGCCGTGGACGAGGTGTTCCGCGCGCGTTTATCGGCGGTTCCGCAGGTGCGCTGGAACGTGCCGCGCGGCGACTACTTCATCAGCCTGTACGCGCCGCCGGGCTGCGCGCGGCGCACCGTCGAGCTCGCCGGCGAGGCCGGGCTCGTGCTGACGCCCGCGGGCGCGGCGTTCCCCTATGGCGTCGATCCCGAGGACAGCCATCTGCGCATCGCGCCTTCGTTTCCGGCGCTGGAGGAGGTGCGGCTCGCGGCCGAGGGGATCGCGGTGTCGCTGCTGCGCGCGCTCGAAGAACGCGCGATGAATGCGGAGTGAGTGAAAGGCAAGCGAGCCGTGAGCGCGGCTGGCCCGGCCAGCGCGCCGCCGTAGCCGCGCCCACGCTCGGCCCGGCGTGCGGGGAAACGATGTGCTACAACGAAAAGCGAGTTCCATCGTCCATGTGGGGTCGACGTGTCCACTCTCGCCACCGGTCTGCAACGCGCCCTTGCGCAACGCGCGCGCGAGGGCACGGCGCGTCCTCCCGTTGCGCGCATGCTCGCGGCCGGCCCGGGCTGGCAGGCCGACGACGTCGTCTGTACGCTCGGCCCCGCCGAGCGGCCCTATGAGGAACGTCATGCGAGCGCGTGCCTCGCGATCGTCGCGGCTGGCTCGTTCGGCTACCGCTGCGGAGCGGGCAGCGCGCCGGGAGCTCGCCTGCATGGGCGCGGCGCGCGTTCCCCCGAATTGATGACCCCAGGCGCCCTCATGCTGGGCGAGCCGGGCGCGTGCTTCGAGTGTGGTCACCGCCATGGCGCGGGCGATCGCTGCATCTCGTTTCATTTCGATGCGAACTGGCTCGACGAGCAGGCCGCGGCGGCGGGCCTCGTGCCTGGCGCGCGGCGCTGGAGCGCGCTGCGCGTGCCGCCGCTGCGCGCGCTCGCGCCTCTCGTCGCGCGCGCGTGCGCGAACGTCGAGGCGCTCGAGCGCGGCGCGCAAGCCCCCGTTGCGTGGGACGAACTGGCGCTCGCGCTGGCGGTGGCGACCTTGTGCGTGAGCGCGGGCGGCAAGGACGTGCGCGGGACGGCCCGGACGATGCCAGCGGAGCCGTCGACGCAAGCCGGGCACGTGCCAGGGGTGTTTCAGGTGACGGCGGCAGGAGCGCGGCCCTCGGGAGCATCGGCTGCTGCTGCTGCGCGCGTGGCTGCCACGCTGCGTCTGATCGAAGAGACGCCGGACTCGCCGCATACGCTCGCGAGTCTCGCGGCGGCGGCCGGCGTGAGCGAGTTCTATTTTCTGCGGACCTTTTCGGCGGTGGCCGGCGTGACGCCGCATCAGTACCTGCTGCGCTCGCGCCTGCGCGTTGCCGCGCTGCGGCTGCTCGCGCGGGAGGGTGAGAAGATCGTCGACATTGCGCTCGCGAGCGGTTTCAACGATCTGTCCAACTTCAACGCGGCGTTTCGCGCGGAGTTCGGCGCGAGCCCGCGCGCGTGGCGCGACGCGGTGCGCGCACGCCAGCTCGCGGCGACTTCCTGGCCGCGCGCGCCGGGGGCGTCGGAAGCGACACGTGCAACCAGCGCAACCAGCGCAACCAGCGCGACGAGTACGGCGAATGCGCCCGAAGCGGCCAGCACGACCGCCGTGGCGCCGATGTCCAGGCCGTGAGCGCGGCGTGCGCGGGCCGGGCCGTCGGGCAGGCATCGCGTGCGCGAAGCGATCCGGCCAATGCATGTGGCCAGTGCGTGCAGCAGTGTCGCGCAGCCCATGCTGAACATGCGGAAAAACGATGAGGGGCGTGGCGCGAGGCATGAGGGAACGCGTGAGGCGTGGCGCCGTGGCGCTCGCGGGGGCCGATGCGTTCGCGCTTGCATTGGCCTTGACGCTGGCGCTCGCCACGCCCTGCGCGCAAGCGCAGTCATCATCAACGTCACCGGCACAGGCGGACGCGCGCGCCGGCGCTTCAGATCTGCGGGATGCCCCGGACCTCGCCGACCAGCCGCCCGCCACGCTCGAGCGCGACGTTCATGTCTTCGTCGTGCAGAAGGATGGCTCGATCGAGGAGCACGACGACTCGACGATGCGCGCCAACACCACCGCGGGCGTCGACGCGGTAGCGCAGCGCTACGTCTGGTTCAATAAGGATATCGAAAGAATCACGGCGCTCTCGGCGCAAACCATCGACCCGGACGGCACGCCGCACGAAGTGGGCGCAGGCGCCATCCGCGACGTTCAGGAGCCACGCTCGGCGGGCGCGCCCACCTTCGAGGACGGCGTGCTGCGCACCGTGATCTTTCCCGGCGTGCAACCGGGCTCGCGCGTGCGCCTCGTGTGGACCAAGCGCCGCGCGAAGGCGCTGCAGGCGGGCACGTTCTCGTACTTCGCCGAGCCGCCGGGCGAGCCGGTCGAGCTTCAGCGCCTCGTCTTCGATCTGCCCGCGGACCTGCCGCTGCATGTCGATGCGCGCGGTTATACCGCGCTCGCGCCCGTGAGCGCGAATGGCCGCACGCGCTACGCCTTCGAGTATCGCCATGGTCCTTACGCGCCGCTGGAGCCGGGCGCGGTGGCGCGCGTGAACTGGGGCGCGCGCCTCATGGTGAGCACCGTGCCCGACTACGCGGCCTTCGCCGCGCGCTACCGCGAGGCCGCCGCCGATCCCACGGCCACCGATCCGTCCATCGCGGCCTTCGCGCGCGCGCTCACGGTGGGACTCGCCGACCCGCGCGAGAAGGCCGCGCGCATCTACGACTGGATGCGCCTGAATATCCGCTACGTGGCGTTGTTTCTGGGCGAGACCGAGGCGGCCCCGCATCGCGCGGTGGACATCCTGCGCGCGCGCTATGGCGACTGCAAGGACCATGTCGCGCTCTTCACGGCGCTGCTTGCGGCGGTGGGCATTCGCGCCGAGGCGGCGTTGCTGGACCTGGGGCCGGTCTATGCGTTGCCAGCGGTGCCGGGCTACGGCGTGGAGGCCATCAACCATGTGATCGCGTGGCTGCCCGACCTGGGGCTCTTCGCCGATACTTCGTCGGGCGGCGTGGCGTTCGGCTATCTGCCGGCGGGCGTGATGGACCGCCCGGCGCTGCTCGTCGACGACGACGTGCTGGTGCGCACGCCGGCCACGCAGCCGCGCGCTCGCACGGCGCGGCTCGAAATCGACGTGGGCGCCGATGGCGGCGCCAGGTATCGCTACCGCGTGGAGGACACGGGCGCGGGCGCCGAGCCCGAGCGCAACACCTTGCGCCGCGCGACGCGCCGCCAGGCGCAGCAGATTGCCTTGCAGCGCCTGCGCCAGACCGGCCTCGCGGGCACGGCGCACGTTTCGACGAGCGCGCTCGACGCAACGCAGGGGCCGTTCGCCGCCACGATCACCGGCGCGCTCGAACATGTGGTCTGGCCCGACGGCACGACCGCGCTGCCCGCCTTGAGCAGCTTCGCGGGCGGCATCGCCTCGCAGCTCGACGCGTGGCTCGCGGTGCCGCGGCGCACGCAGCCATGGGCCTGCGTGGGCGGCGATTTTGAGGAGCACGCGCAAATCGTGCTGCCCGCGTTCGTGCGCGCGATCGACCCGCGGCGCGACCTGCCGGGCGACCTGTCCGCAAGCGCGCTCGCGGACGGCGCGCGGCTCGACTATGCCTCGCACTACGTGTTCGATCCGGCCTCGCGCACAGTGCAGATTTCGCGCAGGCTGGCCGCGCATTTCGGGCGGCAGATGTGCTCGCCGGACCAGTTCGCGCAGATGCGCGATGCGCTCGTGCGCATGCAGCGCGACACGCATGCCCAGATCGTGGTGCGCGCCCCCGTTCGCCCGGGCCGCTGAGACGCCGGAGGCGTGAGCGAGGGCGTGTGAGCGCGGGCCGGCTTTAGCCGCCGCGCGTCATCACCGGCACCCAGGCGCCTTGCTTGAGCCGATAGAGCGTGGAGGCGCCGTTCCTGAGCGCGCCGCGCTCGTCGAAGGCAATGCGGCCCGTCACGCCGTCGAACGACAGGGTCTGGAGCGCGCCGCGCCAGACCTCCGGGTTCGCCGATCTTGCCGCCGCCATCGCGTGAATGGCCGCCCAGGCCGCGTCGTAGCCGAACGGCGCGTAGGCAAGCACCTCGGCGCCGAAGCGGCGCTTGAAGCGTTGCGCGAAGCGCGGGCCCTCGGGCAGTTGCGCGAGCGGGCGGCCGTACTCCCATGCGAGCGCGCCTTCGCCCGCGGTGCCCGCGAGGCGCGCGAATTCGGGAAACGCCACGCCGCCGCCGCCCACGAACTGCGCGTTCATGCTGTGCGCTTTCATCTGCCGCACGAGCGCCGCGGCCTGGCGCGCGAGGCCGCCGAAGTAGAGCAGGTCGGTGCCGGCCGCCTGGATGCGCGCGAGCTGCGGGCCGAAGTCGATGGTGTCGCCGGCATCGCTCATGGCGAACTCGCGCGTGACCACGGTGCCGCCATGCGCTTTCACGGTGCGCTCGAACACGTCGGCTTCGCCCTGGCCGAAGGCGCTGCGGTCGTCCACGATGGCGATGCGCCGCGCCTTGATCTCGTCGACGGCCCATGCGCCCGCAATGCCCGCGTTCTGCGCGTCGTTCGAGATCACCGTGAAGGTGTTGGCGAAGCCCTGCGCGGTGAGGAAGGGATTGGTCGCGGCGGGGGCGATCATGGGGATGCCGGCGCTTTCGTAGATGCGCGAGGCCGGGATTGCCGTGCCCGAGTTGAAGTGGCCGACCACGGCCGCCACGTTCTGATTCGCGAGCCGCGTGGCGGCCTGCATGCCGAGGCGCGGGTCGGCGCGATCGTCTAGGCTGACGAGCTCGAAGCGCGCCGTCTGATCGCCGATCTTCACGCCCTGCGCGTTGGCATCGTCGATGGCGAGCTGCACGCCGTTTTGCAGGTCGTGGCCGTAGTCGGCGTACTCGCCGCTCAACGCCGCGACGAAGCCGATGCGCACGGCAAGCGGCCCCGTTGTCTCGTGCGTGCTCGCGGTGCCGGGCGCCGCCGCGAGCACGCACGAAAGCGCGCCGAGCGCGAGTGCGCGCAGGGCGGTGCGCCGCGCCGGGCGGGTTGGCAAAGAATGCCGATGCGGCAAACGGCTCGACGGCTCGCGCAGCGGATTGCGTGGCGAGCGGCGGGGCGTGCGGTGGGGCGTGCGGCGCGGTCTCATCGTGACTCCTGGCGCGGCTTGGGCGCAGCGAGGTTCTTGTATGTTGCGGATCGGTCGTGCTGTGTGCCGTTTGGCGTCTTGCACGGGGCGCCTGCGCGGCCCCGTCTTCAGGCAGCCCGCGTGCCGGATACGATCGTAAGCGTCCCTAAGTTTCCCGGGATTCCACCCGGCGCCACCGATCCCGGGCGCGCCTTCCCGCTACCGCGCGCGGAGTTGAGCGCTCAATGCCCCGCTTGCATGGCAAGCAGCGTTTCGCGCAGGCGCACGAGCGGCGCCATGGTGTCTTCGTTTGCCCAGTCTTCGAGGTCGTCGAGCGCGCGATTGCAGCCGTCGAGCACCACGTCCAGATCGACGGGCACGCCGTTGGCGAGCGCGAGGCGCACGATGGCCTCGAAGCGCTCGCAGTCTTCGTCGCCATAGGCGATGTCGAGATTGTTGGCGATGGTCTGCGCGATGTCGCTGCGCTGGCGGTCTTCCTCGTCGACGAGGTCGATGATGCCGCGCGCCACTTCGGGCGCGTGGTAGAGCGCGATGTCGAGCCAGAGGGCGGCGTCGAAATCGGCTTCATGGCTTTGCTCTTCGAAGTATTCGATGGCTTCCTGCTCGTGCGTCTCGCCGGCGTCGACGGCAAGGCAAAGCTGCTCGAAATACTCTTCCTGTTCGCTACGGATGGGGTGGGACATCGGTCAATCTCTTCACTAACGGAGGGTGCGGCGCAGGGCGCGCGCGGCTCGCATTATAGGCCGTGCGGCCGCGCAAGCCTCTGCCGCGCTCCGGCCACGCCTTAGCCCATCTCGATGGCCCAGGCGTCGAACCATTCGCGCGGGCGCGCGATCTGGTCTTGCGCCGCCACGATCTCGAGCTCGTAGCGCCCCGCGTCGTAAGTGGTTTTCACGACCGCGTTCACAGCGGCGAGCGTGTGCTCGAAGGCGGGCCGCAGCGCATCGCCGTTCATCAGGCGCGCGACGAACACGGCGCTCGTGAGGTCGCCCACGCCCACGGGCTGGCGCGCGAAGTGATAGAGCGGGCGCTGGCCGAGCCACGCTTCGTGCTCGCTCACGACGAGCATGTTGAAGGTGTCCGCCGGGCTGTTGCGGTCGAGCAAATGCTTCACTAGCACGAGCTTCGGCCCGCGTTGCAGCAGTTCACGGCAGGCTTCCACAGCTTCTTCTGCGGTCTCGATCTCGCGCCCGACGAGACGCTGCAGCTCGCTGTGATTCGGCATCAAGGCGTCGGCCACTTCGGGCATGTACTGGACCAGAAACTCCTGGATGCCGGGCTCGACCTTGCAGCCATTGCCGTTGCCGTTGACCGTGCCCATCACCGGGTCGCAGAAGTAGCGTGCCTGCGGATTGGCGGCCTTCACGGCGCGCACGACGTCGATCACGGCCTGGGCCTGCTCGGGCGCGCCGAGGTAGCCGGAGAGCACGGCGTCGCAGCGCGGCAGCACGCCGATCGCGCCAATGCCTTCGACGAGCTCGACCATTTGCTCGGCGTCGATCGCGCTGCCGGTCCAGTGGCCGTATTGCGTGTGGTTCGAGAACTGCACGGTGTTGAGCGGCCATACGTTCACGCCGAGACGGTGCATCGGGAACACCGAGGCGCTGTTGCCCGCATGTCCGAACACGACGTGCGACTGGATGCTCAAAACGTTTTTCATGGGCGGTCTGTGGGGGACGCGAAAATTCGCGCGGTGCGGCAACGATAACCGAATTCGCTGCGCCCAGTCGATGATCGCGTGCGCACAGTGTTGCGCGCAGCCGTCTCATCGGCCGCGAGCCGTGGCGCGAAATGCGCGCGCCTGTAAGCGCGCTTGCAGGCGATTCGTGGCTGATTTCAGGCCGGTTTTCAGGCCAGCTCGCGATAGAGCGCCATGTAGCGTTGCGCCGAAGCGGCCCAGCCGAAGTCCTGCTGCATGCCGCGCGCGCGCGTCTCGCGCCAGTCGTGACTGCGCGCGTGGAGCGCGAAGGCGCGGCGGATCGCGGCGGCGAGCGCGTCGGGCTCGAAGCGCTCGAACACGAAGCCGGTGGCGAGCCCATCGGCGAGGTTTTCCAGCGAGGCGTCGGCCACGGTGTCGGCGAGACCGCCCACGCGATGCACGAGCGGCAACGCGCCGTAGGCGAGCGCGTAGAGCTGCGTGAGACCGCACGGCTCGAAGCGCGAAGGCACCACCATGACGTCGGCGCCCGCGACGATCGCGTGCGCGAGCGTCTCGTCGAAGCCGAGCTCGACCGCCACGGCGTCGGGATGCTGGCGCGCCGCGCGCGCGAAGCCCTGTTCGAGGCTTGCGTCGCCGGTGCCGAGCACGGCTAGCTGGCCGCCGCGCGAGACGATCTCGGGCAGCGCGCCGAGCAGCAGGTCGAGGCCCTTTTGCTCGGTGAGGCGGCTCACCACGCCGAACATGGGCGCATCGTGCCGCTGGGCGAGGTTCAGGCGCGCCTGCAATGCCGTCTTGCAGCGCAGCTTGCCGCTCATGTGCCCGGCCGAATAGGGCGCGGCGATGGCGTCGTCATGGGCGGGATTCCAGATCGCGTAGTCGACGCCGTTCAGGATGCCCACGAGATCGTGCGCGCGGCCCTTGAGCAGCGCTTCGAGCCCGCAGCCCTGGGCGACAGTCTGGATCTCGCGCGCGTAGGTGGGGCTCACCGTCGTGATCTTGTCGGCGAAATAGAGGCCTGCTTTCAGGAATGAAAGCTGGCCGTAGAACTCCACGCCGTGCATGTCGAAGTAGTCGGCGGGCAGGCCCAGCATGTCGAACTGCTGCGCCGGAAAAATGCCCTGGTAGGCGAGGTTGTGGATCGTGAAGACCGTGCGCGCGCGCAGTGAGTCGGTGCGCGGGTCGTACAGCGGACTGGAAGGGTGAGCGGCTTGAGTGGCTTGAGCGCGCTCGCGCGCCGCCGCGCGCAGGTAGGCGGGCGCGAGCCCCGCGTGCCAGTCGTGCGCGTGCACGATGCGCGGCGCCCAGTCCGGATCGGCGTGCTGCGCGAGCTGCGCGGCTGCCCAGCCAAGCAGCGCGAAGCGCTGGGCGTTGTCGCCGTAGGGCACCTGTTCGGCGTCGAGATACGGGCTGCCCGGCCGCGCGTAGAGCGCATCGGCCCGGATCATGTAGACGGGCACGCCGCTGCCCGGCAGGCGGCCGAGTTCGAGCGACGCCTCGGGCGCGCCGAAGCTGCGCGAGAGGCGCGCGATGGGCCGCAGATCGGCGAGGCCCGCCGCCACGCTCGTGAAGCCCGGCAGCAGGACGCGCGCGTCGGCGCCTTGCTCGATCAGCGCGGCGGGCAGGGCGGCGGTGACATCGGCGAGACCGCCGGTCTTCAGCAGCGGATAGAGCTCGCTGGCTACGTGCAGGACGCGGATCGTCATCGGGCGGAGTCCTTGCCTGGCGGCGCGGTTGTGAATGTGGATGTTCGCGAGGCGGTTCGCCCGGGGCCTGGCTTTCGCTTGCGCGGGGCTGGGGCGAAGTTCGCGCGGGTTCGCGCCTCGTTCAGCCGCCGCGCCCGAGTCTCGCCAGCATCTCGTCCGTGACCAGCACGATGCCGTTCTCGGTTCGATAGAAGCGCTCGCCGTCGCGCACGGGGTCTTCGCCGATCACGGTGCCGTCGGGAATCGCGCAGCCGCGGTCCACCACCACCTTGCGCAGCCTGCAGCTCGCGCCCACGCTCACCTCCGGCAACAAGACTGCCTCGGCAATGTTGCAGAACGACTTCACGACCACATTCGACGAAATCACCGAGCGTGAGATCTGCGAGCCCGAGATCACGCTGCCGCCGCACACGATCAGGTTGGTGCCCGAGCCCTGCAGGCCGTTCAGGTCGCGCACGAACTTGGCGGGCGGCAGTTGCTCCTGGTAGGTCCAGATGGGCCAGTTGCGGTCGTAAAGATCGAGCGCGGGGATTGTCGAGGCCAGGTCGAGATTGGCGGACCAGTAGGCGTCGATGGTGCCCACGTCGCGCCAGTAGGGCTCGGCCTTCGGATCGGACGAGACGCACGAGAGGCTGAACGGATGCGCGATCGCATGGCCCTCGGTGACCACGCGCGGAATGATGTCCTTGCCGAAGTCGTGGTCGGTGGCGGTGCGCGAGATGTTCTCTTCGAGCTGCTTGAACAGATACGCGGTCTCGAACACGTAGATGCCCATGCTCGCGAGCGCGATGTCGGGGTGGCCCGGCATCGCGGGCGGATCGTCGGGTTTCTCGACGAAGCCGGTGACGCGGCGCGACTCGTCCACGGCCATCACGCCGAAGGCGCGCGCGTCGAGGCGCGGCACCTCGATGCAGCCCACGGTGCAATCGGCGCCGCTCGCGGCGTGGTCGGCCACCATGCGCGTGTAGTCCATCTTGTAGATGTGGTCGCCGGCCAGCACGATCACGTATTTCGGCGAGATCGAGCGGATGATGTCGAGATTCTGGTAGACGGCGTCGGCCGTGCCGCGATACCAGTGCGCGCCTTCCACGCGCTGCTGCGCGGGCCACAGGTCGACGAACTCGTTGAATTCGCCGCGCAGGAAGCCCCAGCCGCGCTGCAGGTGGCGCAGCAGCGAATGCGCCTTGTATTGCGTGACGACGGCGATGCG
>JAITTX010000464.1 GCA_031286755.1 Paraburkholderia sp.
ATGCGCGTCATAGTCCCACGTGGTCGTGCGCCCTGCGGGATCGGTTCGCGCATTCGCGCGCCCCTGAGCGTCGTACCGGTAAGCCGTCACACCACCGAGCGGATCGATCTCGGCAACCGGCATGTCTCGCGCATTCAGTTGCAGGATCGTGGTGAAGCCGCGCGAGTCGGTGATGCTGGTCTCCTTGCGCGGCAGATCGTACGCGAAGCGGTAATCGAAGAGCCCCTCGTCGCCCCACGCCCGCTCGACACGCCATACGCCATCGTGGCCAACGCAATAACTGTAGTAGAACGACACGCCCCGCGCGCTGGTGTGGCCGGTCATCCGATGGCCGTCCGTAGAGTCGAAGCAATGCGGCTGCGCGAGCGCGTCGGCCGCAACACGCAGATTCCACGCACGGTCCTGCTCATACGTGATGAGCCGATGGGCGCCGCCCTCGCCGTCAGTCAGGGTCAGGCCGATGAGCCAGGCTCCTGTGTACGCATTCCCCCGCACCTCGCATTCGATCGCACGCGCCGTCGGCCCGTCTTGCGTCCACTCCGCGATGCGTATCACGCATCCGCGCGCATCGCGCTCGAACACACATGCGTTTCCGTTCAGTTCCGCCATCCGCCCGACGGGCAACGTGAGCCAGGCATCACCTTCGAGCGCTCCCGCCGCCTGCTCCCATTCGCGCGGCAAATCGAACCAGTATTCGATGCCTTCGCTCGTACGCAGTACCAGCTGATCACCGCACCGGTACAGCGCATATCCATGCTGCCAGTCATACACACGGGCCGGCCAGCCACTCTCCCCGGGCAGCACATCGAACGCGGTAGCGTGATCCGGGAAACGCGCGGCAACGCCAATCGAGCGTTCGTGCGGCATCAGTTCGAGCCGGATGTCCACGGGTGTCTGCCAGCCCGCGCCAACCGCGCCGTGATAAAGGCTGTGACTCGCGTAATGCCTCTTCCACACGAACGGCAAGCGTCCAGCAACCATGAAGTCCTGCTGCCGAACGACAACCTCACCGGTCGTTGCGTCCACAGGCTCCGCCTTCAGCACCTTGCAGCGCAGAAACCCCGACTTCAGATGCAATTTGTCCGCCAGCGCCTTCGCCCATTTCGAGCCCTGAAACGCCTTGAACAATCCCTTCGCCGTCGCAACCATATTCACGATGGGCGGGCCGCCCACCATCACCGGCCGCCCGGCCGGAATCGGCAGCATCACCGCGCTCGGCATCGACGGATAGGTCCGCTCCGTATGCGCGCCGTTGTGCGGCGGCGGCTCCATGCCGATCGACCAGCAACTGAGCGCCGCCAGCGCCATGAACGACATAGGATCGTTGTTGGCCAGCACAGTTTTGCTGCCCATGTACGACTCGCCGTCGTTCGATGGTTCGAAGTCCTCAGCGGGTGGCGGCGCAAACGACTCGCCAAGCGGGAAATGCAGCCCCGGGACGTGATACGCATGCGTGCCGGCCGTGGCGCGCATCAAGCCATTCACAAAGATCGGCCGGCCGCTGCTCCCTCCGGCGCCCACATTGGCGCCAAGATCGTTGCTGATGCGGCTCTGGAGCTGCCCGGCAGCGTTCGCAAGTTTCAGCGCCTGCACGACATCCGGGTTGTCCGTGATGCCCGGCAGCCCGCCGTTCATTGCGTCGGCCATGTGCTCGAGCTGCTTCATCTGGTCGGGATGGTCCTCGAGATACTCGGTGACCTTCTCCTCGGCGATCATCGTGGCGATGCTGCCGACCACCGCCTTCGCGGCAGCGACGTACTCCCGCAGATCGAGCATGAAGCCCACATGGGGATGCGGCAGGAACACGGGCGGCGTGCCCGGCGTAACGATGACCGAGTGAACATCGACGCCAACGACCGGATCCAGATGCTTGACGGCCAGCAGTGCCATTGCGGCCCCCTCAGCGCCCGCCGCGCAACGCAGCGACTTTCTCGCTGAGCTCGCCGCGCCGCGAATCGAACGCGCCAATCTGCTTGACCAGCCACTCGACCACGAGCCGCAAGTTGCTTTGGGCCCGCATCGATTCATCGATCAGGAGTCCTGCATCGAGCGCGTTGAAGCCCGCTTCGAGCGCATGCTCGCGCTCGCCCGCTTTCTCCCAGCACACCGCGCCCATCCGCCAGGCCTCGACGGTCATCAGCGCATCCTGCGCCGCTGCCGTCGATGCCGCCGCGCGTTCGTAGCAGTACGCAGCCTGCGCGAATGCCCTATGCGTCAGATGCACACTCGCTTCGCCGAACAGCCCGTTGGCGACGAGCTTGTGCCCGGCCGCCTGGCCTGCATCGACCGCGCGCCTGCCGCTCTCAGCGGCGCTGCGGTACGCTTCGATCGCACGCTCGCGATCGCGCCACTTCAGATAAGCGGCGCCGGCGATCAGATGCACGACCACGCACTGGTCGAACCATTGCTCGCGCTGCGCGACCCGCAGCGCCGCCCCACGAAGCGCTTCGAGCCGCGCCGGACTGCCGCTTTCGATCGTCTCGGTCAGCATCACGAACAAGCGCCGGAACTCGCCGTTGGGCCCACGCTCGCCGGATTCCGCGAGCAATTCGCGTGGCACGCTCGCCATCGAATAACGCCCCTGCACGAGGTGCACCGCATCCGGATGGCGTTGCCGAAGCGAGTCGAACGGCGCGGCATGTGTGCACGGCACGACGAAGCGCATGCGCTCGCCAAGCTGCGGAGATGCGGCAACGGCGGACAACAAGCCGTCCAGCCAGCGCGACCATGCTGCCTCGTCGCGCACTTGCGTCGGCTCCAGCACGAACACCAGTGCGGGAAAAATGTCCGGGTGATGGCGCATCAGGCTATCGGCGAGCGTGAGCAGATCCAGCACGCTATCGGCGCTATGGGCGCTATGGGCGCTATGGGCACTATCGGCGCCATCCCTGCGCGGCGCCTGCCAGTCCGCACGCATTCCCTGCGCATTAGAGGTCTCGCGCCGGCTCTCGTAGAACGCGACAAGTTCGTCCATCAGCGCTCGCGCATAACGGGCTTCGCTCACGAATGACGCACGCATCGTGCGCACCGCGCAGGACGTTTCTTCCTGGACCTGGAAATAGAGCTGCACGAGCCGTGCATCGGTCTCGTCGGTTTGCCAGATCAGCAGCCGGGCGGCACGATCCTTCGCAAACCGCGTCCAGTCCGTGTGCGCATCCATGAACCGGCGCTCCACGGGATTGCTCGGCTGCCAGTTCTGCATACGCCCGCGCTCCCCGTCACGGATTGAGTTTCAACACAGTCCCTTCGACCGTGTGCTCGCCCGTTGCCGATGACGTCACCGTCATGCCGCGCACGCTATGGCTGTCCGTGCCGGTGGATTCGACCTTGACGCCCTGGATCTTGATCGTGCCGTCGCTCTGCATCACGAGGCTCGACTTGCCGCAAACGAGCGCGAGCTGGTCGCCGGCGTTGACGAGCACCTGCTGCTGCACGCTCATGGTATGGCTCGCGCCGATGTTGACCGACTGCGCGCCGCCCACGTTGAGCACATGCGCTTCGCCGATCGTCGAGGTGCGCGCGCCGATCTCCTCGGTATGCATCGCCGCGACCATCGTCTTCATGTCCTGCGAGCTCGTCTGATAGAGCTGCCCGACCGCGAGGGTCTTGTTCTGGCCGATGGTTTCCGTCTTGCCCTGCGCAACCGTTTCCTTGTGATTGCCGCCGAAGGTGGCGTCGCGGTTCGCGCCGATCGTCACGGCTTCGTTCTGGCCGACCGAGCGTGTCCGGTTGCCCACGACGCCGTGCGTCTCGTTCCCGCCGATCTGCGCGACGCGGTTTTGCCCGATACTCACCGTTTCGTTCTGCCCGACGCTGCGCTGCCGGTTGCTCTTCACCTGCATCGTCTCGTCGTTGCCGACCGTGTGCGTGTGATCGTGCCCAACCGAGAGCGAATGATCGAGCTCCGTCTCCGCGTCGAAATTGCGCTCCGCGTGCATCCACAACTGTTCCGCGCCCTTCTTGTCCTCGAACCGGAACGCATTCGCATGTTCGGAGGTCCCGCCTGGCGACGACCTTGACAACAACCCGCTCTGCGTCGCGGTCCCCGGCAGCCCCCAGGGCGGCATCTTCTCGCCGTTGTAAACCCGCCCGGTCACGATCGGGTAGTCCGGGTCGCCATTGAGAAAATCCACCACCACCTCGTCGCCGACACGAGGAATCTGCACACCGCCAAAACCGCTGCCCGCCCACGGGCTCGATACGCGCACCCAGCACGACGAATTCTCGTCGTGCTGTCCATACCGGTCCCAGCGGAATTGCAGCTTCACGCGCCCGTACTGGTCGGTCCAGATCTCCTCGCCGGGCGGACCGACCACGGTGGCGGTCTGCGGGCCGCTCGTGCGCGGGCGCGGCGTCGCGCGCGGAGACCGGTAAGGCAGGCTCGCGGGCTGCACGAGCGCCTGCGTGTCGTGCAGCACCTCGTCGCCGCCGCTCGCGTACGGATTCTCCTGAAAGGTGTACTGGCAACGCACGATCAGATACTCGCGGTTCTGGTCGGCGCGCGGGCAACGCTCGAGCGTGAACCGGTAACCGGGCGCGAGGCCGCGCACGTTCGAGCTGGCCTCCGCCCGCTCGTGCTCCGCCTGCAACTCCTCCAGACGCACGCGGTTGTAGTGGGTGCCGGGCCCGTCGTCGCGATAGCCGCCGGGCCACTCGAATGCCGCATAGCTGTCGTGATCGTGCCCGCGCGGGTCCGCGCGCTGCACCGAAAGGTCCGCGCGCGGCTTGGTGTAGTCGTAGTCGCTCGCCTGATGTTCGCCCACGCTCACTTCCTGCGCCGGCAGCCAGCCGTAGATATGCTCCTCGCTGGCAATCGCCGCCCGGTCGTGGCCGATATAGGGAATCGTCGCGTAATCCGGCAGCGCGGCGTGCGACGACATCGCGTCGCACAGCACGAGCGTGTGCGCATCGACCGTATGGCGGAAGTAGTAATAGATGCCTTCGAATTCCATCAGCCGCGACACGAACGCGGCGTCGGTCTCGTTGTACTGCACGCAGTACTCGCGCGGCGCATAGGTTTCGGTCAGGCGGTTCTCCACGGGAAACCCGTAAGACCCGAGCACCTCCTGCACGATCTGCGGCACGGTGCGGTTCTGGAAGATCCGGCAGTCCGAGCGTCTTGTCGCGAGCCACAGCCACGGGCGCACGACCAGCCCGTAGGCGTAATGGCGCTCCGAGCGCCGCCCGGCCAGCGACACCTTCGCAATGAGCCCGTTCAGGTAGCGTGGCGCCCCGTCCTGCTGTTCGATGCGCACCGTCACCGCCTTGCCGAGCAGATCGCGCAGCGACAGGCTGTGGTTGTCGGCGAGCGCCTCGATCCGGAACTCGAACAAACGCCCGAGTTCTTCCTCGCCTTCCAGACGCCGGAATTTCAGCGCGTCGCCCAACGGCGTATTCAGCGTGAAAATTCGCGACACCTGAAAGCCTCCTGCCTCTTTATTTCCAGGTGGTTGCGGCCACACCGGAAGCGCGATCGCGCCATTGCCATCGCGATGGCAACGCCCCAATTCGGCATGATTTAATGCGAAACGAATATAAATCGAATTAGCAAGCCAAACTGCCCGCTAAAAATACTAGGATCAATCAGATCGGAGTGAGAACAAAAACCGTAATTTTTTGTAACACAAGAGCTTCCGCAGCGATCTCTTCATTATCGGCTGCGATAAAACGGCTTACGCCATGTAATATTTCTGCTTTTCATTCACGGCCAGCCTGATTGACTCCGTCACAATGCTCTCCGTATAACGCATTGAATGAGCATTTTTCCATTAATGGGCACGGCACCCGTCGCAGAAAAATCACCCTGCGGGGAATAGCGACTGCGGCTCGCGTCAATGCCCGGCCGTCACCGCCGGATTGGCGCATACCGCACTCCCCGCACGGCTATACCAGCGGCTGAAGACATCGGCCGGCATCGGCTTCGCGTAGAGGAAGCCCTGGATGTAATGCGCGCCGCGCGAGCGCAAATACTCGAACTGCGCCTGCGAGGCCACGCCCTCCGCCACGATGCTCGCGCCCAGGCTGTGCGCGAGGCCGATGATGGCGTCGAGCACGACGGCACTGCGCCCCTCGGCGTCGATCGTGAGCACGAAGCCGCGATCGATCTTCAGGATATCGAACGGAAATTTCTCCAGATAGGAAAGCGCGCAAAAACCCGTGCCGAAGTCGTCGATCGCCACCTGCACGCCCTCGGCGCGCAATGCGTCCAGATTGCGCCGCGCCTGGTCGGTGTTGCGCATGATCGAGCGCTCGGTGATTTCCAGCACCGTCTGAATCTGCCGTCCCGCGATCACGCCCATGAAGCGCCGCACGTCGAGCAGCAGATCCGCGCTCGAAAGATGCTCAGGCGCGAAGTTGATGCCCAGGTGAAAGCCTGGCCGCGTGCCCCACAGCATGATGTCGCGCGCAATCAGCTTGAGCAGATGCTGCGTGAGCGGCACGATCACCCCGTCTTCCTCGGCGCCCGGAATGAACTCGTCGGGACGCACCGTGCCGATGCCCGGCCGCACCCAGCGCAGCAGCGCCTCGGCCCCCTCGCAGCGGCCCGACTCCACGCCATAGAGCGGCTGATATTCGACGTGGAACTCGCCCGCGCGTATCGCGCGCAGCAATTGCTCGCGGCGCGACTGGCGGCTGCGCTGCACGCGATGCACGAGCCATGCGAGAAACGCCGAGAACGCCACGACCCATGGCATGTAGCGCAGCAGCAAGCTACCCCATAGGTCGTTCAGGTGCGCGGGCTCGCCATAGAGCCGCAAGTCGATCACGCTGCCCGCGAGCAGCGTGCGCGTATCGGCCACCACGGGACTCGGCTCCGCCGGAGTCCCCGCGTTCCCCTCGCGCAGTGTCGCGCCGGTCCCCACGCGCAGCTCCGCCAGTCGATACGCAGAGAGCGGCGCGGCCGCGTGCAGCAAGTCGATCAGATACTGCGAGTCGACCACGGCAATCACGGCGCGCGCGCCCGGCGCACGCACGCTCACCAGCAGCGCGGGGCGGTCGGTCACCATCGGCGTGTGGGGCACGATCGCCAGCCAGTCGCCGCGCGGCAGGCGTCCATTGCCGATCACGAAGCCATGGGCCGCGAGCGACTGCTGACCGAGCGCCGAGGAACAGGCCAGACGATCGCCATCGACGATATTGAGCGTGCGGATATAGGGCTCCGTGGCCGTGCCAAGCGTGAGCGCGGCAGCCAGTGTCTTGCACGGCTCGGCCGCGCGCGGCACTAACGCGCGCGCCGCATTGCGCGCGCGCTCGGTGATGGCAACCACCTGATTGACGACGAAATTGGAAGCGAGCTCGGCCTCGCTGCGCACGAGCCGCGCCGCTTCGTAACGCATGAACGCCGCGCACAGCAGCACCGGCAGCGCGGCCGCGAGCGCCATCACGCCCACCTGCGCGGCACGCGCCCACGCGCGTCTCGCATCCGACCGCGCGCCGGCCTGCTGTCTGGGCGATGCCCTGGAATCGAACTCCGGCAAATGCGCCTCCATGCCGCCGGGCGGCGGCTTGCGCCGACACGCCGCAGCGGCGCGCCCTGGCAGCCCGCGCCGCCAGCACGGCGGGCATTGCCTCGCGCACCGGCGCCCGAAAAGCCTCGGCCTGCCGGAACGTTACACCAAGGGCCACAATGAAGAGCGGACGGTGCCGCACCCTGGAGCCAGCATGCCGGGCGCCAGACGCGCTGGCTCAGGCGCACTCGATGCGATTGCGCCCGCCCTTCTTCGCGCGATACAGCGCGGTGTCGCTGCGCGAGAGCGCGGCTTCGACGCTCGGGTCGTCGGCGTACATCCGCGTGACGCCGATGCTGACCGTGAGCGGCACCGCGCCCGCGCCGCTCACGAGCGGCTCGCGGGCGATGCGGTCCTGAATGCGGCGCGCCACCGTGCACGCGCCGTCGAGGTCGGCGCCGCCCAGCAAGACCGCGAATTCCTCGCCGCCGATGCGCCCGGCCACGTCGCCCGCGCGCAGATGCGTGCGCAGGATCCCGGCGAAATGGCGCAAGGCGGCGTCGCCCACCGCGTGGCCGAAACGGTCGTTGATCGACTTGAAATGATCGAGGTCGCACATCAGCACGGCGGCGCCCGCCTGGCCGGCGCCGCCCGCATGGCGCAACAGCGCGCGCTGCGCCTCCAGCCGCATCATGAAGTGACGCCGGTTCGCGAGGCCGGTGAGACCGTCGGTGGTGGCGAATTCGTGCAGTTCGGCCTCGATGCGCTTGCGCTCCGTGACGTCGGTGATGAAACCGTGCCAGACGATGACACCGTCGGCGAGCCGCTGCGGCTTCGCATCGCCCTGCCGCCAGCGCAGCCCCTGGCGCGGCAGGCACACGCGATATTCGAGGCGCCACGGCGAAAGCGTGGCCGCCGAAGCGGCGAACGACGCGCGGTACGCCCCGAGATCGTCGGGATGGATCAGCGCCTCGATCGCGCGCGCATGCGCCGCGACCTGCACTGGCGCGAGTTCGTAGATCTCGGCAATGCCCGCGCTCGCATAGGGAAAGCACATCTGGCCATCGGGCGTGCGGCGGCCCTGGAACACGAGGCCCGGCACTTCGTTCGTGAGATTGGTGACGAGGCTGGCCGACTCGCGCAAACGCTCGGCCATCTCGTGCATCGACGTCACATCGGTCGTGGTGCCGATCATGCGCAGCGCGCGGCCTTCGCCGTCGCGCGCGGTGACCTTGCCGCGGCTGCAGATCCATTTGTAGCTGCCGTCCTTGCAGCGGATGCGGTGCTCCACTTCGTACTGCCCGGTGCGGCCTTCGAAGTGGGCCTGCATGGTGGCCTTCACGTACTCGAGGTCGTCGGGATGCAGGCGCAGGTAGCTGTCCTCGATGCGATTGGTCACCTCGTCCCCGGCATAGCCGAGCATCGCTTTCCAGCCCGGGGACTAGCGGATTTCGCCGGTGACCACGTCGCGGTCCCAGATGCCCGTGCCACTGCCCGCAATCGCGAGCGCAAGGAGCCGCTCGCGGGCGCGCAGCGCTTCGAGTTCCTCGTGCAGCGCGGCTTCGGCCGGAGACGGCGCGCCCGGCGCGACAGTACGCGCGCCCCGGGTTTCGATGAGGGTTTCCTGCGCCGCCAGCGCCGCGACCACGCGCGCGAAGTCGTCGAGGCTCTCGCGCTCGGCGGGCGAAAGCTCACGCGGCGCAGGGTCGAGCAGGCACAGGCTGCCCAGATGATCGCCGCTCGCCCCGCGCAGCGGCCAGGCGGCCACGAAGCGCAACGGCAGCGCGCTCGCCTGGGATAGACACGCCTGCCACGCGGGGTCCGTCCCGAGATCGGCGACGATGAGCGGCTCGCCCGCGCTTGCACCGCCGCGCGGCTCGTTCGTGCCGTTCGTGCCGTTCGCGCCATTCGCGCCATTCGCGCCGTTCGCATTGCTCGCGCCGATCGCCCTCTGCGCGAGCCGGATTTCGGCCAGCGCCTCGCGCAACGGCATCGCAACGCCCGGCGCGGCAACGTCAGCCGCGGCAACGTCCGAGGCGCCCACGCCCGCCGCCGCATCGCCGGGCAGCACGCATGCGGCCGCCACGCCGAAATGCCGGGCCACGAGGCGCATCAGCGCATTCAATTGGGAATCCAGTTGGCAATCGAGGCCGGGCGCGGCGCTCGAACCAGCGTCTTGCACGCCGGGCGCGCGATCGTGGCTTTGCGCGTCGCGGGCCGGTGCCGTGGGCGGCACGATCGCGGGTTCGGCGGGAAGCGGGGGAACGGGCATGGTGCGCGCGCTGGCAAGAAAGTCGAGCGGCCAGTATACAGCGCGCATTTTTCAGCGGGACGGCGCGCGCGGCCGCGGATCAGCGCCGGTCGCCGCGGCGGCGGAACACCCACCAGCCGAGCAGCACGGTGAACGTGGCCACGAGCAAAACCATCAGCCAGAAGCCGTGACGATTCTCGGCGAGCGGAATGCCGCCCACGTTCATGCCGAAAAAACCCGCGACGATATTGATCGGCAGCGCGAGCACCGTCACCAGCGTGAGCGTGAAGAGCGTGCGGTTGTTCTGCTCCTCCAGACGCGCGGCAATCTCCTCCTGCAGCAGCTTCACGCGTTCGACGAGTCCCGCCATGTCGCCCAGCACGAGCGAGAACTCCTCGGTCGCCTCGCGCAGGTCCTGCATGTCGGGCGCCTGCAGCCAGCGCGGCGGCCTGGCGAGCAGGCGGAACACCGAGCCCGGCTCCGGCGCGAGCATCCGTTGCAAGCGCACCAGCACGCGCCGCATGGCCGCCAGATCGTGGCGGCGGCCGTTGCCGCGCGAAGCGAGAAACTGGTCTTCGGCGCGATCGACGTCCACGCTCGTGCGGCGCACGATCTCCACCATCAAGTCGGCCTGGTCGCGCATCAAATGGATCAGCAGATCGGCGGGCGAGCGGAAAGTCTCGCCGCTGCGCACGTCGCCGCGCAGGCGGTCGATGGAGCGCAGCGGCTTCATGCGCGCCGTCACGAGAATGCGCTCGTGCGTATACGACCAGAGCGTGGCGATTTGCGAAGGCGCGAACTCGAAATCGAACATCACGTCGTTGACCACGGCGTGCAGCGCGCCGTCCACGTGCTCGATGCGCGTGGAATGCGAGCCCTCCACGAGCATTTCGAAAAAGGCGTCGGGCAACGCGAGATGCGCGCGCATCCATGAAGCGCTCGCGGCATGCGCGAGATTGAAGTGCAGCCAGTAGAACGCGCCGTCTTGCGTGGACGGCGTGGCTTGCCCGCGCAGCGCATCGAGCACGTCTTCGCCCTTGACGGGCTGGCCCGGCTGGCCCGGCGTGAAGCGAAAGCCGCAGATCAGCCCCGTGGTGTCGGCGCCGTAGGTTGCAATCGATGAGGCAAGTTCCATGTTCGTGTGACCGTTCGACCGGCGCAAGAATGCCATATCCGCGCTTTGAGCGGCAAGCGCGCGTTCGCTACAGGACAAACCCTCACCTCGCTCGCGGCACCCCGTGACTACACTATTTTTGTCGGCACCCGCTTGCCGCACAACGGCATCGCGGCCCACGTCCGCCAGCACGATTGCCACTGGGAGGTGTGCTGTGCTCCGCCTGATTTTCGCCCGCACCTCGCGCCCCGCGGCCGCGCTCTCGCTGGCGTTCGCCAGTGCTTTCTGCCTCCGGGCCAACGCGGCGGCACCCGTGCCGGCGCCCGGCGGTTCAGGCTCCGGCCAGCCCGCGGCAAGCCAGCCCGCTGCCGTCAACGCCACCGTCAACGCGGCCGGGCGCGCCGTCGCCGAACACACGGCGCTCACGCCCGCCGCCATGGCCGCCCCGGACTTCTTCTCGCTCGCCGAGCGCTACGGCCCCGCCGTCGTGCACGTGATCGCGCGCGGCGCCGACGATCAGTCCGAGCCGCCCGAGCAGGAAGCCATCGACACCGACGACCCGTTCTTCGCGTTCTTCAAGCGCGCGCCGCGGCCGCCGTCCGAAGGCCAGTCCGCCGCGCCGCGCGCGATGACGGGCGCGGGCTCCGGCTTCATCGTCAACGCGCGCGGCCTCGTGCTCACCACGGCACACGTCGTCGACAAGGCCGAGGAAGTGACCGTACGGCTGACCGACAAGCGCGAGTTCAAGGCGCAGGTGGTCGCCATCGACCCGCAGAGCGACGTGGCCGTGCTGCAGATCGAGCAGGCGCACGACTTGCCGTTCGTGAAGCTCGGCGACTCGTCGAAGGTGCGCGCCGGCGAACCGGTGCTCTCGATCGGCTCGCCCGACAACTTCCAGAACACCGTGACGACGGGCATCGTCAGCGCCACCTCGCGCACGCTGCCCGACGGCCATGCCTTCCCGTTCCTCCAGACCGATGTGGCGGTCAATCCCGACAACTCCGGCGGACCGCTGTTCAATCGCGCGGGTGAGGTGATCGGCATCGACGTGCAGCTTTACGCCGATAGCGGCCACTACGAAGGCCTGACCTTCGCGATTCCGATCGAAACGGCGACCCAGTTCCGCGCTCAACTGCAGGCCACGCGCGACCCGGCGCCGGCCACCGGCACAACCGGCTCCACAGCCGGCGCGGGCCACGCTGGCAATCCGCACACGGCCAGCACCTTCGGCATGCAAGTCGAAGACGTGAGCCCCGGCATCGCGGCGGCGCTCGGCTTGCCACGCGCGAGCGGCGCACTCGTCGATTCGGTCGATCCGGGCTCGCCCGCCGCCGCCGCGGGCGTGAATGCCGGCGACGTCATCGTGCAGGTGGGCGACCAGCCGGTCGAGCGTGCCGCGACGCTCGCCGAGCGGCTCGCGGCGTTGCCGCCCGCGACGAAAACCGCGCTGGCGGTGATCCGCAACCGGCAGCGCACGCAGACGGGTTTCACGAACGCCGCCATCGAGACAACGCCGACGCAGGCGGCCAATGCAGTGAACGAAGTACACGCGGTTCCAGCGACGCCGCCAGCAGAAGCCGCCAATGCGCCTGCCGCACCTGCGGTCGCTACCGCAGCCGTGGCCGCCGCACCAGCGGTAGCCAACACTGCACAGGTAAATGATGTCAAAACCGTGAAAGCGGCGATGACGAACGCCACCACCCAACCGGACGCGCAACTGGACTCACAACCGGACTCACAACCGGCCGCCGCCCAGGCGGAGCACCGCGCCGCGGATCGCCTCGGCCTCGTCACTCACTCCCTGACCGAGGAGGAAAAGCGCGCGACCGGGCTACCGCTGGGGCTGATGGTGGAAGACGCCACCGGCCCCGCCGCAAAAGCGGGCGTGCGGCGCGGGGACGTCGTGCTGACGCTCGACGAAACGCTGGTCGAAACGCAGGACCAGGCCGCTGAGCTCGAAGCAAAGGCGACCAAAAGCATCGAGGTGCTGATCCAGCGAAACCATGCGCGCAACTTCGTTGCGGTCCAGCTCAGGTAATCCTGCTCAGGTAATCCTGCTCAGGTAAGCACGCGGCGCGCGCAGCCGGTCGCTCCTTATCGCTGCGCGACAATACAAAGCCGTGTGGAATAACCCCTGTCATGGTGCGTTTGCGTCTATGTCGGCCACGCTGAATCGAACTATCCGATTCCGGCCGCCAGACTCATTCATACCATCAGGAGTTCGAAATGACTATCCGCCGTGTATTGCTTGCCACCTTCGTCGCAGCCGCCTCGGTGTGCGCTGTCACCGGCGCTTCGGCCCAAGGCCTGACCCGCGCACAGGTCCGCCAGCAGTTGATCGAAGCCGAAGCCAACGGCTCGCGCTTCGTCACCGATACGTCGTATCCGGACGTGAGCCCGGTCTTCGCCCAGCAAGTGGCGCACGGCGCACCCCCGCAAGCCGAGAGCGGCATGGGCATGCCGGCGGCCGGGACGAGCGACGCGGGCGCGCCGCGCATGGCCTGCGTGGGACCGGTGAGCTTCTGCAATATCTACGCAGGAAGTTGATACACGACGAGTTGATGCGCGGAAAGCCGATGCCTCATGCGGGCCTCATTCAACAGGCTCGTACGGCAAGCCAACGTAGTTTTCCGCGATCGTCCTGAGCCCGGCTTCGGAAGTCGTGTAGTAGTCATAGTCGGTACGCTGCATGCGCTTGTCGAAGGCATCACGCTCCGGGAACTCGTGCAACAGGTTCGTCATGAACCACGAGAACCGTTCGGCCTTCCACACACGGCGCAGCGCAATCTGCGAGTACTGTTCCAATAGATCGGTGCGGCCGTCGCGATAGACGCGAGTCAAAATCCGGTACAGCGCGCTCACGTCGCTCGCAGCGAGATTGAGGCCCTTCGCGCCGGTCGGCGGCACGATATGCGCGGCGTCGCCAACCAGAAACAGCTTGCCGTACTGCATCGGCTCGACCACATAGCTGCGCAGCGGCGCGATGCTCTTCTCGAGCGAGGGACCGGTGACGATCTTCTGCGCCACGTCGTGCGGCAGGCGCGTTTTCAACTCGTCCCAGAAGCGTTCGTCGGACCAGTCCCCGGCTTTCTCGGTCAACGGCACTTGCAGGTAGTAGCGGCTGCGAGTCATGGAACGCTGGCTGCACAGCACAAAACCGCGTTCGTGATGCGCGTAGATCAGTTCGTGATTGACAGGCGGGGTATCGGACAGCATGCCGAGCCAGCCAAACGGATAAACACGCTCGTAGTGCGTGAGCACTTCCGCAGGAATCGTCTTGCGCGAAACGCCATGAAAACCATCGCAACCCGCAACGTAGTCGCAATCCAGACGGCATGTCTCGCCGTTCTTTTCGAATGTGACGTAGGGCGCTTCGCCTTTCACGTCATGCAACTGAACGTTGGCGGCTTCGTAAATCGTGGTCGCGCCACTGGCTTCGCGCGCCGCCATCAAATCGCGGGTTACCTCGGTCTGGCCATACACCAGCACCGACGAGCCACCCGTGAGTTTCTTCAGGTCGATCCGGTCACGCCGCCCGCCGAACACCAGTTCGATGCCATCGTGAACCAGCCCTTCCGCATCCATACGCTCGCTCGCGCCCGCTTCGCGCATCAGGTCGACCATGCCCTGCTCGAGCACACCTGCGCGGATCCGGCCGAGCACGTATTCGCCGCTTTGGCGTTCAAGAATGACGTTGTCGATGCCCGCCTTGTGCAGCAACTGTCCCAAAAGCAGGCCGGACGGCCCGGCGCCGATGATCGCTACCTTAGTCTTCATGACCGATGTCTCCTGTATTCCTCTACGCCGTGGCTTCTACTTTGCTCGTCGAGCCTCAATGATGGGCGCCACGGTTGAATTGCATTTTTCTAGAAATACCCAGCGCTGATAAGGCAATTTTTTCGATTAAAATTGGACTTTTAAAAAGTCCCATGCAGGCCGGCAACCCGGCGATGAAATCATGAAGCATCCGCCGCAGCACAACATCCCCGTCTTCAAGTTATACGGCGAGGGGCCTGACTGGAGCACGCTCGATTTGCTGCACTGCGAATCGATACCCGAGCGAAGCAGCTTGCACGACTGGGAAATCCGGCAACACCGCCACGCGGACCTTGCGCAAATCCTCTACGTTCAGAAAGGCGTGGCCCAGCTCGAAATCGAGGGCGAGAAAACACGGATAAACACGCCATCGGTCCAGGTCGTTCCGCCGATGTGCGTGCATGGCTTCCAGTTCTCTCCGGAGGTCGACGGATATGTGATTACGATTGCCGCGCCGCTGATGAACTGGCTCCAGCAGCAAATCGATGCGCCGCGCCGGGTGCTCGAGCACCCGGGCTGTTATCCGGTCGGCAACGACCGGCCTTACCTGAATACCCTGTGCGGCCAGTTGAATCAGGAATACGGCCTTCCCGCGCCTTCAAGGGACCTGATGCTCCGGTCGCTCGTGAGCGCGCTCGTCGTATGGGTCAGTCGCCAGGATCAACAGGGCGAGGAAAGGAATGAACCTCAGGACCGTGGCCAGGCCCACATGAAGGCCTTCTCCGGCCTCATCGAAAAACATTACCGCGAACACTTTCCAATCAGCCGTTACGCCGAACGCCTGGGCGTGACGCCGGTGTATCTGAACATGATTTCTCAGCGAATAGCGGGCAAAAGCGCGCTCGCCCTCGTTCACCAGCGACTGCTGCTCGAAGCGAAGCGCAGTCTCACCTACACCGCGCTCAATATCAATCAGGTATCCGATTTTTTGGGCTTCACGGAGCCCGCCTATTTCACGCGATTCTTCAAGCGCTTCACTGGCGTGACGCCAAACACTTTTCGCAAGCGAAAGTGATTCCGCTGTTGCGAGCATCCGGCATCCGCCTGGATGCCGGAAAACCTCGCTCATTGTCTAATGCATTGGCGCGCTTTGCTGTGCGCGCGTCTGCGAAACGGATGCGCCATACCCGATCATCACGAACAGCGCGCACGCGGACACCAGCGCCGGCAGCGCGAGCAGGCTGAACACGGAGCCGATCTGCCAGCCGAAGCCCATCAGCGCCGCGCCCACCAGTGCGCCCGCCACCCCGCCTATGCGCCCCACGCCGAGCATCCAGGCAACGCCGGTCGCCCGCCCGTGCGTCGGATAAAACGCGGCGGCTAGCGCGGACATCGACGTGACTGCGCTCGTGACCAATGTCCCGGTCAGGAAGATGAGCGTGCCGAGCCACAACTGGTGGCCAACACCGCGCCCCACCAGCAGAACCATCATTGCGGCGAGCACATACGTTGCCGCGATCACGCGATTGGCGTTGAGGCGGTCCATGAACCAGCCGACGCACAGGTTGCCCAGCACGCCGCCAAGCGGGAACAGCGATGTCATCAGAGCGGCATGCGCGCCGGAAAAACCCGTGTCGCGAAACAGCGTGGGCAGCCAGTTGGTGAGCAGGTAATAGATCAACAGGCCCATGAAGTATGCGACCCACAACATCAGCGTCCCGAAGCGGTACTGTCGTGACAGGAC
>JAITTX010000063.1 GCA_031286755.1 Paraburkholderia sp.
CCGCAGAGGTAGACATCCGCATCGACGCCGTTGAGCTGGGCGGCGCCGATGTGCTGGGTCACATAGCCCTTGTTGGGATGGACGCTATCGGGGCTGGCGACGGTGCAGGCATAGGTGAAGTTCGACAGGCGCTGCGCATAAGCTTCGAGCCGGTCGATGCCAACCAGATCGTCATCGCTGTTCACCCCCAGGATCAGGTGGATCGGATACGGGCTGCCGCCCTCCTCGACGATCTTGTCCAGCATCGAAAGAAACGGCGCGAGGCCCGTGCCCCCCGCCAGAAACAGCACCGGCCGCTCGATGGGGCGCAGGTAGAAGCTTCCCATCGGGCCGCGAAACTCGATCGCGTCCCCGGCTTTGGCGGTTTCGCAAAGCCACGTCGACATCGCCCCCTGGCGCACGTTGCGCACAAGGAAGGACAGGTGGCGCACGGACGGCCCCGAACTGAAAGAGTAAGACCTTGTCTGGTCGGTGCCGGGCACCCGGATGTTGACGTACTGCCCTGGAAGAAAACTCAGATCCGCACGGTTTTCGAGCTCGACCGAGAAGACGATCGTGGTGTCCGACGCTCGCTGGCAGGCGACGATGCGCCCCCTGTGCGAGGACGGGCCGGTGCCCGAGACATCGGCGTTCGTGGCGATCCGGATCACGCAGGCCGAACGCGGGCTCATCTGGCAGGTGAGAACCTTGCGGGCGCTCGCTTCCTCCGGACTGAGCGCATCTTCCACGCAATCGCCCAGCACGTACTCGCCGGACTCGCAGACTGCCTTGCAGGTGCCGCACACGCCATCACGGCAGTCGAGTGGAATATTGATTCTGGCGCGAATGGCGGCATCGGTGACGTGCTCGTCCTCCTCGCACTCGATGAAGCGGGTCACTCCGTCCTCGAAACGGAGGGTTATCTGATGGGTCATCGCGGCGTCTCCTCTGAAGCCGCCCGAACATACCGCTCCGTTGGCGGTACGCACGGGCGGGGTGGCGCGCGAGGCAACCTTGCCGCTCGCGGGCCCCCGGTGGGTTTAATGACGCCAATTTAGAGCCTGCGCCGCGTTCCCCTCAATGGACAGAGACGACGTTCGCCCGGACAAAACGTGCATGGTGATCCAGGCCGGACGACCGTGGTCAACCCGGGCTGGCAGCGGTCTGCCGCCCGGTTGCCGCCCCGCGTCCCTGCTTATGGCATCACCGGCGCATGCCAGGCAAGCGTCGGCGCAAGCGCCCATAGCATCGTGAGCACCAGTACCGTCCCGCAGACGAACTGCGCGAACGTGAACCCCACCAGATCGCGCGCCTTCAGTCCGAGAATGCCCAGCAAGGGCAGCATCCAGAACGGATTGATCAGGTTCGGCAGCGCCTCCGCTGCGTTATAGATCTGCACGGCCCAGCCCAGGTGCACATGCAATGCATTCGCCGCCTGCATCACATACGGCGCTTCGATCACCCATTTGCCGCCACCCGACGGCACGAAGAATCCGAGCACCGCCGAATACACGCCCATCACCAGCGCGAACGTGTCCGTCGAGGCGATGCTGACGAACATCGTCGAGAGGTAATGCGTGAGCGACTCACCCGCCGCGCCCTTCGCCGAGGTCAGCATGCTCGCGATCGCGCCGTAGAGAGGAAACTGGACCAGCACCCCCGCCGTAACCGGCACCGCCTTCGAGACGGCACGCAAGAAGCGCTTCGGGCGCCAATGCAGCAGCATGCCGAGCATCAGGAAAATCAGGTTATACGTATTGAGTCCCGAGATCGCGACCAGCCAGTTCTGGCTCGCGAACTCGTTGACGAGCCAGCCGCCGCCGAGCGCGACCAGAACCAGAATCAGCGCGGGGCTGTATTCGAGCCATTCGCCGGGACGTTCACGCGGGGGCAAGGCGTCGTCGATGGTGTCGAGCACGATGCCGAGCTCGGCAGCGGTCTTGGCCCGCGTGGGGCCTGGTGCCGTCCACCACGCGATCAGCGTCGACGTCACCACGAGCGCGAGCGCGATCGTCAGGCTCTGCCAAAGAAACAAGGTCTCGCTGAACGGGATGACGCCGGTGATCGGCAGCAGCGAGGCCGGAATGCTCGCCGGGTTCGCCTGCAGTTGCGCGGCGGAAGAACTGAGGCCCATCGCCCAGGTTGCGCCGATGCCGAGGTACGCCGCCGCGCCTGCCGCGCGATAGTCCATGCGCAAGTCGGTGCGCCGCGCCAGCTCGCGCACGAGCAGGCCCGCGAACACGAGGCTGATCGCCCAGTGCAGGAGCGACGTGAGCACGCTCAGGAATGCGACATAGGCGACTGCGGCGCGCCCGCTCTTCGGCACGCGTGCGGCGCGCGTGACGAGGCGGGCGATGGGTGGCGAGCTCGCGATCACGTAGCCCGTGATCGCGACCATGGCCATTTGCATGGTGAACGGAATCAGGCTCCAGAAGCCGTTGCCGAACGACACGGCCACGGCGCGCGGCGACGCGCCGATCGCCAGCGCCCCCAGCGCGACAGCAAGCACCGTGAGCGAAACGAACACAAATGCATCGGGGTACCACTTCTCGCACCACGCGGTGACACGCAAAGCGACGAGTTCGAGGAACGGCGGGTTTTCATCGCCTTGCTCGTGCAGCGCAGGCGCATTGGCTACAGGCTTGCTATCGACCGACATGATCGTCTCCTGGCTCTGTCTCTATTCTGGTGACGGAACTACGAAGATTGCCGGGTCGCCGTCACGGCGCGGGTTGCGGGGCGGTCTGCGGCAGGAATGCAGAAACGGCGAGCGTCTGTTCGAGCAGTTGCGCCGCGGCGATCAGTTCGAAGTCGCCGCGCGGGCGGCCCATCAGTTGCAAGCCGACTGGCCTGCCGTCGTCCGTGAAGCCGGCAGGAATCGAGATCGCGGGGCAGCCGGTCAGTGTCAGCACGAACGTGAGATACATCCAGTCGATGTACGAATCGAGCGGCGCGCCGTCGATCCCGGTCGGATAGCGCTGCTCGACCGGAAACGGTGCGACCGCGACGGTCGGGCATGCGAGGACGTCGTAAGTGCCGAAGAACGCGCTCACGCGATTGAACAGCTCGCCGCGCAAGCGCTCGGCGCGGGCAACGTCCGCGCCGCTTTGCTGCAAGCCCTTTTCGATGTTCCAGATGATCTCGGGGCAGATGCGCTCGCGGTCGGTATCGAGCAACGGCCCGCGCACGGCCGCCACGAGATTCGCGCGCAAGGTCTGGAACGCTTCGAAACCGCCGGCAAAGTCGGGGCAACCGTCATCGACTTGCGCGCCATGTTCGGCGAAGCGCAATGCGGCCTGCTCGCACACCCGCGCGACTTGCCGCTCGACCTTGCCGATCCCGAGATCCGGCGTGAAGCCGACTCGCCGCGGCGCACGCGGCCGACGGACCGCATCGGCGAACGGCATGGCCGGACGCGGCCATGAGAGCGGGTCGCGGGCGTCGAAGTGCGCCTGGGCGTCGAGCATCAGCGCGACGTCGGCAACGGTGCGGCCCATCGGGCCTTCGACCCACAACGAATCGTACGGCACCGCGGACACAGGACGCGGCACGCGCCCGACGCTCGGCCGCATGCCAACGATGCCGCAGTAGCTCGCGGGAATGCGCAGGCTGCCGCCCAGGTCGTTGCCGGTCGCGAGCCAAACCATGCCCGATGCGAGCGCGGCCGCGGAGCCGCCCGACGATCCGCCGACGCTCAGGCGCGTGTCCCACGGATTACGCGTCGCGCCGAACACGGTATTGAAGGTGTTGGCGCCGGCGAATTCGGGCACGTTGGACTTCGCGAGCGCAATGGCCCCGTGGCGTTCGAGATTCGCGACGGTCAGGTCCGAGGACTGCGCCACATTGTTCCTGAATATCGGCGAACCATAGGTGGTCTCCACGCCGGCGAGATCGTTGTAGTCCTTTACCGCGATCGGCAGACCCGCGAGGTAGCCCGGCATGGCGGCCAGGCTGTCATCGGGTTTCGGGAAGTGGCGCGCGGCCACGCGCGCGGCCTCGAAGCGGCGCAGGGGCAGCGCATTCACGACCGGATCGATGGCCTCGATGCGCGCGATGGCTGCATCGACGAAATCGAGGGGGGACGCCTCACGCTTCTTCAGGAGGTCGACCGCTTCTGTCGCGCTCAGCGCGCACAACCCTTCGGCCGCCTGTTCAGGGAGGATGGATGCACTCATGTTGTCTCCGGGAATCGTTGATCTCTGTCTTCGGGCGCGTCCGGATTGCCCGGTGCGTCCCGTGAAGTCCAGAATAATTGCCGCGCCTAGAGCGAGGAAATCACTTTCTCCGATAAAGCTCATAAGCGCGCCTTCTGAAGAACACAGCGAGCGCAAACGCATGGACATCCGGCAACTTCGCACCTTTGTGACGGTCGCGCGCTTTGGCAGCGTGACCAAAGCAGCCGAAGCACTGCACGTCACCCAGCCTGCTGTCAGCGGGCAATTGAGAAGCCTCGAAGAGGAGCTCGACGTGCGGCTGCTCTCGCGCACGACGTCGTCGGTGACGCTCACGCAAAGCGGCGAGGCGCTGCTAGGCAAGGCGCAAAAGGCCATCGAGGCGTTCGGCGAGTTCGTCCATGCCGCGCGTGGCTTTCGCGCCCAGATCGAAGGGCGCCTGCGCGTGGGCTTCGTGATGCTCGACCCCGCCGTGCTTCGCGTCGGCCCCTTACTCGCGGAAATGGTCGTGCGGCATCCCGGCTTGAAGATCGACCTGCAGGTCGGCCGCACGAGCTGGCTCGTCGATGCGCTGCGCAGCGCGGAAATCGACGCGGCGCTGCTGGTGTGCAAGACGCGGCCCGAAGGCACGCGCATGCAGGTGCTCGATGAGATGACGTTTCGTCTCGTCGTGCCGGCTTCGTGGGAACGCTTCGAAGATTGCGCGCTGGAGCGGCTCGCGAACAAGCCGTGGATCCGCATGGCGCCACGCAGCGGCCATCAGGAAGTCCTCAACGAGATCTTGCGGCGGGCTTCCATCAAACCGGTCGAGACGGTCGAGGCCGATCATGAGCAGTTGATGCGCGCGCTCGTTGCGGCGGGCGTCGGCGTGGGCCTGATGCGCGAGGCACTGGCGATCGAAGCGCGCGATGCGGGCGAGGCCGTGTTCTTTGGCGACCATCGCGCGACGACGCAACTGGCCTTCGTCTATGCCGAAGGCCGCAGCGGCGACCCGGCGATCCAGGCCACCTTGCAGGCGCTGCATGCGATTTGGGGAAGCGGCGACGCGAGCGGCGGCGCGTGAAAGCACCTCGCTCCCGTTAGCCGGCACGCCGCCCCGGCACCGGTATCGGCGCAGGACGAACGCCGCCTGGCGCGAAACCGGCCGCTTATTTTTTCGCCGCCCGGCTCCGTCCCCAGGTGCCTGTTGCTTGAACGGCATCGGGAACCGGCGCCGCGGCCGCGTTCCGCTTGAAAATGCGCGAGCTGAGCGTGGCGGCCCCCATATCCGAGGCGGCTTCCAGCAAGTGCGGCGCAAGTTCCTTGAGCCGCTCTTCCGGCAGGCGGCTGCTCGGCCCCGCCAGACTCACGATGCCAACGACTTCCTGCGTCACGGGGTTGTGCACGG